>JBAOIG010000005.1:641229-961843 GCA_037045155.1 Thermomicrobiales bacterium
AGCCTCGATCCGACGAGCAAGAGCGTGACACTGGACGACGGTGAGACGTTGGAATACGACCAGTTGCTGATCGTAACCGGCGCTTCACCAAGGCGGATGACGGTCCCGGGCCACGAGCTCGCCGGCATCCACTACCTGCGCACCCTGGCCGATTCACGGGCGATCCGCGACGACCTTGCCAACGCTGAGAACGTGGCGATTGCCGGGATGGGATTCATCGGCGCTGAGCTCGCGGCATCGGCTCGCACACTCGGCAAACATGTGACGACGATTGAGTCACAGCCTGTGCCGCTGGCGCCCGCGCTGGGCCACGAGGTGGCCGAGCGGATCGTCGGTATCCATCGCAGCCACGGCGTCGAGATGTTTACCGGCGAGAGAGTTACCGGCTTCGAGGGCAATGGCCGAGTCCAGCGGGTTGTCATGGCTTCTGGCCACGCCGTTCCTTGCGACATGGTTGTCGTGGGAATCGGGGTCATACCGAACACACAGTGGCTCGAGGGGTCGGGGATCGAGATCGAGAACGGCATCGTCGTCGATGAATACTGCCGGACGAGCCTGCCAGATGTTTTCGCGGCCGGTGATGTCGCCAACTGGTGGAGCCAACGGTACGGTCGACGGCTGCGAATCGAGCACTTCGACCACGCCGGCAACCAGGCGGTTGCGGCGGCGAAGGTGATGCTCGGGCAGGATAAGCCGTACGACCCGGTGCCGTATTTCTGGTCCGACCACTACGACATCAGCCTGCAGGTGGCCGGCACGACTCGCGATCACGACGAGGTGATCTTCCGAGGCGCCGTTGCCAGCGGGTCGTGGTCGGCGTTCTATCTCGCGAGCGGCGAGCTACGCGCGGCATTGTCCGCGAACCGATTCAAGGATTTCTCGGCGGGACGGAGGATGCTACGGGCCGGCACGCCCGTCACCGCCGACCAGCTTGCCGACGAAAGCATCGAGCTGAAGACGTTACTCGCCTGACACTACGGGTACATCTCCTGGCTCGCGGCGTATCGCATCGTGCTTCAAGTAGAAAGGGAGCCTGCCATGCGCAGCAGAGCACGACTTTTCGGCCATCCGATTCACCAACAGCTGATCGTCTTCCCGCTGGGACTTCTGGCGACGGCGACACTGTTCGACATCATCAACCGGATCTTCGGCTGGACCAGCCTCTCAGCGGCTGCGTACTACATGATCGCGGCTGGAATCATCGCCGGCCTCATTGCCGCCGTATTCGGATTCATTGACTGGACTGCAATCCCCAACGGGACGCGGGCGAAGCGGGTCGGGCTGACCCACGGCGCGAGCATGTTCGTTGCCGTCGTCCTGTTCATCATCGCCTGGTTCCTGCACGACCACAGCAACCCATCGGCGTTGGCGCTCGTCCTCCAGATCGTCGGCTCAGGCATCGCGGTCGTCGGCGGCTGGCTCGGCGGCGAGCTGGTCGACCACCTCGGCATCGGCGTTGAGCCGGGCGCAAACCCCGACGCCGCTGGCTCGTTCGATCACGAGCCGGCCGGCGACGGTGGGCTGGCCCACGGCTGATTCGATGACGCCGCATACGCGGGCGGCGGGCGGCTCATGCCCACCCGCCGCCTATCCGCCGATTTCCGACTACAGCCTGATCGGCAACTGCCGGAGCGCCGCGCTGATCGGGCGCGACGGCGCGATCGACTGGCTCTGCTGGCCTCGCTTCGATAGCAACGCCATCTTCGCCGCGATCCTCGACCAGGGTCGCGGCGGCACGTTTCGCATTCGACCAGTCGGGGACGCTGAGATTCAGCGCCGCTATCTGCCCGGCACGGCCATCGTCGAGACCACCTACCGCACGTCTGGTGGCGCATGCGTCGTGCGTGACCTGATGCCGGTCGTGGACGAACGAGACAAGCGCACGATGCTCGTGCCGGAGCACGAGATCCTCCGGGAGATCGAAGGGCTGGCCGGCGAGGTCGTCATCGAGGTCGAATATGCCCCCCGACCCGGTTTCGGGCTTGACAGCCTCCGGCTCGTCGATCGCCATGGTTTCGGAATCTGGTGCGAGGCGGGCGGCGCGCTTTACTTGCAGAGCGATATCCCCCTTACGATCAGTCGTGACGGGCAAACCGCATCGGGCAGTGCGCCCGTGCAAGCGGGGCAGCGGCGGTATCTCTCGCTCGGCTTCTCCAGCGACGGGCCGGCGGTCATTCCTCCGCTCGGCGACGCGGCGCGCGAGCGGATCGAGCGCGCGGGCGCGTGGTGGAGCGCGTGGGCCGGCCGCTGTCAGTACGACGGACCGTATCGCGAAGCGGTCGTCCGCAGCGCGATCACGCTCAAGCTCCTGACGTTCGCCCCGTCCGGCGCAATCATCGCCGCGCCGACGACGTCACTCCCCGAACAACCCGGCGGCGACAAGAACTGGGACTATCGCTTCTGCTGGCTCCGCGATGCTTCCTTCACCGTCCGGGCACTCTACGATCTTGGCTACACAGAAGAGGCAGAGGCGTTCGTGAGCTGGACGCTGCATTCGACACGACTCTCGTGGCCGAACCTTCGGGTACTTTACGATGTCTACGGCCGGCAACCGCGGGGCGAGCGAGAGCTTCAGCATCTCGAAGGATTCGCGCAGTCCCAGCCGGTGCGTGTCGGCAATGGCGCGCAGGGGCAGTTACAGCTCGATGTCTACGGAGAGGTAATTGACGCCGCATGGCAGCTCGTCGCGCGCGGCGGCAAGATCGACCGGCAGACAGCGACGCTGCTTCGCGGGCTGGGGGAGACGGTCTGCCGGCGCTGGCGCGAGCCCGACAGTGGCATCTGGGAGCCGCGCGGCCCGCTTCAGCACCACACCCACTCGAAGCTGCTGTGCTGGGTCGCGCTCGACCGGCTGCTGGCGCTCCAGCACACGCAGGGGTTCGAGCTCCCGGTCGCGCGGTTCGTCGCCGAGCGGAGCGCAATTCGCGCTGCGATCGAACAGCAGGCATTCAATCCGCGGCTGGACGCCTATGCCGGAGCATTGGGCGGCGATCAGCTGGACGCCAGCGTCCTGACGATACCGCTCTACGGCTTCGTCGACGCCAGCAGCCTGCGGATGCGCTCGACGTGGGCAGCGGTGGATCGGCAGCTGGGCAACGGCGCATTCGTCTACCGCTATCGGACGCCGGGGGAAGTGCCCGACGAGGGAACGTTCGCCATCTGCGCCTTCTGGGCGATCCAGTGCCAGGCGAAATCCGGCGACCAGGCTGGCGCGACCGCACGCTTCGATCGGCTACTCGCCTGCGCCAATGACGTCGGGCTCCTCGCCGAGGAGATCGACCCGCGCGACGGCGCAGCGCTGGGCAACTTCCCGCAAGGGTTCAGCCACATCGGCCTGATCAACGCTGCGCTGGCGCTCTCCGCGCCGCCGGCGCAGCGCGATGTTCCCACGCATATGCCGAACATAATGGAAGCCGGGCTAACTTGATGAACTGGACGGGTGTGATCCTCTGGGGATTCGTCGCGACGGTCTTTCTGACCGGCATCGTGTCGGCGGCGCAGGGCCTGCGGCTGACGCGGATGAGCATCCCCTTCATGCTGGGCACGATGTTGACACCCGACCACGACCGCGCCCAACTGTTCGGGACGATGATCCATTTCGCCAATGGCTGGCTGTTTGCCTTCGTCTACGCAGCCGCCTTTGAGAGCTGGGGCCGCGCAACATGGTGGGCCGGCGTGGTGATCGGCATCGTCCAGGCGACATTCGTCCTGACGGTCGGCATGGCGTTCCTGCCGGGGATGCACCCGCGAATGGCCGGGGAGCAGCGCGGCCCGACCCCGACGCGCCAACTCGAACCGCCCGGATTTCTCGCGCTCCACTATGGCCGGCGAACACCACTGGTCGTCTTCGCCGCCCACCTGATCTACGGCGCAATCCTCGGCGGCTTCTACCATCTGGCCGGCTAGACCCGGCGTTTAGCGCACGCACAATCGGCCGGTGTCGAGACTGTCGGTCACCACTCAGCACCATAACCAGCCCGTTTGACCTGCTACCATCCGACTCGGCCGTCGCTCGGATCGATCGGTCTCCGTCTCTTCGGCCCACTACGAGAGGATGATCCATGAATGACGGATTGGTCGATGCCTTCAACCATAGCGCCTGGGCGACGAACCTCGTCCTCGATACATGCCGCGGCCTGTCAGACGAGCAGCTGAGCTCGGCAGTGACCGGCACCTACGGCAGCATCATCGCCACGCTGCGCCATATCGTGTCCAGCGAGGCGAGCTATTATCGGCGGCTCTCCGGAGAGGACGTGAGCTGGCACAACGACGAGATCGAATCGGCAGACATCGCCACACTGACAACGCACGCGGAGGACATGGCCGACCGCTGGCAGCGCTTCCTTGCCACGCCGTTCGATGCCGAGCGGACATTCATCGTTCCCTGGGACGAGGGAGTCGAGCGCGATGTGCCGGCCGGCGTCGTGCTCGCTCAGGCGCTGCACCACGCGGGCGAGCATCGCACCCAGGTCTGCACGACGCTGACGGCGATCGGCGTGCCGCCGCTGGAGCTGGGCGTCTGGGAGTTTGCCGAGGCCACGAACCGCGCGCTGGTGCGAACAGGCTGACGTGAATAACCCGGAACCGGACGCCGGTCGATACTCCGAGTACACCAGCGCGAGATGGAGGCGTTGTTGCACTACAACGGGCTGGCCATCCGCGAGGTCTACGGCGACTGGGACCGCAGCCCGCTTACGCGCGCAAGTCCGCGGATGATCTATGTCTGCAACGCGCGCGCCTGACACGAAAAAGCCCGCCCCGCGCGATGCGGGGCGGGCCAGACCTATGCACCGAGATGACTAGCCCTCGAAGTACCAGTTATCGATGTCGTAGATCTCCATCTCCCAGGAGGAGTCGACGTGGCCCTTGAGCTTCTTCGAGAAGCCGACGAGGCCGCCGCGATGGACGAGCCCGATCCGGACGACTTCGTCGACGACCAGGTCGTTCATTCCGATGAACAGCTTGACCTGCTTAGCCGGGTCGAGCTCGGTCTTGGCCTGGACCCAGAGCTTGTTGAAGTCCTCGTTGACCCAGCGGTTGTAGTTGCCGCCAGACCACTGGTTCGACTTCTGGGCGAGATCCGTCGCCGGGTCGGTCGACTTGAAGCCCGACATGTAATCCAGTGGGTACGTGCTGGTCGGGCCATTGGTGAACATACCGATGTCGGCGTAGAAGTGCGAGATCGTATCCGGGTTGCCAGCGTCTGACGAGAAGAAGACCCCAGCATCGATCGCGCGGAGCTCAACGGCGATGCCAAGCTCCTGCCAGGACTGCTTCAGGATCTCCTGTGTCTTCTGGCGCACGGGGTTCACCGTCGTCATGTAGGACAAGGCCAGATCCTTGCCGTCCTTCTTACGGACAGTGCCATCCTTCGTCCAGCCGGCCTCGTCGAGGAGCGCGGCCGCCTTGGTGAGGTCATACTCCATTGACGTATTCGGGGATTTGAACGAGGACGGCGCGACGAGCGTGTTTGGTGATGCCGTGCCGGCTTCGCCGTACAGCTGGGTCGCGATCGTCTCGCGATCGGACGAGATACGAATCGCGTCGCGCACGCGCTTGTCCTTGAAGATCGGGTGCTGGGTGCTGGGCTCCGATCGCGCGCCGTCGACCTCCGTGTTCGGGTCGGCAAAGTTGATGAGCAACTGCTCGACGCTGTTGCCCGTGGTTGCGATCAGCACACCGGTGGTGGCGCTGGCCGCCATCTGCTCGGCGATGGTCTTCTCGATCTGGAGATTCCACGCATAATCGGTTTCGCCCGATTGAAGCACGGCGCGCGCGGCAGCTGTCGCGTCGCCGCCGCCCTTCAGCTCGACCCGGCTGAAGTACGGCTTGTCGGCCTCACGATACTTCTCGTTGATCTCGTAGAGGACGGTGTCGCCGGGGCGGAACTCCTTGAGCTTGTACGGGCCGGTGCCAATCGGGCTGAGGTTGAATGGCGCGTTGCGGGCGGCCGTTCCGAGGACGTCGGCGAGGATGTGCTTTGGCAGCACCGCGCCATTGAACGAACCAGCGAAGGCACTGAACCAGCCGGGATTCGGCTCGGTGTACTTGAAGGTGATCGTATGGTCGTCGACCACCTCGACAGCGGAGATGACATCATAGACAGCGAAGGTCGTTGCGGCGACGTCGACATTCGTCGTGTATTCCCAGGTGAACTTGACATCTTCGGCCGTGAACGGCTCGCCGTCCGACCAGACGACGTCCGGTTTGAGCTTCCAGGTGACGCTCATCCCATCGGCCGCGACGCCGCCGTTCTCGAGCGACGGAATTTCGGCAGCTAGCACCGGCTGAAGCGACCCATCAGACATAACGTTGGCGAGTGGCTCAAGGATCAGTCGCGCTGCGAGGCCGTCCTTGTCACCCTGGGAGAAGTGGGTGTTGAGTGTGGTCGGCGCCTGCCAGACGAGCAACCGCACGAGGTCACCCTTGCCACGGCCCTGCCCGGGTGTCTCGCCGCCACTCGGCGTCGTAGCCTCGGGCGACGCTTCACCGCCGGCTGGCTTGGTCGCCTCGCCGCCGGGCGCGGTCGTCGCTTGTGGCGCGCTCGTCGGAGTGGATTCCGAGCCGCCGCAGGCCGCCAGCAGGCCGGCGATAATCGGCGCGCTCAGCCCGAGCGCGGCGCCGCGCTTCAGCACGTCACGGCGATTCAGGCGGCCGGCCACGATGCCGCTATACAAGTCGTCGATTCGATCATCCTTCAATGTCTCACTCCTCCAGATACCCTCATCCGCGCGGCACAACTGCTTGCCATCAGGCCCGCACGACACCTGATGATGTGCCCGCATCCCGCGTTGCTGTCGGATCGCCAGCCACTGGCAAACACCACGGCCGGCGCGACGCAACAAGGTCAGACGTGAGTCTCATGACCCGGACAGGACCGAGCCGCGCCGGATATTCGGCGCTTTCTATAGGGAGTATACGTTCCGGACACGTCCGCTGGTCGCATGACTCACTGTTGCGCAACTCACAGGGCATGGCCGGCCGGGTCGCAGAAGCCTTCGATATCGCCAGTGCCGACGGTGCTACAGTCGAGCGAAGCGCAAGTAGCGGATGCGCTCGTTGAAGAGTTGCAGGCCAGCGACATTGCCGTAGCCATCGCGGGTCACCGCGAGTGTGTTGCCCCCATAGCCGTCGATCGCGAAGAAATCTGGCGCGAGCGGCCGCAGCGGGCGCAGACCGTTCTTTCCTTCGCCGAACGAAAGCACACCATCTTTCAGGCTCATCCGGTAGATCGCGCCGATCTCGGGACAGGAGTAGCTGCCGACAGTTGCGGCGAGATTCTCGATGTCCGGATCGAACGGCGCCAGGCGCGAGGAGACGCGCATGTCACCATGGCGATCGATCTCATGCAGCTCCAGCGCGTCGTCAGGGCCGTCGAATCGCACCTCGAAGGGCGGCTCGTCGGCGCGGAAGCGGCGGTGACCGATTGGAGTCAGCGTGAGATCGTCACCGAACAAGGATGGCATCCGCAACAGCCCATCACGCAGCGTCACCTCGCGCACCTGCCGGGACGGCGACGCGTGGTAGACACCGGTCAGCGCCGCCAGCTCGTCCTCGGCCAAATCGACAACAGAAGCATCGGCGACATCATCCGCGCCCAGCCGGTCGGCGATGACGATATCAGCGACCTTCAACGCCAGCAGGCCCGGCTTCATCGAGCCGAGGTTGCAGAGGATTACAACGCCGAGATCGGATTCGGGGAACCATGTCACCTGCGCGCGGTAGCCGGAGTCGCTCCCACCATGCCCGATCATCCGCTGACCACGATAAGCGCCGACACTGAGACCGAAGCCATAGTGTGTCGGCGCGCCGCTGTTCAGCGCGCCGCTCGTCATCGCCAGATCCATGATCGGGCCGGCAACCTCACGCGTCTGGTAGTTGCGCACCCAGTGGGACAGATCCTCGACGGTCGTGAACAGACAGATCGCCCCGACGGCGCTGACCGTCGAGTTAGCGACCTTGACTCCGCCGTCCTCACCTGGGCGCTTTGCGTAGGCGCTCGTGCGACGGGCGACGATGGCGCTGTGGTCGTCGTGAATGTGGCTGCTGGCCATGCCGGCCGGGTCGAGCAGTCGCTCGTGGACGAACGAGCGGAACGACTGGCCGCTCACTCGTTCGACCACGAGCGCCAGCAGCGTATAGCTCGTATTGCAGTAGCGGTTCTCGTCGCCGGGGGAAAAGTTCAGCCGCTCGTGCCGGTAGGCGAAGTCGAGGACGTCGGCGAAGGTCTGCGTATCATCGTCGCGCCAGCCGGCCAGACGGAACAATCCATACTGGTCGCGAAGCCCGCTGGTGTGATGGATGCATTGGCGGATGGTGAACGGAGGGAGCGCGTCGGGCAGCTCGGGCACGTATTGGCGAACTGCGTCGTCGAGCGAGAGCTTACCTTCGTCGGCGAGCAGGCCGACCGCGAACGCGGTGAATTGCTTCGACACCGACGCGACGTGAAAGACCGAGTCCGGCGCGATCTGGATCCCGTGGTCGAGGTTCGCCATGCCGTAGCCGCGCTGATGGATCACCTCACCGCCCAGCAGCACGGCGATCGCTGCGCCGGGGCTATCGGCGCGGTCCCACTCCGCAAACAGCTCGTCAATCCGCGCGCTGAACTCGCCCTGCACCACATTACCCATATTCCGATTCACTCCGTCCCGTCTGAAAAATTGCCGACCAACGACGCAGAATAGCACCGTCCCAGCCTGGACTGGCAAGCCCGACATAATAGGTCGCCAACGTCAAAGTGGCACACACGTTGGCGCGGCAGCTACCCCGTGGCCTGTCATCTTGAGCGCACGCGAAAGATCTCTCCTGCGTTGGACTGTATCGAGCGGGTGGGAGATCCTTCGCTGCGGCTCAGGATGACAGGAGAAGGGGCGGGCTGCCGATCGGACAGTCTGACGTTGACCGCCTGCATAGTCCATTCAACGAATCCGAGGCGGGCGGGCATTGCTGACGGCGCATCGATCGGTGATGATCCCCGGCAATCCGGTGAGCTTGCTGGCATGAGGGGAGAGCAACGTGGGCGGGATGGTGGTGGCGCCACAGATTCCAGCGGTCGAGACGGGCGTTGGAACCCTGCGTAATGGCGGCAATGCAATCGACGCGGCGGTAACGGCAGCCTTCGTCCAGATGGTGGTCGACCCGCAGATGTGCGGGATCGGCGGCTTCGGCGCCGCGACGGTGCGGACGGCGGCAGGCGAGGAGGTCTGTGTCGATTTCAACGGCACGGCCGGCTCGAAGGCCACACCGGAGATGTGGCGGGACATCGTCATCGAGCAGGACTGGACCGGCTACGGCTACCACCTCGAAGGCCGGGTCAACGACGTCGGCTACGGCTCGATCATGACTCCCGGCACCGTCGCCGGTATTGCCGAGCTGCTGGAACGCTTCGGCACGATCTCCTGGCAGGACGCGCTGCGGGATGCCATCCGCATCTCGGAGGAAGGTCATGTCGTCACGCCGGAGCTGTGGCAACTGTGGAACATGCCCGGCTTCGGACAGCACATCTCGTTCGGCGAACGGATGGCGGCGACCGAGACGTCGCGGGCGATCTACTACAAGCCCGACGGCTCCGGCTACAAGCCCGGCGAGCGGATCGTGAACCCCGACCACGCACGCGCTCTCCGGAGGCTGGCCGACGGCGGACCGCGCGAGTTCTACGAGGGCAGCCTAGCGAAGGAGCTGGCCGCCGATCTGGCCGCCAATGGCTCATTCATCACCGCCGAGGACCTGGCCAGCTATCGCGTGCGCGTCTCCGAGCCGATCCGGGTGAGTTACCGCGGCCAGACAGTGCTGACCAATCCGCCGGCCGGCGGCGGTGTCTGCATGGCCGAGACCCTGAAGATCATCGAGCATGAGGACATCGCCGCTCTGGGCCTCAACAGCGTCGAGTACATCGACCTCGTTGGCCATGCAATGAAGGCCGCCTACCACGACTGGTACGGCATGGTCGCCGACCCGACGTTCCACAACGTGCCGGTCGACCTGCTGCTGTCGGACGAGCGGGCCGACGAGTGGTACGCGAAGATCAAGGCCGGCGAGCGGTTCGACGTGCCGCGCTATCCGGAAGCGCCGACAACGACGCACATCACCGTCGTCGATGACGCCGGCAATGCGATCGCGCTGACTCACTCGCTCGGCGCGAGCAGCGGCGTCGTCTCACCGGGCTACGGCTTCACCTGGAACAACATCATGAATGCGGCTAACCCGCAGCCGGGCCTGCCAAACTCGATCGCGCCGGGCAAGTCGCGGATCACCGGCATGTGCCCGACGATCGTGCTGCGCGATGGCGAGCTGGTGCTGGCGCTCGGCGCGCCGGGCGGCACACGGATCATCACCGGGGTATTGCAGACGCTGTTGAACGTTCTCGACCACGGCCTCTCGGCGGTCGAAGCGGTCTCGGCCCCGCGTTTCGATTGTCAAGGCGATCTGCTGGACTGCGAATCGCGAATTCCGATCTGGGTGAAGGCGGAGTTGGCCGGACGCGGCTTCCAGATCGTCCCGAACCCGGCCCCGTACGGGCAGTTCGCGCTGGTTCAGGCCGTCACCCGCGACCCGGCGACTGGCCGGCTCCGTGGCGGCGCAGATCCGCGATCCGGCGGAGCGGCGATGGGCTGCTAGTGGCAAGAGCGTCGGGTGTGAAAGCCCTCAACCATCGCGCTCGCCGGCCATGGAGATCAAACGACGCGCGATCCCGAGATGCGGTCCGATCCGGGACAGGTGATTGACGAGCGCATCGGTGGCGGTATGCAGTTCCTCGTCGGTTACCGGGTCAAGCACGTCGAGAATGAACAGCGCTGAGGTCGTCGTGTCACTCAGTTGCGTTCGACGGGCCTGACGCCAGTTCCAGCGACGACAGGTCACGCCCGCGTCGTCGAGCCAGATAACCTCGCCTGGCTCGGGGTGCTCGATCACGACCTCGCCATCCGCCATCGTGTCGAACGACTCGCTGCCGGTGGCACGGATCAACCGCGGCGGGCCACTGTATCGATCCAGATCCTCACCGCCGAGGGGGATCTGGTGGAGGACTGAGATAGCGTTGTAGATATCGGTGAGCCGGTTCACTCGCGGCAGCCCGGTGGGCGCGCGACGGAGCAGCGCCTCCAGACTGTTCCGGGTCCGTTGCGGCTTCGCGCCGAACGCCCGGTAGGCATCGCGCCAGGTCGCGACACGCGGGAGCTGGTCGGGCGGCGCGCTGCCAAGCGCCACGACCGCAACTGATTCTGCTTCCTGCAAAAGCGTCCCGCTCGCCTCATCGCTCGGGCCGGGCGTCAGGTGGGCGACCGCCAGCAACATGACGCGATAGTCGGGCCGAAGCGCGAACACCGCGTCATCGACCGAAGCGCCAGCGAGAAACGCCTGCGGAGTATGCTGATGATTCATCTCTATCCTCTCCACGGGGAGTGCATTCCAACGCCCGCGCATCATAACTGTGCCGAGCTGCAGTCAAGAACGCCAACTCCGTACCTGAGGATGTGGCGGACTTGACGTCGTTCGATCCCATATTCCCGGATTCCTGAATTCCCGATCTCTATATGATCGGGAATTCGGGAATTTCGTGGGGAGCATTGACGAGCGCCACATCTCGCGGTCTCATGCGACCATGCGTCCTGACAGAGAACGACCAGTCCGAAGGAGGAGCGTGTGGACGATTGGCGAGGGGCAACGGAGTCGGCTGACGAGTACGGGGTACTGGCGGCACTCGAGGTGATGATGCCGATGCGCGACGGGGTGCGGTTGGCGACCGACGTGTACTTTCCGGCGCGTCTCGATGACCCGGCCGACCGCGCCGAGGGGCTGTTCCCGGTCCTGCTGGTCCGGACTCCGTACAACAAGCGCGCCGACGACACACGGATGCGCGCGGAGTACTTCACGCGGCGTGGCTACGTCGTCGCGATCCAGGATTGCCGCGGGCGCTACCGTTCGGAGGGCACGTTCGCGTTTCTGACCCAGGAGCCGGAGGACGGCTACGACGCGGTCGAGTGGCTGGGCGCGCAGCCATGGTCTACCGGCAAGGTCGGGATGTTCGGGACGTCGTACCTCGGCTGGACACAGACGGCGGCGGCGGTGCTGAACCCGCCCAGCCTGGCGGCGCTGGTCGTCAATCAGGCCGGCGCGAACGCCTACAGCAGCTCGGTGCGCCAGAACGGTGCGATGGAGCTGCGCTTCCTGGCCTGGGCGTTTATGGAAGCGGCGACGCACCCGGAGGTTGTCGTCGATCCGGTTCGCAAGGCGGCGCTGGAGAGCGTCTCGTCGCTGGAATGGCTGCGCCAGCTGCCGTTGCGGCCAGGCCTGTCGCCGCTGGCGATGGTTCCCTCAATCGAGCGCTGGGCGCTGGACCTGTACACCCGCGGGGACTACAGCGAGTACTGGGACCACCCTGGCCTCAACTTCGCGAAGTTCTGGGACAACCACTCCGACGTGCCGATGCTGCTCTGCGGCGCCTGGTACGACTCGTACACCCGGGCGACGCTGGAGAACTTCGCCGGCCTCTCCGAGCGCAAGCGTGGGCCAGTCCGGCTGCTGATGGGGCCGTGGACGCACGGGATGGTCGACGTCAGCTACTCGGGTGACGTCGAGCTCGGCCCGACCGCGCCGGTGGCCGGCAACCTGGCCGAGACGTTCGACCACCTGCACCTGCGCTGGTTCGACCACTGGCTCAAGGGGATCGACAACGGCGTCGGCGAGGAGCCGGCCGCGCGCGTATTCGTCATGGGCGACGGCGGCAGCGCGACCCGACGCACCCGCGACGGCAAGCTCTGGCGTGGCGGGCACTGGCGCGAGACAGACGTATTCCCGCTGCCCGGCACGACACCGGTGGCGTTCTATCTCCGCCCCGATGGCGGCCTCGGAACCACGCAGGCGGAAGCAGGCGGGGCATCGACCACGTTCCGCTACGATCCGGCCAACCCGGTCCCGACCGTCGGCGGCAACCTCTCATCGCTCTCCGACGCGATCCCGATCGTCGGCGACGAGCGCGGTCGGATCACCTACGAGCAGCGCTGGAACAGCGTCGTCTCGATCGGCGGGCAGGACCAGCGCGACCCGGAGAGTGGCATGCCACTGGCAGCGCGCGACGATATCGTCGTCTTCCAGACCGAGCCACTAGCCGAGCCGCTGCAGGTCATCGGCGCACTGGAGGCGACGCTCCACATCTCATCCTCCGCGCCGGATACTGACTTCACCGTGAAGCTGGTGGACGTCTTCCCGCCGTCGGCCGACTACCCGCACGGCTACGCGCTGAACCTCTCCGACACGATCTTCCGCTGCCGCTACCGCGACGATCCGGCCAGCCCGACGATGATGACGCCGGGGGAGGTCTACGAGCTGACGATCCCGATGTACGGCACCGGCGCGGTCTTCGGTCGCGGCCACCGCATCCGGGTCGACATCTCGTCGAGCAACTTCCCGCGCTTCGACCCGAACCCGAACACCGGCGAGCCGATCGGTCGCCACCACCACACCCAGCCGGCCGACAACACCATCCACCACGACGCCGCGCATCCGTCGCGGATTACGCTGCCGGTGGTGGCGATGGAGTGACTGTTGATCGAGGCATCGAAGTAGTTTGTTCGCTAGTCAGCTAATACATAGTGGTGTGTTAGCTCGGACTCCAGAACACGATGTTATACAATTGTGGTGACTGGACTACAAGCGAAGGTTGCGCGCCGCGAACGAGACGTGGTGTCTTTTTCCACGCGGGCGCTACAGTGGCACAACGCTTCCGGGAAATGGGAGCTGAGATCGATCGGAACGTCTCATTACCCCCGGTGTCATAGGGATGGACCACGAGAGTGACCGCCGGCGATCACTGGTATCAAGAACCGATGGCTGAGTTGGGGGTGAGGCGTCTCACCGTGGCCCGCAGTCTTCGAGGGCGCTTGGGCCGCAAAGCAAACACCGTGTCCAAATCTGAGGATTACAATCAACTCGTTCTGTTCGACAGTCACTTCCCGTCTGCAGCTCTACACACAGTCCCTGTTGGGGACTCGCAGACGAGACAGTTGGACCCGCAGATTCGCCCTTTCACGACCGCTACGGACGATGATCCTCTTGACAGTAGCTTCGAAGACGCCGATTCCGATCGTTCATTTCTTCATGGCCTCGACGACAACCTTATCGGTCTCTTCGAAGACGACGAAGAGGTCGATGAGGAGATCGTCGATGCGCTTGATGGCGAATTGCTCGGCGAACCGGCCATCGATCGCGAGGATCTCGAGCAGATCATGGAGCTGGATATTCTTCCACGATTACAGCGCGCAATCGAGCACCGTGGTTATCTCACACTGGGAAATCTCAGCGTCGCGGTCGCGAGACTCCAAGCGAGTCAGCCACACCTTGAAGAGCTACGGACATTCATTCAGCGCGCTAACGTGCCACTAGTGCCGTCGCGATCCCACCAAGGCGTGCGAGATGTTCGAGTGGAGGATGTCCGCGTCGCGGAACACATCTTCGGTGACCTCATTCAGGGCGCGCCTGATTCCAGAATGGTTATCGAACGACTCGGCTATGCGGGTGTATCTCTGTCGGACGGGACGCGTGATTTCCTGATGCAAGTCTGGATGGGGCATCGACTCGCACGCGTAGAAGAGCGTATTCACTGCACAACCGTCGCGCAGGAGGTGGCTCGAAAAGGTAGTGATATCACTCGCTGGAGCAGCGAAGCACTGGCGGCGCGTGAGTCCCTCGTTGTGGATAACCTCTGGCTTGTGGCGAGAATCGCGCGTAAGTACATCGGAAACGGCCTGGAGATCGAAGATCTCCTTCAGGAGGGAGCAGGTGGCCTCTTCGACGCGGTCGTGAGGTTCGATCCCTCGCTTGGCTATCGATTCGTGACTTATGCTTCGAGCTGGGTATTCCAGCGGATTACTCGCGCTTTGGCGAATCAATCTCGAACAATTCGTTTACCGATCCACATGATCGAATGGCTCACTAAGGTGAATCGAGCAACCGAAGACTTGGAATCGGCATTGGGTCGTGAGCCGATGATTGAGGAACTGGCCGCGCAGCTAGAGGTCGACACATCAAGAGTAGCCCAGGCTCTTCACGTGAGCCAACCGATCTTGTCGATTGATACCCTGACCAACGAACAGCGGACGAAGCATGACCGTGACCAATTTCGTCAGGAGCCGGACCCCGTCTTAGAAGCCGTTGTGTCTCGCTCGGCCGCTGACGAAGTCACGGCGCTGCTCAGCAATCTCAATACACGAGAACGCAGGATTCTGGAGTTGCGCTTCGGTCTTGAAGGCGGAAGACCGTGGTCGCTCGAGGAAGTAGGCCAAATCTACGGACTCACGCGGGAGCGCATTCGACAGATTCAAGCGAAAGCAATTGAGAAGCTCCAACGGATTAGCAAGACAGGGTCGCTTGGAGAACAGTCTAATAAGAAGTCGCCATCGAAGTCACCGAATCTACTAGGGGTCCGCACTGATGGAAGAAACCTATCGCCTAGAGACGCGCGGTCTGGTGAACGCAACTCACGACGCAGGGCGAAGCATTGCACCGATGCAGGGACTGAGGAGTCTCTCAAGACCGACATCAGGAGGGCAGACCAGCGTAATCCGAATCAGAGTGTTGCCCCGATGATCGCGGTGCCTCGTGCTACCGCCAATCTCGAGTCGAAGGTACTGAACGATGTTGAGGCGAATCTGGACACAGAACTTCATTATAGACCCATCTTATCTGTTGCATTGCACTTCCTTCTCCGAAAGACGCTCCTAGCGTTACCCAAAGAAGACCAGGAGCTCGTAATAGCTCGATTCGGGCTTATGAGACCAGGACCGATGCCGCTAACGGAAATAGTTGCGAGATTCGAAGTCACTACCGAGTATGTGATTGATCTACAGTCCAGGCTCTTCGACGAAATTGGACACATACGGATACGGAATGAGATGTTGACATACCTGGACACCGTTGACCGTCGTGCGTCAGCACTTGACGCGATGTGAGTCATAGCACTACTGAGCAGAATCGGTGGTCGACCCTATGCTGCGGTGGACGGTCAGTGAACGCACATCGCCCCGATGAGAAAGAAGCCACCGTACCCGTGCGATTCGGTCTCGTCGTCATCAGCCTCGCCACGATTCTCATCACAGCCTGCCGGTCGTCGCCGCCGGCAGATATGACACCCTTGGCCACTTCGCCAGCGACGGTCATAACCAGTCCTTCGCAGCAGCCCAAGCCCGCGACTCTGCGCAACTTCCCAACGCAGATACCAATCGACGCGCACATGATGGCGCTACTGATCGGGCAGCTCCGCATCGTGGACGGCTGCCTGTGGGTGATCGGCGACCGTCAACAATATCCAATCGGCTGGCCCTATGCATATAGCTGGAACGACGATGACGGCACGGTGCAACTGCGCGATGAGAACGGAACAATCGTCGCGAAGGTCGGCGACACCATCGAGATGGCCGGCGGTGAGGTCGACGGCGATCCGCTCGATCCCTGCCTGACAACTGCAAAGGTCTGGTACGCCGTCGGGCCTGTCGTCGTCCTGAGCGAGGGGACGCCAGTGCCGTAGGATGACCGGATGACCGGGGCCAGTAGCGCAAACCGCCGCGACTTGCTACGATGCGTCCGCGCGGTTGGGGCCGCGCCCGTCGTCGTTGCCCGATCCTGAGCGAGAAGGAGTGTCCCATGCGGCGCCAGTTGAAGAACCAGCCGTCCATCTGCTTCTTCGACGAAGGTATCGCGCATGGCGAATCTCAACCTCGGGATCCTGGCGCATGTCGACGCCGGTAAGACAACCCTCACCGAGCGCATCCTCTACCAGGCCGGCGTCATCGCTGCGCCCGGCAGCGTCGACAAGGGCACGACGCAGACCGATTCGCGGGATCTTGAACGCGCCCGCGGCATCACGATCTGGTCGGCCGTGGCGTCGTTCCGGCTCGGCGAGCTCACCGTCAACCTGATCGACACCCCCGGCCACGGCGACTTCATCGCCGAGGTGGCGCGTGCGCTGGACGCGCTCGACGCCGTCGTGCTCGTCGTCTCGGCCGTCGAGGGGGTCCAGCCACAGACGCGGCGACTGGCGCGGGCGATCCGCGCGGCCGGCCTGCCGCTGATCGTCTTCATCAACAAGATCGACCGCCTCGGCGCGCGCGGCGAGCCGCTGCTGGATGACATCCGTGAGAAGCTCGGACTGCGGGTCGTGGCGCTGAACCGGCCGGACGGGCTGGGCGACCGCGCCGCGTCTGTCACTCCGGTCGACCGGACGGCCCCGGCATGGCGGGCGGCACTGACCGATCTGCTGGCGGAGGCCAGCGAACGAGTGATCGAGGAGTACGAGCGCACTGGCGGCGAGCCGTCCGCCGCGTTCCTCGACGCCGAGCTGCGCCGTCAGGTCGCCAACCGGGAGGTCTCGCCGGCCTTCTTCGGCTCGGCAATCACCGGCGCCGGGGTCGCGGCGCTGCTTGCCGGCGTTGAGGAATGGCTGCCGCCCGCCGTTGGCGACACCGACGCGCCGGCCAGCGGCACGGTGTTCAAGATCGCGCGACGGCCGGGCGGCGAGAAGGTTGTCTACGTCCGACTGTTCGACGGCCGGCTTGCCGTTCGCCAGCATGTATCGCTCCATCGCCAGAGTAGCTGGGGCGAGCCCGAGGAGATCGACGAGCGGATCATGGCGATCGACCGGTTCTCCGGCGGCGCGGCGATCCAGACCGGCGAGATCGTTGCTGGCGAGATTGCCGCGCTGCACGGGCTGCGTGAGGCGCGGATCGGCGACCGGATCGGCGCGGGTGGCGGCGCGGCGCGCGAGCTGCCGCTGGCGTTCCCGCCGCCAGCGCTCGAGAGCATCGTCCGCCCGCTGGATCGCAGCCAGATCACCCGGCTGCGCGAGGCGCTGGAGCAGCTGGCCGAGCAGGACCCGCTCATCTCGCTGCGGCAGCGTAACGAGTCCGGCGAGATCTCCGTCCGCCTCTATGGCGACGTGCAGAAGGAGGTACTGACCGACACGCTCTCGCGCGATTACGGCCTCGGCGTCTGGTTCGGGCCGAGCCGGACAATCTGCGTCGAGCGGCTGGTCGATTCCGGCGAAGCGCTGGAGGTGATCTTCGAGGGCCGCAACCCCTACTATGCGACGCTCGGCTTCCGCGTCGAGCCGGCCGCGCCGGGCAGCGGCATCCGCTACGAGCGCCAGCTTGGCTCGCTGCCGCTGGCGTTCTACCGCGCAACCGAGGAGACAGTCTACGATGCGCTCCAGCAGGGGTTGGCTGGCTGGGAGGTGATCGACTGCGTCGTGACGCTCTTCCAGCCGGGGTTCAACTCGATCCTCAGCACGGCCGGCGACTTCCGCAAGCTCGTCCCGCTGGTGCTGCTGGAGGCGATCCGGCAGGCCGGGACTGTCGTCTGCGAACCCATCGACGCGCTGGAGCTGGAGATCCCCGAGGACACCTACGGCACGATCTGCGGCGCGCTGATCCAGGCGCGCGCAACGATCGAGGACACCCGGGTGGACGGCGCAACCTGCCATCTCACCGTCACGATCCCGACGGTCGAGCTGCGTGGCATCGAGCAGCAGCTTCCCGGCCTGACACGCGGCGAGGGCGGCTGGTCGTCGCACTTCGCCGGCTACCGACCGGTCCCCGCCCCCGCCCCGACGCGCCCGCGCGTCGGCCCGAACCCGCTCAACCGCGCCCACTACCTGGCGGAGGTGGCGCGGGGATGAGTCGCAGAGCGAGACCAGTCGAATCAGCAAGCTAATGTCGCGGTGACGCTTGTGGTGACATCGACGCCGAGGCACTCAGACATTCGGCACTTCCAGCGGGTCGACGGCTTGCAGCTGTTCGTGCCGTCGTAGCGACGACGGCCACGCATCCCGGATCCCCGGAGACGCGAGCCGAGAGTCACGCCTTCCGGCAGTCCTCGAACACGCGCCGGACGATGGCGAGGGTGGCGGCGTAGGTGGAATCCATGCCGTAGTACGACAGGCCTCGCGCGCCGAGGGTGTGGGCGTGGGAGTACGGGGTGTCCGAGGCGTAGTGGATGATGCCCAGGTCGACCGGGAGCTGGCTCATGTTGACGCTCTCGTTGGTCGGGTGACGAGTGAGGGCGACGTCCTCGTAGAGCGCCGAGAGGTACGGGCCGGCCTCCATCTCGACGACCGTGAAGCTCTCTCGGTAATAGAAGTCGAGGTAGCCGCGGTTTTGCAGATAGGTGCCCTTGACCGTGACGGCGCGCTGGCGGTCGAGGGTCGAGCCGTAGACGAGGAATGGGTCGAGATCGGCGCTGGAGAAGCAGTTGGCGAACCAGTAGGTGTTGCCGGAGTGCTCGTCGTAGACGTCGTTGGCGATCATGACGTCGCCGATGCGGGCGTTGAGCGTTGCAGCTTTGCCGAGGATGTAGATCCCGCGGAGCCGATCCACCCCCGTCGCGATCTGACCGAAGATGTGATACGCCGCCAGGCCGAGCGGGTAGTTGATGTTGACGATCACGGCATCTGTGCCGCCGGGACAGTAGCCACGAATACGCGGGTCGAGATCATTCGGGTCGATCTTGCCGAGGTCCATGATCTGGATGCCGACATCGACGGCACTGGTCGGATCGATCGTGACGACGCCGCGCTCGGCCTCTTCGGCGTCGCGCTCGGCGCGCGCTTCGGGGTTGGCGGTGTAGTAGAGCCGGGCTGTGTAGTAGAGGAAGTTATCCCACGACGCGCGAACTTCGCCGGCCTGCAGCTTGCGCAACTCCGGCAGCAGGTCGGGGTGTGCCGACTCCTCGACGAAACGCACCAGCTCGTCGCGACGACGACGGGCGGTGCCGGTGAGGATGTTCGCCAGCGAGTGGGTGTTGGACGAGATGAAGTAGACCGGCCGGCCGCCGAGGTCTAGCTCGGACAAGCTGCGCCCGGCCGGCGCCCACCAGCGCTGAGCGGACCGTGTGTAGCCGAGATAGGTTCCACCGAGCATCTGCAGGCGCAGATCGCGCTTGCGCGCGGCCAGCCGGCGTAGATTGGGCCACAGTTCGCGACCCCAGGTCGAGCAAAGCCGCGCCCAGTCGGCCGGCTCGATCCCCAGCCCCTCGCCGATCTGCTCCAGCCGCTGGCCGCCATCGGCATCGCCAGGCTGGCCCGGCCGGCGCGAGCCTGCCTCGATCAGCGCCGCCAGCTCGGGGGTCTCGCTGATGCGCTGGTGCATCTTGTTCCACTCGATCTGCCAGCCGACGATCGTCGGGATCAGGTCATCGAGGTCGGAGGCCGAGCCGACCATCACAGCCATCGTGCTGCGCCCATCCCACTGCCACTTTCGCCGTCGGCCTGGCGCCGACACCGATGTCCAGTCGTCCAGATCGGTATAGCCGTGGACGGCGAAGACCGTATGTGCCTGACCGAGGAGGATATTCCGGACGGTGACGATCTCCGGCGGCAGCCGAAGCGTGCTGTACATGAACGCGCCCATATCCGGCCGGTCGGATGCAGCCTGTGCGTGCAGGCTGGACTGGATGTTGAGGTGTGCCGGAATGAGGGCGTCTACATCGACCGGGCCGGAGGAACGCAGTAAGGTCGAATAGGTTCGGACATAGAGGTCGACTTCCCGCTTGCCGGCCGGTTGACCCGCGTTCGCATACGTAAATGGATCCACCGGCGCCGTCCCGAGCGAGCCCGACGCGTCAGTTGTCTGCATACTGTTGTCTCTCCATCGCCAGCAACGATCCGGTGCGCCGATGATAGCGGCGAGCAGGACGTCCGGCAACGTACCCGACGCCTGCTTGCCGCCTGCCGAGTGTTGCCTGATACTGCGCCGATCTGAACGGCGGAGCGAACGGAGCGTCCGGCTATGCCTCGCGTCGCGATCGGCGGGATCTCGCACGAGACCAACACATTCTCGTCGATACAGACGACCCTGACCGACTTCCAGCGCCGCGCGCTCGCGCGTGGCCGGACGATCATCGAGACCAGCCGGGGGGCCGGCACAGCCCTCGGGGGGATGGTCGACACGTCGCTGGCACTACGCTGGGACCTCGTTCCGACGCTGTTCGCCTCGGCAACACCCAGCGGCCGCATTCGGCGCGGCGCGTTCGAATCATTGGCCAACGAGCTGGTCGGCGGGATCGCGGCCGCGGCCGGTGAGCCGGCCGGGCTGGCCGGCGTCTTGCTGGCACTGCATGGCGCGATGGTCGCCGAGGCGCTGGACGACGCCGACGGCGAGATCTTGCGCCGCGTGCGCCGGGCGGTCGGACCGGACGTGCCGATCGCCGTCGTTCTCGACTCGCACGCGAACCTGACTCCGCAGATGGTCGAGCATGCCGACATCCTGCTGGCCTACGAGACCTACCCGCACATCGACACCTATGCGCGTGGCAGCCAGGCGGTGCGGTTGCTGGAGCAGCGGCTGCTCGGCGAGATCCTGCCCACCCACGCATTGCGCCAGATTCCGCTACTGACCCCGCTGACGACGCAGTGGACTGCCGGGCCGACTCCGATGCGCGACCTCGCGCTGCTGGCCGAGCAGGCGCGTCATGAACGATCGGTGCTCTCGATCGCCCTCGCCTCGGGCTTCCCCTACAACGATATCCACGACGCGGGGATGGCGGTGCTGGTGACGACCGACGGCGATCCGGCGGCGGCGAACGCGATCGCCGACCGGCTGGCAGCCGCCTGCTGGGAGAGACGATCGCTGTTCGAGTCGGACCTGACCCCGGTCGATGCAGCGGTCTCGCTGGCGATGGCGGCGGAGCGCGGGCCGGTCGTGCTGGCAGATGTCGCCGACAACCCCGGCGGGGGCGCGTCGGGGGATGGCACGACGATCCTGGCCGCGCTGCTGGCGGCGCGTGCCGAAAGCGCGGTTGTCGCGATGATCGCCGATCCCGAGACGGTGCGTCAGGCAGAGCTGATCGGCGCAGGCAATCGCGGCAGGCTACGACTGGGCGGCAAGACCGACCACCTCCACGGCCCGACGCTGGAGCTCGACGCGCGGGTGCGCTGGACTGGCGACCTCACCTTTGTGAATCGCGGTCCGATGGGAACCGGGACGACGACGCGGCTGGGGTCGTCGGCGGTCATCGAGGTGGGCGACCCGCCGGTCGAGGTGATCGTTGCGACGAACCGCGTCCAGGCGCTCGACCCGGAGCTGCTGCGTGCGGCAGGGATCGAGCCGGAGTCGCGCCGGATCATCGTTCTGAAGTCGAGCGTCCACTTCCGGGCCGCGTTCGGGCCACTGGCAGCCGGCATCATCGAGGTCGCTGGGCCAGGACTCTCCTCGCCGGATCTGCTCAGCTTTCCCTACCGCCGCGTCCGCCGGCCGATCTGGCCGCTGGATCGCGACATGCGGTAGGGTCAGGGTAAAGGAGGCAGGATGAGCGATAACCGGGACCCGGACGACAAGCAGAAGCCACGCCAGCAGCAGGGGATGATCGTCGGCCTCCCGCTTGGCGTCGCGATCGGCGCCGATCGCGGCGCCGCAATGGGCAACGTCTCCCTGGGTATCTCGATCGGCGTTGCCATCGGCGTCGCGCTCGGCGTCGCGCACGATCAGCGCAAGAACGATTGATGAGCGAGATGCCGCCACGCCGCCGAAAGAACCCGCTCGTTCAGGCCGCCGCGGTCCTGCTGGGCTTCCTGCTCGGCATCGCGCTGCTCGGCCGGCTCGATAGCAGCGGCCTGCCGATCCTGGTCGGCGCGGCGATCGGGGTTGCGCTGGTCTTGGCGTTCGACGCGCTGCGGCGCAGAGACCGACCATCCTGAAGCGGCGAGCACCGTTGACTACCGACCGCCAACGTACCTCGTTCGACCTTCGTGCCCCTCACGTATTCCAGCGCAGTAGAACGACGGCGACAAGCTGGAGAACACAGAAGGCGAACAGGAAGATACCGATGCTGAAGACCGTGATCACGCCAAACACGAACGACAGCGCCGCGGCGATGAGCATCGCCTTCCACGACGAGCGAGACAGGCCGTACCAGGTTAGGAACAGCGAACACCCGGGAATCAGCCATATGAGATCGAGCCATAGCCCCTGGGACATTCGCCGGTCCGTTTCGCTACGCTGCTAGTGTCGGGTAGAATCAGGTATAGCGTCCTCCTCCACAGTGCCAGTAGCCACCGGGGAC
Source organism: Thermomicrobiales bacterium (assembly GCA_037045155.1). NCBI lineage: Bacteria > Pseudomonadati > Thermomicrobiota > Thermomicrobia > Thermomicrobiales > Thermomicrobiales bacterium. Next base: position 664,273 of record JBAOIG010000005.1, read on the forward strand.
GAGCGAGCCGGTATGCGAGCACTAGTAGTTGTAGCTGCCTCCCGGCCAACCATCGTATTCGGCCTGGTGCTCGTGTAGCCAGTTACCACCCGCGTACTGGAATCCACCCAACGTCCAGGACCAGACCTCCGACGGACCTCCAGGAGACCACGCGGTATAGCAGTAGCGTTGACTCCAGCCATCCGGCGCGGCGTAGCAGTCGTGCCACTCGTTGTATCCGCCGTAGACCGCTGACCCGTCGTCAAGATAGGTGAGTTCTGCGTACACGTACGTTAGATCGATGCCGATCTTGTCGTTATATGTTGACCAAGCAACACCAAGTGTTGCGGTTGCGAGGATCGATGCCTCAGATGTAGCGGCGATTGAAGCTGGTCTCGCCGGTGTTCTACTAGGTTCACGAACTGATTGAACGACCATCGTGCAGTCTTCGGTTACGCGAATTACGATCTCAGAGGGTTGGCCGTCGTGATCGCCGACAGCACCGACCTCCACCTTCCCGAAGGAGCACTCGTCATCCGCAGAACCGCGCTCACTGTCCTTGAGGTGACCAACTGCGACGATTGAGCCAACCGTGATCGGAGTTGGCACACCGTCGACCCGTGAGTACTGCGTTCCTATATCCTGAGTCTCATCGCGCGAGCCGTCCGCCCAGGCGTGGCCAGAAAGCGCGAACACCGATAGCACGACAGCTAGAGCGGCGGATAGCCTGACGAATCGTTCGGCGAACATCGCTCAATACAGCGACTAGCGTGATGTGTCCTGTACTGTGGTGCGACAGCTACCACCGCTCGTTGTCATTCCGAGCCGCAGCGAGGAATCTCCCCTGGCTGGATACAGTCGAACGCAGGGAGATCCTTCGGCTGCGCGGGCGCCCTCTGGGCAGAGGATGACAAGGTGCGGGGAGGCTGCCAACCTGACACGTCATCCTAGTCGGAGCACTCAATACAGCGACTGCCATGAAGTGTCCGGTCGGCAGCCACCTGTGCCTCTGTCATGTGTGGCCCAGAGGGCACCCCGAGCGAAACATCCGTCCTCCCCGTTTCTCGGTTTCCAGACGGGAAAACGGATCCTTCACCCCGTTCAGGATGACAGAGGGAAGGGGGCCTACCGTACCCAATTACATGACAGATCACGCTGGTCGCTGTACTCAATGCTCTTTTCGACTGTCACAGTTGCCTGATCCACTGTAGCATAAGAATCAGGAAATGGCCATTCCGGGCACCGTTAACGTAGTATTGGCACGAATTTCACGTCGCTTGCCATTGAGCGACACCACCACAGCCAATGAATTAATCGCCGACATCGACGATCGTGACCCGGGCTGGGCCGTCGACGATGGCGTGCGCCAGGTCACCCCGAGTGCACGCCGCCGCCCGCCGTCCGCTAGTGATCGTGCCCGATGTCCACGTGATCAGGGAGAGGTCGGGTGAGGCGATGTCGTGCGACTGCGCGTCGGGCGCGCCCGAGCATCAACCCCCGCCAGCCGCTCGTCTCGCGTCACCTCGTCGGCGGCGCGGACGGTGATGTGGCCGAGCTTGCGGCCGGGCCGTGGGGCCTTGCCGTAGTGGTGGAGGTGCGCGTCGGGGATCGCGAGGATCGCGGACGGGTCGGGCATCTCGCCGATCAGGTTCTGGAGGCCGATCGCGCCGAGCGCGTCGGTCTCACCGAGTGGATAGCCGAGGATGGCGCGCAGGTGGTTTTCGAACTGGCTTGTTCTGGCGCCCTCGATCGTCCAGTGGCCGGAGTTGTGGACGCGCGGGGCCATCTCATTGACCAGCAACGCATCGCCGACCTGGAACAGCTCGATCGCCAGCACGCCGACGTAGTCCAGCTCCGCCATCGCGATCTCGACATAACCGCGGGCCGTCGCTGCCAGTATGTCATCGACACGACGGGCCGGGACGAAGGCGCGGTGGAGCATCCCACCGACCTGCTCGATCTCGACGACGGGCCAGACCGCCACTGAGCCGTCGCGACCACGGGCGGCGAGGATCGCCAACTCGCGATCGTAGGGGACGAACGCCTCCAGGATCAGCGGCCGGCCGCCGAGCGTCTGCCAGGCGGCGTCGAGGTCGGCGGCGTCGCGGAGGATGGCCTGACCTTTGCCGTCGTACCCCTCGCGCCGCGTCTTCAGCACGGCCGGCAGGCCCAGCTCGGCGACGGCGGCGTCCAGCCCGGCCCGGTCGTCGACGGCGACGTAGCGCGGGGTCGGGATGCCGAGCGCGTTGAAGAACGTCTTCTCCGACAGGCGGTCCTGGGCGACATCGAGCGCGGCCGGCGGCGGGTAGACCGGGACCTGGCGCTCCAGCGCGCGCGCGACGTGGGCCGGCACGTTCTCGAACTCGTAGGTGACGACATCCAGCCCCTCGGCGAAGCGGGCGAGGGCGTCGGGATCGTCGTAGGCGCCGACGATCAGCTCGCCGAGGTCGGCGACGGGCGCGTCCGGCGAGGGGTCGAGGAAGCGGAAGCGCAGGCCGAGCGGGTAGCCGGCCAGCGCCAGCATGCGGCCGAGCTGGCCACCGCCGATGATGCCGACGCGGATCATCTAGCTGCCCTCCCGTGGGTCGGGGTGATCGAGGACAGTCTGAGTCTGCCGCGCCCGCCATTCGTGGAGCGCGGCGCGGATCGCCGGCCGGTTCGCGCCGACGATCGCGGCGGCCAGCAGCGCGGCGTTGACCGCGCCAGCCCGGCCGATCGCCAGCGTTCCGACCGGGATGCCGGCCGGCATCTGGACGATCGACAGCAGCGAGTCCATGCCCTTCAGCGCGCGGGATTCGACCGGCACCCCGAGGACCGGCAGGACCGTCTTCGCCGCGGCCATGCCCGGCAGGTGCGCCGCGCCACCGGCGCCGGCGATGATGACCTCCAGCCCGCGCGCCTCGGCGCTGCCGGCGTACTCGAACAGCAGGTCCGGCGTGCGGTGCGCCGAGACGACGCGCGTCTCGTACGGCACGCCGAGCGCCTCCAGCGTCTCGACCGCATGCGCCATCGTCTCCCAGTCCGAGCGCGACCCCATAATCACGCCCACCAGCGGCTGTTCGGCCATGCTTCCTGAACTCCTGTCTCGTCCGTCTGTCCGGGCATGACGGTAGCAGATTGGGGGACGGCGGACGAGGGACGGGGGACGGGGATGGTTTCGTAGGGACAGGACCGGGCCTGTCCCGTATGGAGCCAACAGAATCCATCTCTCCGGTACGATAGCGTCGTAGACGCTGATGAACGACACCGGAGGTTCCCCAGATGACACTGAAGCCGATCGTGACCCGCACCGTCGATGTTGTCGAGGACTACCACGGCACGCCAGTGGCCGACCCGTATCGCTGGCTAGAGGATGCAGCCGATCCCGAGGTGCTGGCCTGGACCGAAGCGCAGAACGCGCGGACGCAGGCGTGGCTCGGCGAGCATGCTCCCAAGCGGGAGCGCATCCACGAGCGGCTGACGGAGCTGTGGGACTACCCCAAAGACTCCGCGCCGATGAAGCGCGGCGGGCGCTACTTCGCCTTCCACAATCCCGGCCTGCTGAACCAGCCGCTGCTGACCGTTCGTGAGGCGCTCGACGCCGAGCCGCGGACGCTGCTGGACGTCAACCAGCTCTCCGATGATGGCACGGTCGCGACGACGAACCAGGCGGCCTCGCGCGATGGCCGGCTGCTGGCCTACGCGCTGGCCGAGAGCGGCAGCGACTGGCAGACGATCCGCGTGCGCGACGTCGAGAGCGGCGCTGACCTGTCCGACGAGCTGCGCTGGTGCAAGTTCTCCAACATCGCCTGGCTGCCGGACGGATCGGGCTTCTACTACAGTCGCTACCCCGAGCCGGGCAGCGTCCCGACCTCGCGGCAGAACAGCCACAACCGCGTCTATCTGCACAGGATCGGCGACCCGCAGGCAGACGACACGCTGGTCTACGAGCGGCCAGACATGCCCGACTTGCATTTCTTCGCCGAGGTCAGCCACGATGGCCGCTACCTCGTCATCACCGCCTCGATCGGCACCGACCCGCGGACGCGGATTTACTACCGCGACCTGGCCAGCAACGGCGACATCGTGCCGCTGCTCGACGGCGCCGACGCCAAGTACGAGTTCGTCGACAACGACGACGCGACGTTCTACATCCTGACCGACCGCGACGCGCCGCTCGGCCGGCTGGTGGCGATCGACGCCGCCGACCCCGCGCCAGAGCGCTGGCGCGACGTGATCCCCGAGGGCGGGACGCCGCTGGCGGCGGTCGTCGCGGCCGGCGACCGTCTGGTCGCGCTGATGCTGATCGACGCCCAGCATCGAATCGACCTGTATCGACGCGACGGCACGTTCGACCGGATGATCGACCTGCCCGGGATCGGCGCGGTCGAGGCGCTCTCCGGTGAGCCGGATGACCCGGAGCTGTTCCTCACCTTCACCTCGTTCCTGACGCCGCCGACCCCATACCGCTACGACCTGGCCGACCCCGACGCGAGGCTCGCGCCGCTCCTTGCGCCGGCCATCGACTTCGATAGCGATGTCTACGAGACGCGGCAGGTTTTCTTCCACTCGCAGGATGGCACGCGAGTGCCAATGTTCGTCAGCCATCGCAAGGGTCTGAGCCTGCACGGGGATAACCCGACACTGCTCTACGCCTACGGCGGATTCAACATCAGCCTGATGCCGGCCTTCTCGCCGACCAATCTCGCCTGGCTGGAACGCGGCGGCGTCTTCGCCCAGGCCAACCTGCGCGGTGGCGAAGAGTACGGCGAGGAGTGGCACCAGGCCGGCATGCTGGAGCGCAAGCAGAACGTCTTCGACGACTTCATCGCCGCTGCCGAGTGGCTGATCGGCAACGGCTACACCAGCCGCGAGAAGTTGGCGATCAACGGGCGCTCGAACGGCGGACTACTGGTCGGCGCGTGTCTGACCCAGCGGCCTGACCTCTACGGCGCAGCGGTCTGCGAGGTGCCGGTGCTGGACATGCTGCGTTACCACCGCTTCACCGTCGGGCATTTCTGGACGCCGGAGTATGGAAACGCCGAGGAGGATCCGGAGCACTTCCGCTTCCTGCTGGCCTATTCACCACTGCACAACGTCCACTCCGGCACGGCCTACCCACCGACACTGGTGACCTCGGCCGACACCGACGACCGGGTCGTCCCAGCCCACGCCAAGAAGTTCACGGCGACGCTGCAGGCGGCCCAGGGCGGCGACGCGCCGGTGCTGCTGCGGGTCGAGATGAAGGCCGGCCACGGCATGGGCAAGCCGACCGCCAAGCTCATCGAAGAGCGCGCCGACGTGCTGGCGTTTCTGTCGACGGTGTTAGGGGTGGACCCGAACGACGGATGACGCACGAGATCTGAGTGTGATGCTCGCGGGCGTCCAACGGCATTCACTCGTGCGATCGTGCACGACGCGCTCGTCGCGGTTCCGACGTATATCATTATCGAACGACACCCATCCCCCGGCCAGTTCGGAAGGGGCGAATGATGACCGCTGACGATGCTGACCTCCGCCTTCGATGTCCCTCGTGCCAGGCCGTGCTTCCCGAGGCTGCGAGATACTGTCCGGTCTGTGGCTACGCTCTGGATTCGCGGACTAATTCGTTGGCGGGGCCGGCGTCGAGCCTCGATCTGCGACTGGAGCGGATCGAACGACGACTCGCCGAGCTCGACCAACGCCTGCTGGGGCTGGAGCGTGGCGCTGCGCCGCCGGTAGGTGTCTATCACGAGCCACGACCCGCGCCGCCAGTCGCACCCGTTGCCGCGCCACGACCGACAGTAGCCCAACCGCCGCAGGCCGCGCCCCGGCCCCCACCGCCGGCTCGGCGTCGCGCGGAACCGCGCTGGTCGGGTGTGGATCTCGAGGATCTATTGAGCGGCCGCGGACTTGCCTGGCTGGGCGGGCTGGCGCTGATTGTTGGCGCGGTCTTCTTCCTGAGCCTGGCCTTCAGCCGTGGCTGGATCGGGCCGGCTACGCGCGTGACGATCGGTCTGGTTAGCGGAGCGCTGATGCTGGCAGGCGGCGGCTGGCTCTTCGAGCGGCGCGAGCGGGTCATCGGCCACGTCCTGGTCGCCGTCGGTCTCGGCGTCCTCAGCCTCTCACTGCTGGCTGGTTGCGATTTCTACGACCTCTTTTCGATCCACGTCGCGCTGCTCGGCACATTCGCTGCCGCAGCGGTGGCCGCCGTCATCGCTATCCATGCTCGGTCGCAGGTCGTCGCTATCTTCGGTCTCGTTGCCGCGCTGGCGGCTCCCCCACTGCTCGGGGCGGAGCCGGACGGCGCGACGATCGCATTCCTGGTGGTCGTGCTGGCTGGCACGACTGCGATCACGCTCACCCGCGACTGGCGCTGGCTGGCGCCGGTCGCCTTCGTCCTCTCTGCGCCACAGTTGGCAGACTGGGTGCTGAGCAATCCGGCCGTCGCGCCAGCGCTGCTAGCGACCTGGGGCTTCTGGCTGCTCCATGTGCTTGCGGCTGGCGGCGAGGAGTATCGTGTCCCGCGCGACCGGCTGCGCCCCGTCTCGGCGATGCTCCTGCTGGCGAACGCCTCGTTCCTCATCTGGGCCGGGTTCCGGCTGCTCGAAGGCGGACTCGACGGCTGGCGGGGGCTGTTCCTGGTCGGCGTCTCCCTGGCGCATGCCGCCATTGCGGCCTACTTTCTCGTCGTCCGTGGCCAGCGCAACCCATTCGGCCTACTGATGGCTGGCACAGCGCTGGCCGCGTTCAGCATCGCCGTTCCGGTCCAGCTTGGCGGGCCGATCGTCCCGATTATCTGGGCAGCCCAGGCGGTTGCGCTGACCTGGGTCTACACGCGGACACGCAACGGGTATGCGGCCAGCGCGGCAGTCGTCCTTGGCGCTGTCGCAGCGCTACATCTCGCCACGATCGAGTACCCGTTCTGGCAGATCGACATGGCAGGCGGACCGGAGCGTGTGTTCCTCAATGGAAATGCCGCGACAGCCGGGTTCCTGCTGGCCTCGCTGATAGTGGCCGGCTGGTTCGTCCACGATCGCTTCGTTCGGATGCTGCTGGCTGCGGCCGGCGTTGCGCTGGTTGTCTACGTCCTGCCGTTCGAGCTTTCGGGCGCGGCGCTCGTCGGGGGCTGGTCGGCGGTCTGGGTCGTGGCGCTGGTCCTCTGGCGGACACCAGCATTTCGGCCCGATATTGATGATTACGGTGTGTCAGTGCGCTGGCGAGCTCTCGCCATTCGTGGGGCTGCCCATGCGCTGGCGGTCGCCGCGGGCGTCGCCGCCATCTGTGCTATCCAGCACCTGACGGCGCTTGACTTGCCGTTGGAAGATGCCTTTGCTCAAACTAGACCGGAGACTCCGTTCGTCAACGCTCCGAGTCTCGCGGCGGCATTCATGATTGCGGCCGCGCTGGCCGGCGCCTGGATCGTGCGTGCCTGGGATCGCGCCCGTGGCTGGTCGATCGTTGCCGCTGTGGCGATTGCTGGCTACCTGCTGCCGTTCCAGGTTGTGGAAGCGGCGGTCGTGGCCGGCTGGTCGGCCCTCGCCGTCGCGATCGCCCTCCTGGTTCGTCGGGATGCTGCGAACGCCGCCCTGTACCACGGAGTCTCGCTGGCGTTGCTCGGCTTCGGCGCGCTGCTCACGATCGCGCGCGTTGCTCCGCTCGACCGCCTCGCCGTCGACGCCACGCGCCCGATCGACCATCCGTTGCTGTGGAGCGGCGCGACAGTTGCCGGCATCGCGCTGGCAGTCGCCGCAGGTGTTGCTGCCAGAGTCGTGCGCGACAAGCCGCACGGGCGCTGGCTGATCGTTGCCGCGTCGATTGCCATCGTCTACACCCTCTCAGTCGGCCTGGTCGACGCGTTCCAGCGTCAGATCGGCGGGGAGACGGCGCTCGAGGAGCTACAGAAGCGGGCTCAGGTCGGGCTCTCGATCCTCTGGGCCGTTCTCGGCGGCGCGGCGTTCGTCGCCGGCATTGTCATGCGCCGACGCGAGGCTCGCTGGCTGGGGTTGGGATTGCTCGGCGTTGCGGCCGCCAAAGTGTTCATCGTCGACCTGGCTTCCCTCGACGCCGCCTACCGTGTGCTGTCCTTCATCGGACTGGGCATCCTGCTGCTACTCAGCTCGTGGGCCTATCAACACTGGATGCCGAACCTCCCCGAATCAGACGGACGCCCTGACCCCGTCGCTAGAGCTGGTGGGGAGTAGGAGAACCCGTTGCTCAGCGATCTCTCCGATGCAGCCAAGCATCTAGCGCCGCCCGAGCAACACTATCCGTGCGGCGCTGGGAGACCGCCGGTCGCCAGAGACGTGATATTTCAGGCGCTCTGTCTGATGTGGCACGTGGCGCCAGGCCGGCATGCTGGAGCGCAAGCAGAACGTCTTCGACGCCTTCATCGCCGCTGCCGAGTGGCTGATCGGCAACGGCTACACCAGCCACGAGAAGTTGGCGATCAACGGGCGCTCGAACGGCGGGCTACTGGTAGGCGCGTGTCTGACGCGGCGGTCTGCGAGGTGCCGGTGCTGGACATGCTGCGCTACCACCGCTTCACCGTCGGGCATTTCTGGACGCCGGAGTATCGTCGCGCAGCACCGAGCCGAATAGCGCCAGTTCGCGGATGTCGTAACGGCGACACAGATCGGCGAGGGCGTCCAACGGAAGGGGAATACGCCCCTGAACGTTCGTGCTCATGTGGTCCCCACATGACGTCCGATGGCGAGCGAGTCTTTATTCACTGTCGTTACGGCCCGAACCATCGAACGATACTTCCACCTTCGGTCAGGCGACCTGATAGATCAACGGACGGTAGCGCGGCTCGGGGATCGGCCGGCCGCCCTCACGGGCAGAATCGAGCCAGAGCCGTTCGGCGACCAGTACCTGTTCGAGCGCTTCCAACGGAGTATCCCCGAAGGCTGAGCAATACTGAAGGTCGGGGATATCGGCGACGAAGCAGCCATCCTCTTCGCTGTAGAACACATTGATGTGGTAATGCTGGTCGCTCATAGTTTCTCCTCAAGTCGCAGCTCATATCGCTCGACGAGACGCAGGAACTAGCGAATCTGATATGGCTTGGCCTCGCCACGAAGCGGCTAGAGGTTGACCATCGCGGGGACCGCCGGATGAGCGTATAGGTGGCGGCTGCCCTCCGTGCGGTCGAGAATGAATCCGAAGCCCTCGACAAGATCCTCGAAATCGCGAAACACGCCGTTGTTCATGGAGCCTTGCGTCAGCCGGCGTAGCAGCCGCTCACGGTTCCATAGTATCGGCGTCCGCGCGAATCGCCAACGCTCACGCGGCCTCCATCCGTCGCCCGGATGGTCTGCTCGGCGTTCCCCAGGTCGGTCACCTCGACGATCTGATCGGTGATGCCATCCTCGTCGAATCGGTAATGACGACGAGGTTCGACGTAGGGCGAATTGATGATCGGGTTCTCGATCACGACCTGTGTCACGGTGGCCCTCCTGCTGGGTTTCTATCGTAGCACGCGCAGCAAGGTTTGATCGCGCTTCATCGGGCAGGGTCGCCGGCCATGGCTCCTCTGCGGCGCGAGTCGTGCTGGGACTGATGTATACATGCAGCAACGACGACGGGCGACGAGGCCCGGCGAGTTGAGGAGGGCAGGGACACGATGGCCGTGGACGAGACTGCGACCGACCGCACGACTGCGCCGCTATTCGAGCTGGACGACACACATCGTGAATTTCAGGCGCTCTGCCGGCGGTTCGTCCAGCAGCACGTGACGCCGAGGGTCGAGGCTGCCGAGCGCGCAGGGCAGTTCCCGCTCGATCTGATGCCGCTGATGGGACGCAACGGATTCCTCGGGCTGACCTTTCCGGAGGAGGCCGGTGGGACGGGCGGCGATATGCTGGCGATCGCGCTCCTCTCCGAGGAGCTGGGCAAGTCGTGTGGCGGCATCGCGGTGACACCGCTGGCCAGCGCCTACATGGCCGCGCCACACCTGGCGAAGTTCGGCACGCCGGAGCAGCAGGAGCGCTGGCTGCTGCCGATCACGACCGGCGAGAAGATCGCCTCGATCGGCGTCACCGAGCCCGCCACGGGGTCGGACGTGGCCGGTATGCGGACGACGGCAGCGAAGGTCGACGGCGGCTACCGGATCAACGGGACGAAGCTGTTCATCACCAACGCCGGGTTCGCCGACTACATCGTCCTCGGCGCGAAGACCAACCCGACCGAGCGACACCGCGGCATCACGATGTTCCTCATCGAGAAGGACGACCCGGGCTTCAACCTCGGCCGGCCACTGGAGAAGATGGGCTGGCACTCGTCCGACACCCGCGAGCTGATCTTCGACGACTGCTTCGTGCCGGACGACCGTGTGATCGGCCAGGTCGGCCGGGGGTTCTACCAGATCGCCGGATCGTTCCAGACCGAACGCGTCACACTGGCCGGGATGGGTGTCGGGCTGGCGCAGGCGGCGTTCGACGACGCGCTGGAGTACGCGAAGACGCGGCAGGCGTTCGGGCAGGAGATCGGAAAATACCAGGCGATCCGCCACAAGCTGGCCGACATGGCGACGAGCATCCACGCCGGCCGGCTGCTGCTCTACCAGGCAGCGGCCAAGTTCGACAGCGGCGCGGACGACGCGCTCGACCTCGTCGCGATGGCCAAGCTGCAGACGGCGATCATGGCCAATCGCGTCGCCGACGACGCAGTCCAGATCTTCGGCGGCTACGGCTACATCGAGGAGACCCGCGTCGCGATGCACTATCGCGACGCGCGCATCCTGCGCATCGGCGGCGGCACCGACGAGATCCAGCGCGAGATCCTGGCAAAGCGGATGGGGTTGTGACGGAGGGATGGGGGATGGGGCAAAGGCGTGGAACCGACTCCTCGTCCCCCGTCCCCCGTCCCCCGTCCCCGGCGATCTACCAGATACCGAGCTCGTCGCGCGCGTCTTCGCTCATCATGGCCGGCGACCAGGGCGGCGTCCAGACGATCTTGAGGTCGATATTGCCGATGCCCATCAGCCCCCCGAGGGCGCGGTGGACCTCTTCGAAGATGACCGGCCCGAGCGGGCAGCCCATCGAGGTGAGTGTCATGATGACTTCGACATCATTCTCCTCGGAGATGATCGCGTCGTAGACCAGGCCGAGGTCGACGATATTGACGCCCAGCTCCGGGTCGTAGACATCCTTCAGCATCTCCAGAATCAGGTCTTTGTTCAGTTGCACCATCTCGGCGCGTCGCTCCTATCGATTCGTCGGCTATCCTGACCGCTAAGGATAGCGCCTGAGGCAGCGTTGGTGCGCGCTCTGCGGTACCCTCAGCACAACAACCGGGAGAATCCCGGAGCGATCCGTTCATTCACGATCGAGGGTTGACGGCGATGTCCTGGCTGGATTTTCTGAAGCGACACGAGCAGCACGACGAGGAGCGGCCGACCCGCGACCTGCCGATCATCCGCACCGGCGGCGTGCAATCTGCCGCTGGCGCGCCGGTCATCGGCCGGCGACCGGCGACCGACGATCCCGAGGCGCAAGCCCGGCGCAAGGCGCGGCTGGAGCAACGCGTGCTCGACCTGCGCTACGACATCCAGCGGGCAGTGAGCGCGTTGGAGGAACCCAACCGCTGGACCGAACGCGTCGCCGAGCTGGACGCCGCGATCGTTCAGGCCGATCGCGACATCGAGACGATACGCGCCGCCCAGCCGGATACGCCAGGCATCCCGCTACCCGCCTGGCCGGTGCATATCGCATCGTTGCGCGCAGCCGAACCCGCTGAGGCGCAGTTGCGCATCGGCGAGGCGCAACTGCGCTATGTCGAAGACATTGACTGGGCCGAACGCGGGCATCAGAAAACCCCCGGCGAGATGCGACGCACCGAAGGAGACCCGGACCTGCTGATGCCGGACGACGTGCCGGCCGCCCGGCGTGACGAGCTGCGCGAGCACCTGGGACACGGGCTGGCGACGCTCGTCGACGATCTGCGCGAGCGCGCGCTGGACGGCCGGCCGCTACCGGAATGGACGCTAGCTGACCTGGCCAGCCCCTGCCCGGAATGCGGCGGTTGGCGCGATCTGCGCGGACGCTGTCCATCGTGCCAGCGACGTAAGTGGCAGGTTGAAGCGCTGGAGGACGATGTGCGGCGGCTGCGCAAGGAACGCATCGACACGCTGGAGGAAATCCAGACTCTCCGCGACCGCCTGCCGCTCCTCCAACGACGCCTCGCCGACGCCGAGGCAAACGCAGCTGCGGCGGGATAACCACTAGCAGTGCGCGCTTCTCGCTGGTGAGCGGTTCTCTTCTCGCACTTCAGTATTAGGCTTGCCTAAGTTCGTAATTCGTGGCACAGTAGATAAATGTTACTCGATACTGCGATATTGATCGCCGGTGGTTCATCGTGAGAACGGGTCATCCCGGACGCAGTCGCGCGGGCAGGGTTTCGGCGCTGCTCAGCCTCATCACCCTGGCGATCGTCCTCACGGCGTGCGGGCGAGAGGTCGGCGGCGCGCCGACTGACATCACGGACCGGCGCGTTCATGTCGTCGCGACGACCGGCATGGTCGGTGACGTCGCGCGGAACGTCGGCGGCGAGCGCGTCGCGGTCACCGCGTTGATGGGGCCGGGGGTCGACCCGCACCTGTACAAGGCGAGCGCACGAGACGTCGAGGCAATCGACAACGCGGACATCCTCTTCTATAGCGGCCTGCACCTCGAAGGCCGGATGACCTCAATATTCGAGCGGCTGAGCGTCACCCGGCCGACCGTGCCGATCGCCGAAAACATCCCGGTCGAGCGGCTGCGCCGGCCACCCGAGTTCAAGGGCGCCTACGACCCCCACGTCTGGTTCGACGTCGGGCTATGGAGCCATTCTGTGGACGTGGTCCGTGACGCGCTCATCGCGCTCGACCCGGACCACGCCGCGACCTACCAGAACAATGCCGGTGTCTACCGCGCCGAGCTCGTCGCCCTGGATGCCTGGGTCGCCGAGCAGTTCGCGACGATCCCCGCTGGCGCGCGGCTGCTGATCACCGCCCATGATGCCTTCGGCTATATGGGCGCTGCCTACGGGCTGGAGGTGCGCGGCCTACAGGGCGCCAGCACGGCGACCGAGGCCGGCGCCGCCGACGTGCGCGGGCTGGCCGACCTGATCGTCGAGCGCGGGATCAAGGCCATCTTCGTCGAATCGAGCGTGCCGCAGGCGACGATCGAGGCGGTTCAGGCCGCCGTCCGTGCCCGCGGACATGAGGTCGCCATCGGCGGCCAGCTGTTCTCCGACGCGATGGGCGACGAGGGCACACCAGAGGGAACCTACATCGGGATGGTCCGGCACAACGTCGCGACGATCGTCGCGGCGCTGCGCTGATAAATGGAATGAGAGGGGGCGCGATGATCGCTAAGGAGCCACCAGGCGATGCGCCAGTTCGTGTTCGCGACCTGACCGTCGCCTACCGCGAGATGCCGGTGCTGTGGGATATCAACCTCGACATCTCCGAGGGCCAGCTCGTCGCGATCGTCGGGCCGAACGGGGCAGGGAAGTCGACGCTGATCAAGACGATCCTCGGGCTGGTTCGGCCAGCCAGCGGCGCCGTCACCATCCACGGCCAGCCCTACCGGCGCCAGCGGCATCTCGTCGGCTACGTCCCGCAGCGCGGCAGCGTCGACTGGGACTTCCCGACGAACGTGCTGGACGTCGTCCAGATGGGTATGTACGGCCAGCTCGGCTGGATTCGCCGGCCGGGCCGGCGCGAGCGCGAGACCGCGCTGGCATGCCTGGAACAGGTCGGGATGGCCGACTTCGCCGGCCGGCAGATCAGTCATCTCTCCGGCGGCCAGCAGCAGCGCGTATTCCTGGCGCGGGCGCTGGCGCAGGACGCGCGCGTCTACTTCCTCGACGAGCCGTTCGCCGGAGTGGACGCGACGACCGAGCGCGCCATCATCGACATGCTACGCGAGCTGCGGACGCGTGGCAGGACACTGGTCGTCGTCCATCACGACCTGGAGACGCTGCGCGAATATTTCGACTGGGTCATCATGCTCAACGTTCGACTGATCGCCAGCGGCCCGGCCGCGACAACATTCACACGGGAAACATTCCATGCAACCTACGGCGGGCGGCCGGCCGCGTTGTCAGAGCTGTTCGCCGGCGGCCCGGTCGCGGCGGGGGACTGAGCGTGCTGCCACAGATTCTCCACGACCTCCTGTTCGACTACACCCTGCGCACCGTCGCACTCGGGTCGGCGCTCCTCGGGATCGTCGGCGGGGTGCTGGGGACGTTCGCCGTCCTGCGCCGTCAAGGACTGGTCGGCGACGCGCTGGCGCACGCCGCACTGCCTGGCATCGCGCTGGCGTTCATCCTGTCCGGCTCGCGGACGCCGGCCGTGCTGATGCTCGGCGCGGCAGTCTCCGGCTGGCTGGGCACGCTGCTCATCCTGCGGATCGTCCGCGACACGCGGATCAGCGAGGACACCGCGCTCGGCATCGTGCTGACCGTCTTCTTCGGCATGGGGATCGTGTTGTTGACGTATATCCAGCACGGCGGGGACGCTAGCCAGGCGGGGCTGGATCGCTATCTGTTCGGGCAGGCGGCGACGCTGGTCGCCGAGGACGTCCGGGCGATGGCGATCGTCGGCGCGGTGGCACTGGCGATCGTCGCGGTCCTGTTCAAGGAGCTGAAGCTGCTGGCGTTCGATCCGGAGTTTGCAGCCAGTCTGGGGTTCCCGACCGACCGGCTAAGCGTGCTGCTGACCTCGGCGATCGTTCTGGCGGTCGTGATCGGGTTGCAGACGGTCGGCGTGGTGCTGATGGCCGCGATGCTCGTCGCGCCGGCCGCGGCAGCGCGGCAGTGGACAAACCGGCTGGGTGTGATGGTGCTGCTCTCCGGCGTCTTTGGCGCGATGGCCGGGGTGATCGGCGCGATGATCAGCGTGACCGCCCGGCGCGTGCCGACCGGGCCAATGATCGTCCTCTGCGCGACGGCGCTGGTGATCGTCTCGCTGCTCTTCGCCCCGGAGCGCGGACTGGTCTGGGACGCTGTCCGGCGGCGGGCGATGAGACGAGAGGCGCTGGCATCCGGGCCATGGGGGGCGCCATGACGGCGCAACAGACAATCCTGCTGACGGCGATCTTCGCGGGCGCGTCCTGCTCGCTGGTCGGCGTCTTCCTCGTCCTGCGGCGGATGGCGATGATGGCCGACGCGATCAGCCACGCGATCCTGCCGGGGTTGGTCGCCGCCTACGTCCTGGCGAACGGGCCGAACCTGCTGGCCGGCATCGCCGGGGCGAGTGCAGCCGGGCTCCTGACGGTTGTGCTGGTCGAAGCGTTGCAGCGCAGTGGGCGAGTGAAGTCGGACGGCGCGATTGGGATCGTCTTTCCGGCGCTGTTCGCGATCGGCACGCTGGCGATCTCGCGCTGGTTCGCGAACGTCCATCTCGACGCCGACGCGATCCTCTACGGCGAGATCGCCTTCGCTCCGTTCGACCGGCTGATCATCGCTGGCTACGACCTCGGCTCGCAGCCGCTGATCGTGCTGGTGGCGCTGACGGCGATCAATTTCGCCTTGCTGCTGTTGTTCTTCAAGGAGCTGAAGCTGGCGACGTTCGACCCTGGCCTGGCGGCGGCGCTGGGGTTCTCGCCCGCGCTGATCCACTACGGGCTGATGGCGGGAGTCTCGGCGACGACGGTCGGCGGATTCGCGGCGGTCGGCGCCATCCTCGTGGTCGCGCTGATGATCGTGCCGGCCGCAACAGCCTATCTGCTGACCGACCGGCTGGGCTGGATGGTCGCGATCGCGGTCGCCGTCGGCGCGGGTTCGGGGGTTGTCGGCTACCAGATCGCCTGGGCGCTGGACGTGTCGATCAGCGGGATGATCGCGGTCGTAATGGGCGCAGCATTCGGGCTGGCGGCGACCTTCTCGCCATCCCACGGCATCGTCGCCCGTACGATTCGGCGCGGTCGGCAGCGTGATCGATTCGCGGCGGACGTGCTGCTGCTGCACCTCGATCACCACCCGGCCGGGGTTGAATCGCTGGCCCGGCTCGAGACCAGGCTGCGCTGGCCGGCCGCTCGCCTGGACGGCGCCGCGCGACGCATTCAGGCCGAACGCCTGGCCACCGTCCAGGCCGGCGAGCTGCGGCTGACCGAGCTGGGGCGAGCCGAGGCGGCGCGGATCGCCAGTGGGCTGGGCGTCGCCAGCGCCGACTAACCCTCGGCGGCGCGCTGCTCGACGAAGCGTCGCGCCAGATCGAGATTATCGGTCGTAAAGCCATCGACGCCCCAGGCGAGGATCTGATCCAGCCTTTCCTCCGTATTGATCGGCCAGGTGATTACCGTCGAGACACGTTCCTTCAGCGCGGTGACGATCTCGGCGTTCAGCAGCCGGTAGTGAATGGAGATCGCGTCGTGGTCGTCACGCTCCAGCCGCGGCCAGACACGGTCGAGCTGGCGCAGGTTGCCGATCGAGTGGACGACGGTAACCTGCTCCCAGGCACGAAGCTCATCGAGCAGTCGCCAGTCTTGCGAGCAGACCAGCAGCGGGTCGTCACCGTGGGTAGCGCGCCAGGCGGCGACGAGCGAGGCCGGCAGGCCGGGCACACCATGCTTGAGGTCAATGAAGAGGCTCGTATCCGACGCAAGCTGGCCCAGAAGCTGGTCGAGCGTGAAGCGCGGCTTGCGCCCACTCTCGATCGACCAGCGATCCCAGAGAATGGGGACCGGGCCGATCGTCTTCGAATGCCGCACCTCCAGCCGGCCGCGATAGAGCCAGATGTCGGCTTCGACGAGGTCGACGCCGGCTGCCTCCGCACTGTGCAGCTGCTCCACTGTGTTGCCGAACCGGTGAGCGACGACGAAGGGACGAGGAAGCGTCGCGATCGCTAACGCGCGTCCCCGCGCCGCGGCGACGGCTGTCGAGCTCTCCGGTCCCGGCGAGCGCGCGCCGCTCCCAGCAGATGGGAACGGGGGGGGCGAGGGCGTCTCTTCGTTAGCCCAGGACGCAGATGGCATGCCTGACGCGGGCGCGGTCGGGACGATCGAACGCTGCCAGATCGGCGCGACGCGAGTCACGATCAGGTAGCTGCTCACGACAATGAACCCGCCGGCTATTCCGTCGATGATGAAATGATTGGCAGTCAGCACGATAGCGGTATACATCAGCACCGGCATGATGACGCCGATCGCGCGCGTCCACCAGCGACGCGCCTCCAAGAAGACCGCCATCCCGGCCATCAGATCCCAGCCGAAATGCAGGCTGGGAAAGGCGGCATACGGGTTGGTCAGCGCAGGCGGCTGAAGGACGCGATAGGCGTCGGATCGCAGCGTTACCGTGTCGACCAGGCCGATATCCGGCACGAGGCGAGGCGGCGCGACCGGATAGAACAAAAAGATCGACATCCCGATCAATCCCGAGAGGAACATCGTATTTCGATATTTCGGATAGGCGTTCGGGTGGGCAATGACGAGCCACGCAAAGACGCCAGCCAGGAATGGCCAGTGCCCCCAGATATAGATCCAGTTGACGACATCGACCAACCAGTCGTGCGTCATGATCTGCTGTTGCAGCCACGACTCGTGGAACAGTCCGAGCCGTGCCTCGACGTCGATGATGTGGTGGGCGTGAGCGAGGGCGACCTCGAGGCGAGCGTGCGCCAATCCGCGAACGAGGAAGTAGAACAGTGCCGCCGGCGCGATCATCAGCACTTCGCGGATCAGCCGGACGCTGCGCTGATGTGACGCTGGAATCAGCCAGCGCACGACGAGACACAGGAGCATCAGAAAAGCGTAGGCCGCAGTGTTCCAGTCGAATGGGTTAAACGTGAGCGTTGGCAAAAACGTCGACTCCGACCGTTGCGGGAAAGGTTATCGGCGCCCCGTAGAATCCGGCCGAGCGCGGTAGCGGGGCAACCGACACAGCCATTTCAGCAATCAAGAATACGACGGGCTGCAACCGGCTTCAGCGCACCCATGCCTGAGGCGCGCGTCGCGGGGATGGTCGGAGATCAGGCGAAGAGGTTGAAAAGGCCGACCAGGTGCGGCATATAGAGCAGCCCGACGACCGGCAACGCGATGGCCAGATTGCCGACGGCAACAGTCCGCAATCGCTGGCTCGGTCGCCAGTGGCTGACCGCCCAGGCAAGCCCGGCCGCGCCGGCAACGGCGACCACCAACGAAATGAGATCGTCCGGGCCGAGCGCCCCGCGCGAGCCGAGCACCGGCAGCAGTGTGCCGTCGCTGGCGCCAGCGATCAGCGCGCCAAGTCCCACCGCAGCGGCTGCGACCTGTGGCAGATGGCTCGCCGCGGTCTGCACGACTTCCTGGCGGCCGGCCTGAGCGGCCAGGCCAAGGAACAGTGGCAGCCAGACATCGCCAACGCGGAAGAGCAACGCTGCGCCGACCGCGGCCGGCACCGGCACCCCCATCTGCTGCAGCGCAAGCGCCATCGACACCTCAACCAGCCCGATACCCTGGAAGACGGGAGCGACGAGGCTGAACATCGTCCCGGCCGTGAACCCGACGAGCACCACGACTGGCGAGACATCCTGGTGCATCGCCCGCAGGGCGACGAACAGCGTAACGGCGCTTACCAGGTTCTGGGCCAACCCCACCACAAACGGCAACGCCAGATCCTGCCCACGGATGCCATAGTCGCGGGCATGATCGACAAACGCAACGACACGCTTCGGCAGATGGCGCTGGAGCGGACCGCTTGCGTGAGCATGTCGACGCTGACGCAACAGGAGCGAAATCAATGCCGTCATGACAGCAAGCATGCTGACGAGGATCGCCGCGCCGATCAGCGCGATACCGGACGGTCGGTGGAACAAGAACGTCGGGATCAGCAGCAGGACGAACGACGCGTAGCCGGTTGCGCTGCGCAGCGTCGTCGTCAGCAGCGCATCGTCAGTCGAGACGCCACGCTGGGCCAGGTTACGAATGAGCACGTAGACCGACGCCGGACCACTGGCCGGCGTCAGCGTGCCGACGACATGGCGCTGCAGGTGAAGGTCGACGACCTGGTGCAGGCGGACGTGATGACCCAGCCGGCGCAGGATGACCTTATAGGTCAGGCCAGAGAGGACAAGCGCGACAAGCTGCGCGACAACGATGCCGGCCAGCCAGAATCGATCGGCGTCCGCTAGCGCCGCGCCAATCTGTTGAATTTCAGCTTGCTGGCGGGAAACGAAACCGACCGCGAGGAGGGTAAGGAGCGCCAACCAGATGAAGATGCCGTATCGGGAGAGGACCATCCGGCCCTGTCGAACGAAAGCGCGAACGATTGGCATGGACTATTGTTGTTCTCTTTCCCCATCCGCGATGGGGCGACCCATCTCTGTCGGGGCTACTGCAATCGCGTGACGACCATCACGTGCGTGCTGAACTCTACCACGCTACCTGTCCCGTCGAACAGGCAGGAACCTGTCTACTTGGCCGCTAATTCTGACGCATAAGCCACGCCACGAAAACGGAGGAGGTAGAGAGCCGGTCAGCTGTCACCGGCGGCGACAGGCGAGGGTGGCGGGTTGACCCGCGCCTCCATCGATGGCTCGGCGTAGGAGCGGTGGGACGGAACATCGACGATCTCCCGCTCGGGGTAGCGCAGGGCGGTCAGCGTGCCGCCGAACGCGCAGCCGGTGTCGATGTTGATCGTGTTATTCCGCCATTCGGCAGCGTGCATCGGCGTGTGTCCGTAGACGACGAGCGCGTCCCCGCGATAGCTTGCAGCCCAATCGCGGCGGATGGGGAAGCCCCAGGGCGAGCGCTCCCCGGTCGGCTCGCCGAAGCGACAGAAGGCGGAGATCTCCCGGTCGACCCGTCCGATCATCCATTCCTCGATGCCGGCATGAGCGATCACAAGGTGGCCGCGGTCGAGAATACGGTAGGGCGGTGTCGTGGCTAGCAGATCGGCGATCGCCGCGCCCAACGCATCACGGCGGCGTGGTGGAAGCGCCAGCAGCTCATTGACCGTCTCGGCCAGCCCGTAGGTGAGATGGACATCGCGGCCCATCAGATAGCGAGCGAACTTGCTGTCGTGGTTGCCTGGCACGTAGAGCGCCGTGCCAGCTGCCAGCGAGGCGACCGCGATCGACCAGACCGCGATGCTGCCTGGCCCACGGTCGTTAAGGTCGCCGAGAAAAGCCAGCGTCCGGCCGGCCGGATGGCGGGCGATATCGCCGTCAAGCTGATAGCCAAGGCGGTCCAGCAGATCCCGCAGCTCATCGATACAGCCGTGGACATCGCCGACGATGTCGTAGGGTGGGGACGTTGAATCGCAGATGGCGACGCCATGCGCAAGTAGCCGGTCGGGGGCGAATGCGCCGGGCCACGAGTGGTTTCGTCTGTTTCTGTCAGCCAAGCTCGTCTCGCCTGCTCGCATATCACCCGTCTTGCGGTCGGCCGCCGGCAGCGTCAGCGCCAATGCCCTATTGTCGCACGGGCAGTGCCGCGGGCCAGATTGTCACACCATTGCCACGGCAGCGCCCAATTCCGTCGCGCGGCTGAAACTCTGCCGATGATCAAATGACTGCAGTCGGGCCATCGCCGCGCGACGCCGATACGGCATTCCATCGAGCGGCCTGTCCCGGGCAAGGAGGGTCACGGTGGCATCCTCTTCCGTCGTGTCAGTCGACACCGCGCCGAGCATCGTTGTCGACCCCATCGATGAGTTGATTGTGCGCGCTCGAAAGGGCGATCGGAATGCGTTCGGAGCGATCTACGAACGACATTTCAACGAACTGTACTGGCACGCGCTGCGGTTGACCGGAGACCCGAACGACGCCGCCGACGTCACTCAGGAGGCGTTCGCCCGCGCCCTTGTGGCGCTCCCAAAGACAGCCGGGGCGATGAACGTCCGCGCCTGGCTCTATCGGATCGTGACAAATGCCTGCCACGATCTTGGCCGCCAGCGCGCCCGCTCTGCAACGACCAATCTGTCGCCGGAGATCGCAGCCGCTATTCCCGACCATGACGCGACGACCGACCCGGA
This sequence comes from Thermomicrobiales bacterium, assembly GCA_037045155.1. Classification (NCBI taxonomy): domain Bacteria; kingdom Pseudomonadati; phylum Thermomicrobiota; class Thermomicrobia; order Thermomicrobiales; species Thermomicrobiales bacterium. The sequence continues at coordinate 685,147 of JBAOIG010000005.1, forward strand.
GCGATGGCTGCTGCGCCGTGAGGCACAGTCCGAGGTCTCCGGCGCCCTCGGGCGGATGAGCAACCGCTCGCGGACGTTGCTACTGCTGAGAGAGCGCGATGAGCTGTCGTGCGCCGAGATCGGCGAGCGGCTCGGCGCGTCGCGGGCGGCGGTGAAGTCGGGCCTGTTCCGCGCCCGGCACGAGTTGCGGCGACTCTACGACGCCGAACGGGACGCGGCCTGACGGGCAGGCGTTCGAGAGGATCGACGATGAACTCGCCAACGATCCTTCAACGCTGGTCATCCGACCATCTCCCATACGTCGTGCACGTGCGGTTGACGCCATAGGCCCGCGACGCTCGTGACGGAAACTCTCCGCATCACTCACTCGCCCGTTGTCGAGCCGGCCGGCCGGGCCGGCTCAGCGCGGGTCGGCTCAACGTGCTCGCGCGGTCGCTCGTGGGCAGGCAGGAAGAGGAGCGCCACCAGCGCGCCAGCGACGGCGAAACCGGACGCGACCAGCGCGGTCGTGCCCATCGCGTCGACGAAGGCCGACCGCGCGGCGGCCGCAAGCGCCTGCCCCTGGGCGCCGCCGATCTGCGCCGCCACGCCGAGCGCAACCCCGACCGAGTCGCTAGCCGCCTTCGCGGCATCCGGCGGTAGCGCGCGCACAACCGGGCCGATCGCGCTGGAGTACGACGACGCCAGCAGGCTGCCGAGGATCGCGACGCCCAGCGCTCCGCCGACCTGGCGGGTCGTATCGTTGACCGCCGAGCCAACCCCGGCGTTCTCCTCCGGCACCGCGCCCATGATCGAGTCGGTCGCCGGAGACATCGCGCTGCCCATGCCGAAGCCGAGGATCAGGATCGAGATCAGCACCGTCTGATAGCCGGATGAGTCACTGACGGTCGAGAGGTTCAGCAGCCCAAGCGCGACGATCCCCAGCCCCGCGCCGACGACGATCTTCGTCCCGATCTTCGCCGCCAGCCGGGTTCCGATACCGACGCCGCTGCCGATGCCAACTACCACCGGCGTGACGCGGACACCTGTCTCGAGCGTCGAGAAGCCAAGCACGAACTGCAGGTACTGGGTCAGGAAGAAGAGCATGCCGAACATCGCGAAGAACACCAGCGTGATAGCGATGCTGGCTGCCGAGAAGCGCGGATTCCGGAACAGACGCAAGTCGAGCATCGGCTGTGCGCGGCGCAGCTCCCACAACGCGAACGCGCCCAGCAGCACGACCGCGGCCACGCCCCAGCCGAGCGTCTGGCCGGCCAGCCAGCCGACGTTCGGCGCTTCGATGATCGCATAGAGCATCGAGGCCAGGCCGCCGATCGAAAGGAGCGCGCCGACGGGGTCGAGCCGCGACGCTTCCGGATCCTTCGACTCCGGCACGACCAGGATCGCGCCGAGGATCGCGACCGCGATGATCGGGACGTTGATCAGGAAGATCGAGCCCCACCAGTAGTGTTCGAGCAGCCACCCGCCGATGACCGGGCCGAGCGGGACGCCGAGGCCGACCGTCGCCGCCCAGATGGCGATCGCCTTCGGGCGCTCCTCACGGGGGAAGACGTTGACCAGGATCGAGAGCGTGGCCGGCATGATGAACGCCCCGCCGACCCCCATCAACGCGCGGGTGGCGATCAGGTTCCCGGCCGAGCCGGACCAGGCGGCGAGCAGCGAGCCGCCACCGAAGATCACGAAGCCGGTGAAGAGCGCCAGTCGCCGGCCATAACGGTCGCCGAGCGCGCCGGCCGTCAACAGCAGGCCGGCAAAGACCAGGACATAGGCGTCAACGATCCACTGCAGCTCGGAGTTGGTCGCGTCGAGGTCGCGCACCAGCGTCGGCAGCGCGACGTTGAGAATCGTGTTGTCGAGCGAGATCACCAGCAGGCTGACGCAGAGGATCGCCAGTGTCCACCAACGTCGCTCGAAGGCGTCAGAACGCATCACAGGTCATTCCTATCGCCGATTTCCGATCGATACGGCGTCGTATCGCACTGGAACCTACACCCGCCAGTATCGCCCGGCAAGCAGAATCGAACAGCACTGTGCGCTACTCTGCCGTCGACACTCATGTCGACGGCAGAGTGCTGACTGGTCGAAAAATTACCGCAGCACTCATCATTCCGTGCCGGATGGCGGATCGCCTGCCGAAGGTCGCGCATCGCCGACGATGCCATTAAGTACCAGACCAACGATCCGCGCTGGAAACCAGGACTCCGCGACCGCCATCATGTTGCCGAAGAGCATGCGGCTGATGACTGCCCAATGAGAAGATCGATGACCAGCATATCGTGGAATAATCGCTCGCCAGGCTCCGCCGATCACTGCCGGACGAGTCCTGAAGGCTATTGTCATAGCGCGTATTCTTAGTATGAGGAGGGAGCATGGCAGCGATTGATCGAGCTACCATCGTCTCGCGAGACAGGCTGGGGGAAATTTGCCGGCGTTACGATGTGACTGAGCTCCGCGTATTCGGCTCGGCACTGAGCGATGCGTTCCGCGCCGAAAGTGATATCGATGTGCTCGTCGAGTTCGCTCCGGACGCCCGTATCGGATTCTTCGAGCTTGCGCGGCTCCAGCGCGAACTATCGGCGCTCTTCGGCCGCGAGATCGATATTGTCTCAAAACGCGGTCTCAATCCAACGATCCGTCGGGACGTGCTCAACTCGTCGATGACACTCTATGCGGCGTGACGAACTGCTTCTTCGGGATATCCTCCAGGCAGCCGACATGATCTCCGAATTCCTCGACGGTATCGATCGGAGCCGCTTCCTGAACGACCGATTGATTCAAAGCGCAGTCCTGCAACAACTCACCATCATCGGTGAGGCTGCCTCCCGCGTATCCCAAACGCTTCGCGAAGACTATCCAAAGGTCCCCTGGGATGACGCCCGAGCCACCAGGAACTTTGTCGTGCATCAGTATTTCTCGATCGACTGGTGGATCGTGTGGGATACCGCAACACAAAACATTCCCGAGATCCGACCGCTAATCGCGGCGATTATCGAAGCAGAGGTTGGTGACGCGCCAACATAGCGCGGACTACTCCCACAGCTCCCCCAACTCCGCGACCGAGGCCAGCGAGATATCCGGCGTGCCGTATTGCAGGTCGATATCGAGGAACTTGCCGGTGCGGACGAGGACGCCGGTCGCGCCCATCCGCATGGCCGGGACGAGGTCGTGGGCGATCGAGTCGCCGACCATCGCAGTCACGGCCGGCGGCAGACCGAGCGCCCGGAAACCGGCCCGGAAGAACGGCATCGCGGGCTTGCCGACCAGCCGCGAGCGCGTGCCGCTGGCGAACTCCAGCCCGCGGATGAATGCGCCGGCGTCGATGGTCGGGCCAGCCGAAGTCATCCACCACGGGTCGCGGTGCATCGCGACCAGCTTCGCGCCGCCGAGCAGCAGCCGGAAGGCGTGGTTCATCGTCTGGTAATCGAAGTTCTCGGCGGCGTCGCCGATCACGACGACGCCGGCCCCTGGCCCGTCGGTCAGCTCGACGCCCTCGAACTCGGCAGCGACGTCGCCGGAGCCAAGCAGGAAGACCGGCTGACCGGGGAAGTTGCGCCGGACATATTCCGCCGTCGCGCCGCCGGCCGTGATGACATCGTCATCCGCGACGTCGAAGCCGAGGTCACGCAGCAGCGCGCCGAGCGCCCAGCGCGAGCGGACGGTCGTGTTGGTCAGCAGTCGAAACGGGACGCCACGCGCGCGCAGATCCGCCAGCGCTTCGACCGCGCCGGGGATGGCAACGCCATCGACGTGCAGCACGCCATCGACGTCGAACAGCACACCCTGAATCGCCTGATCGGCCATCGGCTCATCCTCTCTCACTCGTGCAGCATCGCCAGCAGTGTACTTCTGGGCAACATCTAACGCGGGTGATGGCAGTTGACAGCGCAGAAACGTCGTGTAGTCTATGCATAGAACACGCGTTCGCAACCAGAACGAAAGGGATCGCATTGGACGCTATCACGAGTCTTCGGGGGCAGTTCGGACGTGGACACGAGATCATCGAAACGGCTGTCGCCGGCCTGTCGCCCGAACAGCTTCACTACCGCGGAGAGGGATCGACGATCCAGTCGATCGCCGCGATCTACTCCCATACCGTTCTTGGCGAGGATGGCCTGCTCAACGGGATGGCTCGCGGGCAGGCGTCTCTGTACGACTCCGGGGGCTGGGCCGCGAAGACCGGTATCGACGGCAGCAAGGCCGGCCAACTCTCGGATCAGACCAGCGACGCGCTCCGCGAGGTCGACTTCGCGGCTCTGCGCGAATATGCCCAGACGGTGTACGCGGAGACCGACGCCTGGCTGGCGACACTGTCCGAGTCCGATCTCGACCGATCGATCCACATCTCCTGGATGAACACCGATATGCCGCTCGGCCAGTTCATCGGCTCGGTCGTCGCCTGGCATACCATCCACCACGGCGGCGAGATCGCCGCACTCACTGGCGTCCAGGGCGGGCACGGCCTGGCGTTCTAGCGCGCTCCGGCAACCGGCCGGCGAGACACAGAATCTCGCCGGCCATGCTCGGGAATACTCCCCACCCGCCGACGTTATCAGTCGCAAGGCGGCGCGAGTGAGACCGCTCGACGAGCCGTAGGCACCTGTGCTCCGCCGGCCATCAGGCAGGCCAGGCGAGCGATACCTGGAGACTGGCGCCCCGATGCGACTGACACACTGCACAGCACTCCGATGCACACACGACCCGCGAGGCGGCGCTTTGAATAGCGCTTGGCCGGGCACGCCTGTCGCCCACCTCGCCTTCGAGACAGACACCTACTTCACCACCATCGACTGTCGTCGCTGACAGACGCTCCCCGGCTACAACCGGGCCGAGCAACCACACCCGCCAACCAACGCGGCCAGAACGGCAGCGACTCGCTGTCGCTGTCCGCGTTCCGACACATTCAGCGACGCCAGGAGGATGTTTCCGGATGGAACATTGGGATATTGACATAAGCGACGCGCTGCTTTCCGGCACGGGGGTCGTAATCCACGAACGCCCGGCCGGCCCAGCGCAGCAGGTGGACGACCTGACCCGTCTGATCGGCAACACGCCGCTGATCCGGCTGCGCTCGCTCGAGCCAGCACAGGGGATCGAGGTCTACGGCAAGGCGGAGTGGCAGAATCCGGGCGGGTCGGTCAAGGATCGCGCGGCGCTGGCGATGATCGAGTCTGGCGAGCGCAGCGGCCAGCTGACGCGCGACAGGACGATCGTCGACGCGACCAGCGGCAACACCGGCATCGCCTACGCGATGATCGGCGCGGCGCGTGGCTACCGCGTCGTCCTCTGCCTGCCTCGGAGCGCCAGCGAGGAGCGCAAGAAGATCCTGCGCGCCTACGGGGCCGAGCTGATCTTCACCGACCCGGCCGAGGGCTCCGACGGCGCGATCCGCGCGGTCCGCGCGCTCTACGCCGCCAACCCCGAGCGCTACTTTTATCCCGACCAGTACAACAACCCGGAGAACACCCGCGCCCACGAGCGCACGACCGCGCCGGAGATCTGGCGGCAAACGGAGGGGCAGATCACGCACTTCGTCGCCGGCCTGGGGACGAGCGGCACGTTCGTCGGCACGGGCAGGAGGCTCAAGCAGTACAACCCGGCGATCCAGCTCGTCGCCGTCCAGCCGGACTCGCCGTTCAACGGTCTGGAGGGGCTCAAGCACATGGCGACGGCGATCGTGCCGGGCATCTACGACCCGGCGCTGGCCGACATCAACGCCGAGGTCCGCACCGAGGACGCCTACCGGATGGTGCGCTGGATCGCCCGCAGCGAGGGCATTCTGATCGGCATCTCCGGAGGCGCGGCGCTGGTCGAGGCGGAGCGGATCGCGCTGCGGGCGAGGGACGAGACGGGACGGACGGTCATCGTCGCGATCCTGCCGGATAGCGGGACGCGGTATCTCAGCGACCGGTTCTGGGACGAGGAGGGCTGAGCGATGCCGAACCATCGTCCCCCGTCCCAGCTCGCGCTTCCGCAGGAGCTGGCGTCCGCCATCGCGGTCCACGGCGAGCAGACCTACCCGGACGAATGCTGCGGCGTGCTGCTGGGGTGCGACGGCGAGGGCCAGCGGGTGATCGAGCGGCTGCTGCCGATCGACAACCAGTGGGACGCGGGCGAGCGGCGGCGGCGGTTCCTGATCACACCAGAGGATATGCTACGAGCCGAACGTGAAGCGCGCCGGCAGGGGCTGAACATCCTCGGCTTCTACCACTCGCACCCCGACGCGCCGGCTCGCCCATCCGAGTTCGACCGCGAGCACGCCTGGCCCTGGTACACCTATCTCATCGCCAGCGTCCGCGACGGCAAATTCGACGACATGACCGGCTGGCAGCTCCGGGACGACCGGGCGGGGTATGACACGGTAGGGGTGAGGGATGGGGGATGAGGCAAAAGGGGATGAGAGCGGACGGCCCTCACCCCCGCCCCTCTCCCAATCTTGGGAGAGGGGGAGAGGATCCATTCCCCATCCCTCATCCCTTCGCAACAAGGAGATAGCATGACGACGAACATCGCGATGGCGACGATCTTCATTCCGACGGCGCTGCGCGGCTTTGCCGGGGGTAGCGCGAGCTATAGCGTGCCGGCCACGACGGTCGGGCAGGCACTGGCGCAGCTGACCGCGGAGCACCCGGCGCTGAAGCAGCACCTCTACGGCAACGAGGGCCGGCTGCGCTCATTCGTCAACGTCTACGTCGGCGAGGACGACATCCGCTACCTGCAGGGCGAAGACACCCCGCTCGCAGCCGACGCCGAGGTGACGATCGTGCCGTCGATCGCTGGCGGCGCGGTCGAGCCGCGGGTGGCGCAGACGACGCTGTCGAACGACGAGATCATGCGCTACTCCCGCCACCTGATCATGCCGGAGGTGGCGCTCTCCGGGCAGGAGAAGCTGAAGGCGGCGAAGGTGCTGCTGGTCGGGGCCGGCGGCCTCGGCGCGCCGCTGGGGCTCTACCTCGCGGCGGCCGGCGTCGGCACGATCGGCGTTGTCGATAGCGACGTCGTCGACGTCACCAACCTGCAGCGCCAGGTCATCTACGGCACCAGCGACATCGGCGTGCAAGAAGCTGGAGGCGTCGGCGGCGCGGCTACGCGACCTGAACCCGCACATCCAGATCATCCCCCACGAGACGCGGCTGACCAGCGAGAACGCGCTGGAGATCCTCAAGGACTATGACATCATCGTCGACGGGACCGACAACTTCCCGACGCGCTACCTGGTCAACGACGCCTGCGTGATGCTGGGCAAGCCGAACGTCTACGGCAGCATCTTCCGCTTCGAGGGCCAGGTGTCGGTGTTCGACGCGACCCATGGCCCGTGCTACCGCTGCCTCTACCCCGAGCCGCCACCCCCCGGCCTGGTGCCGAGCTGCGCCGAGGGCGGCGTCCTGGGCGTGCTGCCGGGCACGGTCGGCGCGATGCAGGCGACCGAGACGGTGAAACTGATCCTCGGGATCGGCGAGCCACTGATCGGCCGGCTGCTGCGCTACGACGCGCTGGCGATGCAGTTCAAGGAGTACAAGCTGCGCAAGGACCCGCACTGCCCCGTCTGCGGCGAGCACCCGACGGTGACTGAGCTGATCGACTACCTCGAGTTCTGCGGCGTCATGCCCGAGCCGAAGCCGGACGAGGTCGTCGTCCCCGAGTGGCAGATCACGGCGAGCGAGCTGGCGGCGCAGCGCGCGGCCGGCTGGCAGCCGCTGCTGATCGACGTCCGCGAACCGCACGAACGCGAGATCGGCCTGATCCCGGACAGCACCCTGATCCCCGTCGGCGAGCTCCCGGCGCGCATGCACGAGCTGGACACCAGCCAGGACATCGTCCTCTACTGCCGCTCCGGCATCCGCAGCGCCCGCGCCCTCGAACAACTCCGCGCCGCGGGCTTCGGGAAGCTCAAGAACCTGACCGGCGGCATTCTGGCGTGGTCCGACGAGGTCGATCCGACGGTGCCGAAGTATTAGCGTAGGGTCCGGCGCATTAACCAGTTGGGGCTTGTCATTCCGAGGCCGCAGCCGAGGGATCTCTCCCTATTAGGTGTGGGGAGATTCCTCGCTGCGGCTCGGAATGACAGCGTACGATGGGAGTTTCTGCCCAGCGCGGTTGGTAGCTCAGGTCTTCGGGCGCCTGATCCACACCAGCTCGATCAGCCGTTCCTCGACCGCTGACTCTAGGTCAGCCTGCGTATTGCGAAGTGGGGCAAGGCCCTGGATGAACGGAAGACCGTGACGATCGAACACGGCGCTGATGTTCTGCATCTTTCGTTCGATCGCTTTTTCGGTACGGCTTGGGAGTTCGTTCCGGTGGAGTTCCCGATAGCGATGCATCTTCACGACATCGCGGCCGGCCACCTCGTCCCCCAGCATCTGGAAGTAGGCATCAACGATGGCGTCGATTTCCTCCGACGACCACGGCTCCCGAGTCGTCCGCGTCCTATCGGTCATTGGCTCTGCGCCTGACCGGACGCGATAGCATCCCGCAGCCGCGTCACTGCGTGCCCCAATTCCTCGACCCATTCCACGTTAGAACAGAATACCGCCTCAGGATCCCCCTCCAAAATCTGCACATAACGGGACAACGACAAGGCGATGTCGCCGCGCATCTTGCCCGGCGCCGTTCATTCGCAAACCGGCAGGTCGTCGGATGCGATGGTTTGCGCCTCGATCCGTCGAAGCATCGCCAGCAGCCGCTTGACCCAGGTGTCGCTACGAAGATCGTGCTCCCAGACGCGCATGACGTGAAAGCCATCGGCGCGAAGTTGGCGGCGAACGCGATTGTCCCGCCTTCGGTTGCGGTCGATCTTCTCACGCCAGTAATCCGCGTGAGCCTGGGGATAGCGGACATGCTGCGGGCAACCATGCCAGAAGCAGCCATCGATAAACACAACAAGCCGATCCCGTGGGAAGTAGAAATCCGGCTTGCCCGGGAGGTGGGCATGCCGCTCCCACCCACCAATATCTGCAGAGTCGAGCGCGGCGATCGCTTTCATCTCGGTCGACCGATTGCCGGTGCTCTTGACCTTTGCCATCAACGTAGAGCGATCAGCAGGTGTCAACGGATCCACCACTCAGGGTAGCTCAGATTCTCCGGTGTCATTGCCCGGCTCTTCCACGGGAAACGGTTCGTGAAAGTCAGCGAGTCGCTGGGAAGCCAGCCGTTCCAATCGACGCGCCTGCGTGATCAACGTTCGCCGCAACCCAATCGAGACATCCCGTTCGCTGATGACGCGAGCGAGGTTCGCAACCGTCATCGCGCGGCGAGCCAGGCGGGTATCCGGATGCTTGCGCAAATCATAGATGTCGTCCGGGATGATCCGGGCACGAACAGCCGGCGGAAGCAGAACGATATCTCGCGGAGGTATGTCGGCTTCGTTCAGAACCGCGCCAAGAGCGGACTCATGCAGGACCTTCTGAAATACCGTGTACTCCGCAGCGGCGAGCTCTTCTTTCACTCGTTGCTTGTAATCGTCGTTAGTTTCCCCATTGGCTGGAGATTCCAGCTCATAGAATGGATAGACCTCTACCTCAGCAACCTCGAACGGATCGAGGACGTTCATCGCAACGGCGTCGGTGCGCTGATTGGTAAGGTGCCGACGGATTCGCGTTCGCAGGCGCTCGGTTGTTTGCCCAACGTAGATCGGTTCGCCATCGTAGTCGTAGAAGACATAGACGCCGCACTTGGCGTTATTCGGTTGTCTCCCATCGGCGTCTGTGTGGTTGAGAAAGTCATCGAGGCGCCCACGAATTGCCGCTACTTCCTGAGGCAGCTCGGAGCTCCGCCGACGGCTCGATCTAGACACCAACCAGCATCCTGTCGACCTTCCAACGTATATCGGTCAGTTCCGTCGATAACAATGGCACGAGATACTCGCGAGTCAACCACGATATGACCGGGACACAGACTGCGTCGCCAAACGCGAAGAGCACGCGCCCCTCGGAGATTCCGTCGAAGCGGTATTCGCCGGCGCCTTGTAGCCGCGCGTACTCACTGCCAGTCATCCATCGGATTCGTGCGGCGCCAAAGCCAGCCTCAACGACCGCCTGCTTGCTCGACCCGCCACGAGCGGTCCGAAGACAGCCGCTGATTGAATCGCTGCGGATCTCCCACGCTGGCTTTCCATTGCGCGTGCGCCGGTATGCCGTCGCCCATGTCATCGACCCCAACGCTCGCATCGCGTCATAGCGCTCGCGTTGTAACGGCGAGAGCTCGTCTTCGAAGCGTTGCGCGCGTGTTGCGTCCCACCATCGACTATCGTCGAGCGAGAGTCGATCGACAACACCAGCCAGCGTGCCGGGATCGCGCTCTGGCAGTGTCAAATCCAGAGCGTGCAGATTCAGCTCCGGATGACGCTGGACGAAGCGCCCCACCCAGGGCGGTCGGATGGCGCTCGGCGACCAATCGCTTTCTAGTGGGAATCGATCCCGCGAACCGACGATAAATAGCCTGGGGCGACTCTGCGGAACAAAGTGACGAGCATCGGCGATAAGCAGGTCGCACCAGTAGCCGAGCTCGTTCAGGCGACGAATGGCATGGAACAGGTCGCTCCCGCCATGCGATGACGCAAAGCTTGGAACGTTCTCGATCAACAGGGCGTATGGGCGATGTCCCTGCATCTCATCGAGCACGCGAGCGAACTCCCAGAATAGTCCGGATTGCTCGCCCGCTAGTCCACGGCGATTGCCCGCCAGCGAAAGGTCGGTGCATGGAAACGACGCCGTGGCGACATCCACATGCGGCAGCGACGCGCCACGGACGTTTCTAATGTCGTCCAGCAGAAAGTCATCGCCGCCGAAGTTCTGCGCGTACATCTCGCGCTTGCCGCGATCGATGTCGTTGGCCCACAGAACCTGAGCGCCGTTTTGCTCGAGCGCCATACGGATGAGTCCGATACCAGCGAAGAATTCCGCGACGCGCACGCTGCCTCCCAGAGCGGACTAGAACGTCTGTCCTGTACGTTCATCCACTAGTCTTATACCCTGAAAGCGACCATAACGCCAGTAATACCTCGATCGAGTCGCGCCCGGCGAGGTCGGGACTTGGGGAGAAGCCCATCACGCCGCCACTCCCCGCAACCCGCCAGCCGCCGCGACGGACAGCAGGTAGTCGATGATTCGGGCGGGGATGTCGACGCCGGTGGTGTCGATCGAGTTGCGGAACTCCATGGTGGCGTTGACTTCGTTGACCAGCAGGCCGCGGGTGGCGTCCTCGAAAAGGTCGACGGCGAGGATGCCGCCGCCGACGGCGTCGGACACGCGGCGGCAGAGGTCGGCGATGGCGGGGGTCACGGGGCAGTTGCTGGCCTGGCCGCCGCGGGCAGTGTTGGTGATCCAATGCGTGCTGGAGCGATAGATGGCGCAGATCGTCTCGTCACCGATGACGAAGGCGCGGATGTCGCGGTCGGGCTTGGCGATGTGCTCCTGGATGTAGAAGGTCTGGTGGTGGAAGCCGCCCAGCACCTGCTTGTGCTCCAGCAGCGCCTCGGCGGCGTCGCGGTCGTTCACCCGCGCCAGCAGCCGGCCCCACGAGCCGATGGCTGGCTTGAGGACGGCCGGGTAGCCAAGCTCCTCGATCGCCCGCAGGGCCGAGTCCGGCGAGAAGGCGACGCGTAGCTCCGGCTGGGGGACGCCGGCGCGGGCCAGCGCCGCCGAGGTGCGCAGCTTGTCGTTGCACAGCTCCAGGATGGCCGGCGAGTTGACGACGGGGATGCCGGCCGCTTCGAGCATGGTCGCGACGTGGAAGGTGCGCTGCTGGCCGACGCCGCGGGCGAGGACGGCGTCATACGGCCAGGCGTCGGGGTCGGCGAGGTGGAAAGTCAGGGCGCGGTCGTCGATGGCGTCGTAGCGGACGCCGCGGCGGTCGAGCTCGGCGAAGAGCAGGCGCTCCTCAACGCGGAGCGGGCCATAGGTCAGGGCGATACTGGGGCTGGCGGTCATCGTGGCACTGTCCTTGTCTGATCATCACAACGGTCGTCCGGTGGCGCGCGGTCGCGGTGGCGCTCCGTTTGGAGCGCTGGCGTTTCGCAGCCGGTTTGGACGTCGTCGGGATGGCAAAGACAGCGCCGGTGGCGCGCGCTTCCAGGGTGGATGGGATCGACGGGGCGGCCGGGAAGCGCATTGGGGGTGATCCTTTCGCATCGCGCAATCGACGGGCGACGCCGGGGGCGCGAGGCAACAAAAAAGCCGCCATCCCACACCAAGGGGACGAGCGGCATCTGCCTCGTGGTACCACCCCACTTCGCCGCGCACTGAGGGCGCGACCTCTGCCCGGACGGACGCGCGAACGCGTGCCATCCGGCCGGCCCGGTAACGGGAGCCTCCCGTCGCCGCCTACTGCGAGGTTGCCCTCGGTTCGGGGCGCAGCTCTGGGGTCTTATTCACCAGCGTTCGCAGTCCCGCATCACAGCCGTCGCGGTTCTCTGTCCCGGTTCCGCTGGGAACCTGTCCCCGTCATCGCCATTGACGATCACGATGTCACTCGCGAGTGTACGGGCCGCAATCCGGGCGTGTCAACGGGTTACCAGAATTTCCAGGGGGCGGTCGTCTGGACCTCGTTCTCCGGCTTCTGGAACGTCTTCTCGTAGGAGCCGCGACCCCAGCGGCGGGTGAGGGCGGCGCTGAGGAGCACGAGGCCGGCCAGGATGGCGGCGAGTATCACGTACCACATTGGGTATCTCCTTCCCGTGCACCTTCATTATATGCCCACGCCTGTGCCAGACTATCAACGACAACGAACGCATGACGGGATGGAGCAGACGGTGGAGCGTGTAGAGGTACTGATCATCGGGGCCGGGTCGATCGGCTGTGCGATCGCCGAGGAGTTGGCGGGGCGCGGGCAGCAGGGCGTGCTGGTGGTCGATCGCGGGAAGGCGGGGGATGGGTCGAGCAGCAGGGCGGCCGGCGGGCTGCGGGCGCAGTTTCCGACCGAGATCAACGTGCGGATGACGCTGCTCTCGCAGCCGTACTTCCGCGAGATGGGCGACACGATCGACTGGGTCGAGTCGGGCTACATCTACCTGGGCCGCAATCCCGGCAAGCCGGAGGAGTACCAGCGCAACGTCGCGATGCAGCGCGCGCTGGGCGTCGATGTCGAGATGGTCGATCCGGACACGCTGGAGTCGCGCTGGCCATGGCTGAACGCCGAGGGGGTCATCGCCGCGACCTGGTGCCCGACCGACGCGGTCTTCGACCAGGTGAAGTTCATGGACGTGCTGGTCGAGCGCGCCCAGGCGGCGGGAGCGGAGGTCCGCGAGGGGGTCGCGGTGACCGGGCTACGGATGGACGGCGACCGGGTGGTCGGGGTCGAAACGACGGCAGGGTCGATCGAGGCAGGGGTGACGGTGCTGGCGGCTGGGGCATGGTCGCCGCCGATCGCCGCAACGGTCGGGTTGACTCTGCCGGTCGGCATGGTGCGGCGGGAGATCTTCACCTTCGAGCGGACGCCGGCCCTGCCGGAGACGACGCCGTTCGTCGCCGATTTCGACCTGGGCCGCTACATCGCGCAGAACGTCAACGACCTGCGCATGTCCGGCGGCATGTCGGTCAGCGACAACCCCGAGGCGCCGGTGAACCTGGCCAACGGCGAGGCAGCGCAGAGCTCGGTGTCGCAGCTGGTGCCGGTTGTTGCCGGTCTGCGCCAGACGGGCGGCTGGGCGGGACTGATCGAGAGCACGCCGGACGGGCACGCACTGCTTGGGGCAGCGCCGGGCTACGACGGGCTCATCATCGCGACGGGCTTCTCCGGCCACGGGGTGATGCACGCGCCGGTGACCGCCACCCTCGTCGCCGAGATGATCCTCGACGGCGCGCCGAGCACGCTCGACATCGCGTCGCTTGCCCCGACGCGTTTTGCCGAGGGCTAGGGGTTGGTTTCGCGAGCGTGATGGATCAGGACTCAGTCCCTCGCACCACCATTTCGGGTGGATCGTCAAGGTCGCGTTACCCGGCCGGCAGGCCCCCCGCTTTTTGTCATTCTGAGGCCGCAGCCGAAGAATCTCTCCCGTATGGCCGCGTACGAACGCGGGGGAGATTCCTCGCTGCGGCTCGGAATGACAGTGAGCGGGAGTGGCTGCCGGCTCGACCGAATGACATCGGTCCGCGTCTGACGCGACCGAACCGATCGGCGGGTCGCGGCCGATGAACGTCGCGCTGGCGCTCGATCTGATTGGGACGCTGGTCTTCGCGCTCTCGGGCGCGCTGGTCGGCGTGCGCCGCGATCTCGATCTGTTCGGCATCGCGGTGCTGTCGGTCGCGGCCGGGCTGGGCGGTGGCATCGTCCGCGACCTGCTGCTGGGCATCGCGCCGCCGGCCGCGCTGACGAATTCGGCCTACCTGCCGGTGGCGCTGGCGGCGGCCGGGCTGGGATTCCTCTTCCACCCCGGCATCGCGAAGCTCAGCGCCAGCGTCCGGCTACTGGATGCGGTCGGGCTGGGCTTCTTCGCCATCGCCGGCACGCTGAAGTCGCTCGATCACGGCCAGGGCGCGATCGTCGCGGTGCTGCTGGGCGTCCTCACTGGCGTCGGCGGCGGAGTCATCCGCGACGTTCTGGTCGCCGAGGTGCCGGTCGTCCTGCGCCAGGAGATCTACGCGCTGGCGGCGCTAGTCGGCGGCGCGGTCTTCGTCGCGCTGCAGAACGGAGACGTCAGCAAAGCAGTCGCCGTGCCGGCCAGCGTTGCGCTGATCGTCGGGCTGCGCGTCCTGGCGATCCAGCGCAACTGGCAGGCGCCACGGCCACGACGCTAGTCGGCGGCCTCCTCCTCGGGACAATCGCCGTTCGAATACCCGGAGCGGAACGCGGCGACGACGCCGGTCTCCGGCTCGAAGCGACGCCGCCAGACGCAGCCGGTGTCGTTGGCCAGCAGGTGAATCGAGACTGACGGCTCGGCCGAGATCGTCGTCACCTTGTGGATGTCGCCATCTGGCGGCAGGAGCGCGAAGAACTCGCCGGTCTCGACCTCCTGATCGACGACGACCTCAAGGTCGGCTCGATCGGGGTCGGCGCCGTCATCCAGGCGCTTGTAAACCGTCTCGCCCTGCCGGCCACGGTAGAGGCCGATCAGCCCCCATGCCTGGTGGTCGTGGACGGGGGTCGTCGCGCCAGCGGGGACGACGAGGGAGAACAGCGCCAGCGAGCCGTCCTCAGCTCGATAGAGCGCGTACTGACCGATCCCCCCGCCCATGCCGCTGGTCTCGTCCGGGCTGGCGAACGCGTCGGGCAGCCAGCCGTCGGACGCCAGCAGCCGCGAGAAGGCCGGCTCGAGCGCCTTGACACGCTCGGCGTCGCTTTCGACCGCGGCCATCAGCCGATGCGTCTCATCGATCAGTCCGCGTATCTCGGGCGTGTCGACGATGTAGCCAAACGGCGTGTCGTCAGTGATATTGCTGAAGTCGCACATGTGGTTCGCCCCTTTCGTAAGCACGTCTGGGGACATTATGGGGGATCGGGGCGTGGGGGACGGCCCTCACCCCCCGCCCCTCTCCCAACCTTGGGAGAGGGCGGGGGCCCTCAGGGCAGCGGTGAGGGCCGTTCCTCGTATCTCAGCCCGTCAGATGAGATGCGTCTCGCGGATGCGGACGGCGTACTTGCCGGGGCGCAGCGAGCGCAGGCGACCGGCGCGGCCCGATGGCTCGGCCGGCGCAGTGGCGAGGATCTCCGCGGCCGGCGCGACCTCGCGGCATTCGGATGTCTCAACAACGATCTTGCGGATGACCAGCTGCCCGTCGGCAATGTCGACGTGGCGGCGAACGGCCGTCCTGGTCATGGTTGCCTCCTTGTCCATGTGCATCGGCACAGTGTCGGTACGCGTTTCCGAGACCGAGCCTGGACACAAAACACCCCCGGCATGCCGGGGGCGGAAGCAGATCACCAGACAGCAGAGGCGCCTGGGACGAAGCCTATCCGGTTCCCCCGAACTGCCGGCAGCGTTGGGCCGGCTCGGTTGTGGTACGGGACGAACTACCGTCCAACCAGTGACACCTCCACGAGGGTCGAATCACGCGGCTCACTCGAGCCACGCTGCTGTCCCTTTGGGGAATCCAGGGCATCCCGGCACTGCCGAACTACCCCCAGCGCTCTCCATGATACGGCGACACAACCCAACTCGCAACCCCATTCGTGTCCCGCATCCCTCATCTCCCGAACCGATACTGCATCCACAGGGCGCCACTGATCCGGGCCGCGTCGGCATGGATGCCGTTGCGGCGCGCCCAGGAGCAGAGATTGGCGACATCGCGGGCCAACAGTGTCTCGGCATTACGATTGAGGTTCGGGTCGACGGCCTGCGGCAGGTCGATGATCGTTGCCCGACCCTGCCAATAGAGGATGTTGTACGGCGAGAGATCGCCGTGCACGCGGTCGCGGGAGAGAAACAGGGCAACGTTGTCGAGCAGGCGCGCGAAGACTGCCTCGGCCGTAGCCCGGTCGAGCCGGACGTGCTGAAGCAGCGGGGCCGGCCCTTCTTCGTCGCCGATGTACTCCATCAGAATTGCCTGCTCATTCCGGATGATCGGCCGCGGCACGTCGGCCCCGGCAGCGGAAAGCAGGTGGAGTGTGGAGAACTCGTGAGCTATCCATGAGCCGAACTGCGCCGCGCGGCCGGCCCGCGACTTCTGCTCGAACGCCCTTCGGATGCGCCTGTCATCGGACCAGCGTCCCTCCTGATAGACGGCGTCGTTCTTGAAGCCACGTTCGACAATCGGCCGGTAAACCTTGGCCACGACCAGATCATGCCCGCTCGCCGAGCCACCCCGGCAGACCCAGGCGGTCGCCTCCTTGCCGCTCTTCAGCGCTCGGAGCACCTCGCTGATGAACTGTTCATCCAGGAACGACGCAAGCTCGGGGGCGCGGTTTTCCCCGACCGGATTGGATGTCTCGATCGACACGGTTGGTTCCTCCAGATGAATCACCGGTAAACAGGTTCGGGTCGCCATTGGTGATAGGCATCTGACACCTCCTTCAAACGAGCTGCGAAAGCTCGGCTACATACGTGTGATCACCTCGGATGACATCCGGCAGCCCCGCCCACCCTCTGTCATCCTGAATAGTCGACCGCAGTGGTTCTGTCAGCCGCGGCGCCCAGCCCTGATACTTGTCATTCCGAGCCGCAGCGAGGAATCTCTCCCACGCTGGCGCCAGTCGAACGCAGGAGAGATCCTTCGCGTGCGCGCTCAGGATGACAGGAGGCAGGGCCGGCTGCCGTATCGCATGCCAGGCCGATTCACACACTGAGCGCGACATAACGCTGCCTGCTTCAAAGGGCTTGGCGCGTGCAACTGAGCGCGGCCAGCCGCGCACGCGCGACGGCACTACGCCCGGTCGAGCGGGCGAGGTGGGAGATCGGTTACGGGCTCAGGGCGTGGTTACCGACCCGTCGGCAGAGGGGTGAAGCGCTGAATTGTGGTGGCAGTGGCGCGGCGCGCGCCGGTTGGCTTGCTCATCTGTCGCCTCCATCTCCACCATCATCCACCGCGGCACGAGATGCCGCGCGCTTCGACGGGACTTGCGCAGGATAGCGGCCGGCGCGGAGGTTGTCAATCCACGCTTGCCGGCCATCGGATCGCCCGACTATCCTGCAGGCAGGCACGAGTGGAGAAGGGTGGGAGCCGATGAGCCTGCTGGTGTTTCATGAGGCGCGGGTGTTTGACGGCGAGCAGATGCTGGCGGGACCGCGCAGCGTTGTCGTCCGCGACGGGCGGATCGAGCGCGTAGTCGAGCCGGGTGAGTTGTCCGAAGGGCTGCTTGCCGAGGCGCGCGCGAGCGGCAGCCTGATCCAGCAGCCGGGCGCGACACTGCTGCCGGGACTGATCGACCTCCACCTCCACCTGATCTGGGACGGCAGCGACGACCCCGTCCGCTCGCTGGCGCTGGAGACGCCCGAGCAGACGTTGCTGAAGGGGGTTGGCTTCGCCGCCACGACGCTGCGGGCCGGCATCACGACCGTCCGCGATCTCGGATCGGTCCACGATCAGGCGATCCGGCTGGCCGAGGCGGCCGAGCGCGGCTGGATTCCCGGCCCGCGGATCATCGCCTCTGGCCGCTCGATAGTCATGACAGGCGGCCACGATCCGTTCTGGGGGCTGGCAGTCGATGGGCCGGCCGAGGCGCTGAAGGCGGTCCGGACCCAGCTCTTCGCCGGGGCGCGCGTCATCAAGGTCTCGGCAACCGGCGGGGTCTACGGCCGGCCGAGCGGGGAATCAGTCGACGATGTCGAGCTGCTGCCGGACGAGCTGCGAGCGATCGCCGAGCAGGCGCACCGCCGCGGAGTGAAGGTCTCGGCTCACGCGATCGGGCAGCAGGGTATCCAGAACAGCATCGACGCCGGAATCGACACAATCGAGCACGGTCACTTCCTGACGCCCGAGCAGGCGCGGGCGATGGCTGAGCGCGGCATGGCGCTGATCCCGACGCTCTACGTCTACCAGTGCCTGGCCGAGAGCCCGAACATCCCGGCCTACGCCCGAGCGAAGGCGCGCGAGGTGATCGACCGCCACCAGCAGGCGTTCACGGATGCCCGCGCCGCGGGTGTCCTGATCGGCGCTGGCTCCGACGCGGGCTCGCCAGAGACGCCGCACCCGGCGCTGATCGAGGAGATCGAGGCGCTGGTCAATGGCGGGCTGACCCGCGCCGAAGCACTGCGGGCGGCGACGGCCGATGCCGCCCGCATCCTGGATCTCGGCGACGAGATCGGCCACGTCCGGCCCGGCTACCGCGCCGACCTCGTGCTGGTGGACGGCGACCCGACGAGCGACCTCACCGCGTTGCGCCGGGTCCGGCGCGTCGCGCAGGGTGGGATTCTGCGTGCCTGACATGCCATTACTCATGATCTTTGTTGTGCCTGCTTGTCAAACACATCCGTCTCCGTTATTCTGCACTAGAACGAACGTTCGATGTACGTACGGAGACGCCCGATGGATCTTCTCGACCGCATGCTGGGATACGATCGCTGGGCAACACGGCGGCTTCTGGAGCAAAGTCGGGGGCTGACCGACGAGCAGCTCGACCGGCAGTTCGACATCGGCCTGGGCACGCTGCGCGACACCTTCGACCACATGATCCACGTCATCGACCACTGGACCGCGATGATGGACGGGCGGCCGGCCCCGCCGGAACGCACGGGGCGCCCTTCGATCGACGAGCTGATCGAGCGCAACGAGCGAAACTCGGCGACGTTTGCCGACGTTGCCCGGCGGATGCGGGATGAGAACCGTCTGGACGAGACGTTCATCGACCACTACGCCTACCCGCAGTCGATCGGCGCGACGATTCTCCAGATCATTACGCACGATGTCCAGCACCGCAGCGAGGCGCGGCACATCCTCCAACGGCTCGGCGTGTCCGACCTGTGGGACGGTGATCCCCAGGAGTGGGAGCACGCAACCGGGATCACCGCACCCATGCCGGAGTAGCCTGATGCGGGAGAGACCGTTATCGATCGACGAGTATACGAGCCTGCGCAGCGAGGACGGCATGAACATCAGCGTGCGTGGCCTCAACCGCGCCGCGCTCGGTCGGCAACTGCTGCTCTGCCGCGAAACGCTCGACATAACCGAAGCAGTGCGGCAGATCGTTGCGCTCCAGGCGCAGGAGCCGGCCTCGCCGTACCTGGCGCTCTGGAACCGGCTCGCGGGGTTCGACCCGGTCGAGCTCGACACGGCGTTCACTAGCGGCGCGCTCGTGAAATCCAACGCGGTCCGGATGACGCTGCACGCCAACCACATTGATGACTACCCGACCTTCCGCGAGGCGACCGAGCCGACGATCCAGGCCGCGAGGTTGCGCGACCGGCGGTTCCTCGCCAGCGGCCTCTCGCTGGAGGGCGCCAACGAGTTGGTCCCGGAGCTACTGGAGCAGGCCCGCGATCCGCGCTCGGCTGAGGAACTGCGCGCCTGGCTGGACGACCGTTTGGGCGCGGGGGCGCATCCCGGCGCGTGGTGGGCGCTGCGACAGTACGCGCCGCTGCTGCGCGCGCCGACCGGTGAGACCTGGTCGTTCGGATCACAGATGGCGTTCGTCGCCCCGCCGTTCAGACCGGTGCTGGGCGACCAGACGGCGGCGGAGTCTCTACAGACACTGGTCTTGCGCTATCTGGCCGGGTTCGGGCCGGCGACGGTAGCGGACGTGGCGCAGTTCGCGATGATCCAGCGCAGCCGGATTCGGTTGACGCTGCGTGCGCTGGACGGCGATGTCGTCCGACTGACCGGTCCAGCCGGGGAGGAGTTGTTCGACATCCCGGGCAGGCCGCTCCCCGACCCGGATACCCCAGCGCCGCCACGACTGCTGGGTATGTGGGACAACCTGCTCCTGGCCTATGCCGTCCGCGACCGCGTCATCCCGCCCCAGTACCGCAAGCATGTCATTCGGGTGAATGGCGACTCACTGCCAACGTTGCTGGTGGACGGCTTCGTTGCCGGTGTCTGGCGCGCGATTGACGGCGGCATCGAGGCAACCGCGTTCCACCCGCTGCCGCAAGATGTTTGGGACGAACTCGCCGCCGAGGCCCGTTCGCTATCTCGCCTGCTGGCCGGGCGCGATCCACTCATCTACCGCCGCTACCAGCACTGGTGGGACAAGCTGCCGGCCGGCGAAACCCGGCTATTGACCGGCAGCTGATCCGCGTGGCTCGATCGGTGTGAGCTGACCCGCGTGCGCTTCGATAACCTCGCCGGCATCGAGGCAGAGATCCTCGCGGAAACGGCGCGAGACGATCTGCACCCCCATCGGCAAGCCATTCACCGGCGTCGTCGGGACCGCCAGCCCCGGCAGGCCGAGGACGGGCAGGGTCAGCTGAAACCGCAGCGCGTCGAGCATGAGTGGCGCGCTATCCTCGCCACGAATATCCAGGCCAACCGGCAACGCTACCTGCGTGGAGGAAGGCATCACGATCAGCGGGTAGGTGTCCAGAAATTCGTTCCAGGCGCGCAACAGAGTGTCACGCTCGGCGAGCGCGTTGAGATAGGTTGGCTGGTCGGCGATGCCCATCAGCGCGATCCACGACTCAATGAACGTGGCAATACCCGGGTCGCCACTCTCAGCAAGGAACGGACGCAGCGACAGGTTCAGGTCCGGCAAGCCGATCGGATGCCAGAGATCCGACACGCGCGAAAGGTCGGGCGGAGTGATCTCCTCGACCCGATAACCCGCGGCGCCCAGGTAGCTGCCAGCCTGACGGACGGCTGCGACGACTTCCGGGGCGATGACGACGCCCTCGACCTCTGTCACCAGCGCGACTCGGCTTGGGTGAGGCAGTGGCTCGCCAGTCAGTGGGGCGGGAACCCACCAGGTATCGCGATAATCGGGCGCTGCCATTGCCTCCAACGCTAGCCGGGCATCGCGCACACTGCGCGTCAGCGGGCCCTGAACGGACATTATCTGGGAGCTCATCCGCCGCGGCGCGGTGGCGCTCGGGTTGAACGCGGCAACCCGGCCGAGGCTGGGACGGAGGCCGACGACGCCGTTGCAGTAGGCCGGCCAGCGCACCGAGCCGCCGATGTCGTTGCCCTGTGCGATGACGCCGACGCCGGCGGCGATCGATGATCCAGCGCCGCCACTGGATCCACCACAGGTCATGGCTGGATTCCACGGATTGAGCGTCAGGCCGTGCAGCGCGTTGTCGGTCATCGCGCGCATCGAGAACGCGGGCGCGTTGGTGCGACCGATGATGACCGCCCCGGCGCGGCGCAGGTTGGCCACCTGGGCACTGTCTTCGGAGGCGATGAGGTCCTTGAGCGCGGGCACGCCGCTGTCGGTCGGCAGGCCGACCTGGTCGGTGTTGATCTTTGTCGTGATCGGCAGCCCATGGAGCAGGCCGAGCGGCTCACCAGCCTGTCGAGCGCGGTCGGCGGCATCCGCGTCGGAGAGCGCCTGTTCGTGCAGAAACGGCGGGACGACGGCGTTGAGCTGGGGATTCACCACGTCGAGTCGTTCGAGGTGCGATGTCACCGCCTCGCGGGCGGAGATACTGCCCGTCTGAATCAATCTCGCAAGCGCCACCGCATCGAGCCGCCAGAGATCATCCGCCATATCGTCCTCCATGCCCGGTAGACGTTGTGTCTTCGGACGCAGTCTAGCAGCCTGTTTCCAGAACAGACGACGACGCTCGCTCGCGATGCGGAGAGAAGCGATCGCGCCAGCAGGGGATAGCAATACCGCCGGCCCCTGTCGGGAGCCGGCGGTAATCAGGCAAGGGGTGAATCGCGCAGGGGATCAGGCTGGAATCGCCTGGACAACCTTCAGCTTGCGCGGCGTCGCGGACAGATCCACCTGGATGCTGCCCTCAGTGCGGAAGAGGTAGCCGATGCCGCGGACGGTATGGAGATAGCGCGGGCGATCCGGGTCCGGCTCGATCTTGCATCGGATGCGCCGGATATAGACATCGACGCGGTTGGTCTCGCCGATGAAGTCGTACCCCCAGATTCGTTCGATGAGACGTTCGCGAGAGATCGCGACCGTCGGGTTGCGCATCAGCACCTCGAGGATGCGCATCTCCGTCGGGGTCAGGCTGGTCGCGTCGATGGCATCGCTCCGGTAGGAAAGCTCACCGATCGACAGTTCGGCGTCGCCAGCGCGGACGATCGTTC
This sequence comes from Thermomicrobiales bacterium, assembly GCA_037045155.1. Classification (NCBI taxonomy): domain Bacteria; kingdom Pseudomonadati; phylum Thermomicrobiota; class Thermomicrobia; order Thermomicrobiales; species Thermomicrobiales bacterium. Next base: position 707,709 of record JBAOIG010000005.1, read on the forward strand.
CCATCGTCATCAGGTCAGCCCGCCGGACGCGCCGGATGATGCACGCAACCCGCGCGACGAGCTCGAGCGGCTCGAATGGCTTGACGATGTAATCCTCGGCGCCCAATGCGAAGCCACGCAGCTTATCGGCGATGCCCCCCCGCGCAGTGACAAAGATACTCGGGCCGGCATAGCGCCTGGCCCGCAGCTCGGAGAGGAGCGCGAATCCGTCAGTGTCGGGCAGATTGATATCAAGGATGAGCAGACTGGTCTCGCGGGTCAGCACCAGGTCGAATGCGTCTTCTCCGCACATCGCGACCGCCACCTCAAAGCCGGCGTCCTCGAGCGCGAAACACATGAGTTTGGCGGTAAGTGAGTCACCATCGACGATCACTACTCGGTCAGCCATCGTCCCCTCCCGGGTTCTCGACGTGGCCGGTGGCAAATACAGCAAACCGGCACGATGTTCCCATCGGCCGGTTGCACCACTTGCTCGACGCGGGCGAGGCGCCCAAATTACAGCCCGCGCGTCAACGCTTCCGAGTTGTGGCGTCTATGAGCGGACGATACAGAACCGTCCATGCTCTGGCTGAGGTGACCCATTCCAGAAATATGCGAACACGCGGATCATCGCAGCACTAACATGTCGTAACGTCTCACACATTGGCGTAGAAGTCAAGTTTCCGCGCAGCTCTCCCCGCCCACCTCCGGCAGCAGTCATCGCGACAGTCGGTTTGATTTGACGACAACAGAACGCGTGTTCTATTCTGATGATACGACCTGCGGAACGCGGGCATTGGCCGGACTTAGCCAGGCGAGGCGCCGCCGAAGCCAGCCTCGGCGTCAGAGAGGAACACAGCCGATGCCCGCCGAGATCGAGCGGATCATTCCAGCGGCCGACGGCCGCACCCACCTGATCGTCCAGTGCGGAGAGCAGCGCTGGCATGTCACGCTGAAACCTGTTCTCGACTTCAACAGACGCCCAGCCGGGGTACGTTACTGGCTGCGGCGAGACGGGTTGCCGCCCGACTCCGACGAGACGGCGATCGAGGCAGCGCTCCACGACATCGAGCAGATCAGCCGCTGAAGGACACTGCCGGCGCCTCCGGGTGGGATATATCGCTCCTGGCCCTGTCAGCCACCCTGGCGCCGGTGGCCGACGAGGGCAAGAAACCGCTCGATACGCTCGAAGTCCCAATCAGTCATATCGACCTGGATCGTCACCGTGATACCCGGCGCGATCGTCATCGGGACGGACAGAGCCTCGGCCGGAGCACGATCGCCGACTGATTGGAGCTCGGGCGCATCGGACGGCTGGGTCGCGACCACCGCCCGGGACGATGGACGTTCCAGGAACGGACGCAACATCGCGCCAATATCTTCGTCGAGCTCCAGGCGAGTGGTCTGCCCACGGACACCGCGACGGAAGACGCCGAGGCCGGCCTCGTCTGCCATGCGGAAGAAGAATGTCCGAGCCTCTTCAACACGGTTGCGTGGCTGGCCGAGACGCATATCGACCTGCCAGAGGTGCTCGACCCACGGAGCGTCGAGGAGCAGGAACGCCTCGGCGACGGCGCGCTCGAGCGGCGCTCGGTACGGCGAGTAGCCGAGGAGCGCCTCGACAAGACGCTCGCGCCGCCGGGCGCGGTCGGGCGCGTAGGCGAGCTGCTCGCCGAGCATCGAGAGACGGACGTCACCCGCATCGCTTCGCTCGATTAACGCGAGTTGTTCGAGGGCATTAAGCGTCTCGCGCAACCCCTCGCCAGCGCCGAAGCGCGTTTCGAGCGCGCTGCGATCGGCGCCCTTTCCCTTGCAATAGTCGAGGACGTTCTCCATCGCCCGCCAGTCGGTCCGGTACGGCAGGACCACCTCGATCGTCATCGAACGCCTCCTCGTAGCTCGCGTTGCCCGGATCTCGTTCCGACAGCGCCTGTCAAAGCGATCCGTCACTCGTCACACGTGACGATATCTGACAGTGATTCCTGTGTCAACCACCCGGAACTTCGCTGAGTCACCACTCGTCACTTCCACAATTGTCACGCTGGAAAGCAAGCGGTCTGACTACTCACCACGCAGACTCGCACTTGAGTTGATGATAGGATGCTGCTACTCTATGGTCGAACCGTTCGATCAGCCCTGTTACCCCAGTGGCGTGGGAGGCAGCTATGTCCGAGCCAGCAGCCGAACAACCCGATCGGCAAACCCCGGCCGGGTTGCGGCGTGGGCGCGAACAGCCATCTGCCGAGTCGCGAGTGACCGGAGCCAACGACGAGCAGTCTGATGCCAGAGAAGCGAGTGAGATCGATGCCGGACAGTCGGGGGTCGATGCTCGACGACGCGGATGGTTCTGGCACTGGAATACGATCGTCACACAGTACTCGCCCCTGATCGGCCTGAAGGGGATCGGACTGCTCAACTCGTACACCGTCTGGACCGACCGGCGCGAAGAATCACCCCGTCGCGGCTATGCATTCCCGAGTCAACAGGCCGAGGCGGACTTCTACGGCGAGGATCGCGCGGAGCTGATCACGATCAACAAGATCCTGGTGGCCCTCGATCTGATCGAGATCCGCAAGGAGATGATCCTGCGAATCGACGAGCGAGGACGGCGCTGGCGCGTGCCGCATAACCTGTATCGCGTGAAAGATCACGGCGAACACGTGACGCTCCGTGCTATGGATGTCATTGCCGTGGCAAATGTCGCGGCGCGCGACGACGCTGTCTACCGTTACGTCCGGCGTGTCTTCTCTCCCCGGTTCGATCCAATCGACCGCGACAACGTCTGGCACGAGATCCTCACCGAGGTCGCCGGAGATCCACTCTGGCAGGCGCTACGCGAGCGAACGCGTGAGCTGGAGGAACGAGCGAGCGCCAGAAGTCGGGCCGGCCACCGGAAGCGCGCCGACACAAAGACGAAAACGGTTTCGGAAACCACCGGGCTAACCAGCGGTCAGGAACATCACGATGTGTTGCCCAGTACCCAACAGTCGACGCTGGAACACGGGACAACAGCAACCTCGGTTGTTCAGAGCAACGATGGTCAGATGGGTCACGCAGTAGTCGTTGTTGATAACACCAACAACGGTTCGAGCAGCAACGTTGGGCAGAGCAACAACGGTTTATCCATGCTCGACCCAACCACCGTTGATCGAGCCACCAATGGTTTGCCAACCGCTGTTGCACCCGGCAACACAACGTATCACCAACACCAGATCACTACGACAACCACCACAACGACACCTCGTGCGGGAGATCCGCCGGGGCTGCGGGCGTCTCCGCTGGTCGATCCAGTCGGAGATCAGGCAGACGACGCATCGGTCATACGGGATTCGAGCGGCAGCCGCGTTGGCGCGGAGGATGATGATCAGGAGGGATTGGCAGTTGGCGGGACAGGGAGCGCGCGCAAGACGCATATTGGGGACGGTGATCCGGCGGAAGCCCAACGGGGATTCTCATCCGACGGCGACCCCGGCGGAGGCAAGGGAGTTGGCTCGTCGCCGGCCGAGCGGGGTCTGGATCGCGCCGACGACAAGCGAGCCAGCGGGCCTCTGGTCGATCCGGGTCCATTGGTCGTTTCCATCTTCGAGGCCGCTAACGACCGGCGGGCCACCCCGCTCGAGCGCATCCTCCTGGGCGAGCTTGAGCGCGATGCCGATCCTCCAGCTCGTGCCGCCGGATCGACCGGCGGCGATTGGGTCGTCGCCGCGTTGCGCGAGGCGGTCGCGTCCGGCTCGGCGTTCGTCGCGCCAAAGCGCATCCGCGAGATCGTCCAGCGCTGGGCAGCGGACAGAGAAGGACCACGTGGCGCGGGCAATCCGGGCGTTCCAGCGTTGGCAGGCGCGTCAGGGATAGCAGATCAGTCCAGAAGCACAACGTCGCCTCCGAGCGACGTGCGGCTGCCCGGTGGCGCGCGGGGGAGTCGCACGTGGGCGATAGTCCTCGACGACCTCGCTGCCGCGCTATCCCCTGACACCTTCAACCTGCTGCTGGATGGCAGCGCCGTTCGTCGTTACTGGCGCGGGACGGTCGAGATCGAGATCGGCTCACAGTTGGCTGCCGACAAGCTCTCGACCGAATATCGGTCGCTCGTCGAGAGGCTACTGAATGCGCGGCTATCGCAGCCCGTCATCGTCTCCTTCCATGTTGCCGAACCGGACGTGGCGTCTATGCCGCCATCGCTCCCGCCGGACGAGACGAAGCTCGCCGTCTCACGAGCCGATGTCGATCTCGGCCGGCAAGTCTGGCACGCGGTGCTGGCCGATCTGTCGGCCGGCCTTGCGGCAGGCGACGCCGAGCGGCTGTCCGGCGTCGTGCCGCTCGGGCAGGACGCCGGGGGTCTGATGTTGCTCGCTTCTCCGTCGCCAGTTGCCCGGCGCTTGCTCGACGGGCGCTACCGATCCGAGGTCGAGCGCTCGCTCTCGACGATCCTTGGCTCCGCCGTCCGCATCCGTCTCGTCGGGCGCGACGAGTGGTCGGTGTCTGACGACCCGGGGGCAATATCAGCGTAGGCAGCCCGGTCCCGGTCTGTCGTCAGTCCCGGCTCATCCATTACACATATCCCATCAGTTAACAGGGGTTCCAGCACTGCCAGCGGCTGCGCCGGCGTCGTCATTCGCGTCGGGTATCTGGGCGGCGGCTGCGCGTCTTGGGCTAGCCGGCCGGCCGCGTCGTCTCGTCACTGAAATCAGCGTCGCGGACGACGTGCGCGACCCAGGCGCCGACAGCGAGCATCAGAAACCCGCTCGTCAGGAAGACGTAGCGGATGTCGAGGCTGGCAGCCAGTGAGGCGCCGCCGATCGGGCCGACGAATCCGCCGAGCGATGTTGCCGCCGCGGTAAAGCCGAAGACGGCCCCGCGTCGCTCGGCCGGCGTCAGGTGGGCGACGATCGCATTCGCCGTCGGCATCACCCCTCCGGCGGCTATGCCAAACAGCCCTTGCAGGACGATCAGCTGGGTAACGCTGCTGGCGAATGCCTGCGGCAGGTAGAGCAGCCCGACTCCGATCGCGCAGGTGATGAGGACCGGGCGTTGACCGATCCGATCGGCCAGCCGGCCGAGGGTGATTGATGCTACGGCGCTGGTCAGCCCGGCGATGCCGAGAGTCAGGCCAGCGAGGGTCGCCACGGCTGCGGTCGAATGAGCAAGCTGCTCGACATAAAGGGGCATAATCGGCTGGATCGCACTGGATGCTACCCGTAGCGCTACCATCACAGCGACCATTGCCAGCATCATGCTCGACAGCAGCAGCGCCCGCAGTCGCTGGCCCGATTGCTCGTCGATCGAGCCTCGCGCCGGCCGCGTAAACTGTTCGCGAACCTGGGTAAGAACGATCACCCCACCGATGAAGAGCATCGCGCCGGCGACGACGAACGTTGGGCGATAGCCGATCTGGTCGGCCAGGATGCCGCCGAAGAGCGGTCCAACCGATGCTCCGGAGAAGACCGCCATCTGCATCATTCCCAGCCCGAACCCCATCTGCTCGCGCGGGGTTGTCGCGGCGACCAGTGTCGTAGACGCGGTGACGGTGCCGGTGAAGCCGCCCTCGAAGAAGCGCAGGATCAGCAGGTGCCAGGGGCTGGTCGCCAGGCTCATCAGTCCGATCGTCAGCGAGCCGGCAAGCATCGCCCGGACCACCATCGGCTTGCGCCCGAAGCGGTCGGCCGCGATGCCCCAGAGCGGCGCCGAGATGGCCATGACTGCCGCGCCGCCGGCGTTGATTACGCCGGCCCACAGCGCCTGGCTGGCAAATGAGTCTGCGCCAAGATCCTTGATATAGAAGGGGAGAAAGGGAGTCCGCAGGCTGAAGCCAATGATCGTCAGCATCTGGGCGATCCAGAGCGCGTAGAGATTGCGCCGCCATGAGATCGCTCGCTGTGGTTGCTTGTCGTCCGTCATCGTCCCACCGTGGCCGGCGAGCCGTCCCCCGGGGGCGCTCGTCGCCAGCGCGTGTCGTGTCTGATAGACCGGTGGCTGCGCCGGGACATCATCGACCGGGCGACCCGCGCTGGGACCGAGAGAGCATCGTTGCCGCCCCGGGCATCATCCAGCGGTCGGCGGGATCGCGCGCGCCCGAACAGTGGCCGCTGTTCCGGGCGGGAGCACTCTTCCCCCTTTGCCACGGCTGAGTGTAGTGCAGGAACGAGGTTGTGGATAGTCAGGAATGAGAGGTCAGGGACATGGTCAATTCGCCATCACCGAGCGTCACTCCGACGACGTGATATCCCGCCGACATCAGCGCTGCGGCGAGCTCGCGATTGATCGACTGCTCCAGCTCGCCGCTGGGCAGCGCGTAGGAGAGCGGTCCGCTGAGCTGGCCGCCCTGAAGGGCGATCGCGCCATCCTGTTGGGCGATCGTCGCTCGGTAGGCGCCGTTAACGCCATAGGCCGAGAGATTCACCAGCAGACCATCCGGACTGATATGGACCTGGACGTGATCGATCGGGCCAAGCGCCCCGTTCGCGTTGATTCGGTCAGTGATCTCCTGTTCGGTGATCGTGACCTCGCCGGTCGTTGCTCCGCCAAGATCGGCTGCAATCCTGTCCTGGAAAGCGGCGCGGACGCCATCGCGGACGCCGTCGGCCACCAGATTGTCGATTCGTGGCTGGATGAATTGAGTCAGGAGTAGCCAGCCGAGTATGCCGACCAGCGCGACGCCTATCAGCAGCGTCAAAAAGCAGCCACCCACGCCACGGCGGCGGGTTGGAGGGGCAGGAGTATCGAACGGCGTTGCTGTTGTCCCGGGCATCGCGGCCGGTGTCGACTGAGAGCGCCGGCCGCCGCCGTGCCAGGCACGCCGCTCGGCGGCAGCGCGGGTGAATGGCCGGCCACAGGACGCGCACTGCGCGACGCCGATCTCGTTGCGGTAACCACATTGGGGGCAGATCATCCGAACGACCATTCACGGCCACCAGCGCGTGCCGTCACGTCGCCGCCAACCGCTGAGAGCTGGGAGTCTACTGCCCGGGTGTAGCAGGCGGATACATCCGCACAGCCGGTCGGCGTCGTGCTACCGCTCGATCGGCAGGCCGGCCCGCGCCCAGGCGACGATCCCGCCGTCGAGGTTTACCACGTCCTGGAAGCCGGAGTTCTGGAGCGTCATCGTCGCCCAGGTGCTCCGATTGCCAGTGCGGCAGACTGCCACGACACGCGTCTGCGCATCCAGCTCTCCGACACGCTGGCCGAGCTGGCCCAGCGGGATGTGGATCGAGCCGGGGATGCGTCCGCCGTGCCACTCGTCCAGCTCGCGGACATCGACGATCTGGAGGGATGTGCCCTCGTGGATCTCCCGGGCGAGCTCGGAAGCCGTCGTCTCGGCGACGAGCGGTCCGCGGTTGAGCAGCCGTCCTAGCATCGGTGTTGTTCCTCACGTGTCATCGTCGACTCGTCATTATCGTTCGGTTCGGCGTTGCGCGCGTCCGACGGACGCACAGGTATCGGCGCCATTCAGGTGGGCACCCCGGCTTTCGGCAGGATGACTGCCTGGAGCAGTATCCAGCCACCGAGGACGCCCAGGAGTATCAGGATCTCGGTCACGACGGCTCCTCAATCGACCAGTGTGCGAGACACACCACTGGCCAGGCGGATAATGGGAGAAACCCCGGCGTGGGATAGTAACTCGTCCGCCGGGGTCTCCCGTTGTCGACGCTACTTCCGGAGATGCTCCAGCGCGCGCTCCAGCGTCTCACGCGCCTCGGCGGCGACTGCTGCGATGCTATCGCTGCCGACCAGGCCCATCGCTGCGCTCGGGTCCATCACCGAGACCTTCGAGCGGCCGTTGCCGTCGTCGTGGACGATGACGTTGCACGGCAGCAGCAGGCCGATCTCGTGCTCCGCCTGCAGCGCGCGGTGGGCGAGCTTCGGGTTGCACGCGCCGAGGATGATGTATGGCTCGAAGTCGGCGTCGATTTTCTCCTTGAGAGTCTTGCGGACGTCGATCTCGGTCAGGATGCCGAAGCCTTCCTCCTTGAGCGCCGCCTTCGTCGCCTCGATCGCCTCCTCGTAGGGCAGGTCGACGGTGATGCCGAAGCCGTAGGTCGTCTGGCTCATCTGGGTCGTGCTCATGCGAGAACCTCTTCTTCCTTCGCTATGCCGGCCGCGCTCGCGGCCGAATCGGTTGTTGTCGGCAGGCCCGCGGCCCGCCAGCCGTCCATCCCGCCGGGGACGTTGATCACATCCTGCCAGCCTTGTTGTAGCAGCACGCTGGCTGCCACACTTGAACGGTATCCGCTGCCGCAGATGATCGCCACTGGTCCCGCTGCCGGGATATCGACATCGCCGGTGACGATCTGGCCGGCGAAGCGGTGCAGCGCGCCATCGATGTGCCCCTCCTGCCATTCGGCCAGGCTGCGGGCGTCGATGACGATCGCCTCGTGCTTGCGCAGCAGCTCCTCCAGCTGGAGGGTCGAGATCTGCGCTAGCGTCGCGATATCGCGGCCGCTCGTCTCCCAGCTCGTCATCCCACCGGCCAGGTAGCCAGCGACGCGGTCGATGCCGATGCGCGCGAGCTCGGTGCGAACTTCCGCGAACTGCTCGTCGTGTTCGAGAACCAGGACGACGTCGCGGTCGTACGGCGCGTACCAGCCGGCCCAGTTGACGAGGTCGGTCCCGAGGCCAGCGAAGAGCGCGCCGGGAATATGCGCGCCACCGAACGCCTCGGCCGGCCGGGTATCGATCGCCAGCGCGCCGCCCGCGATGAGCCCGGCGACCTCGTCGGCAGCGAGTGCTCGGCTGGCCGGCACGCCAGCCAGCGGCGTCGCGCCAACCTTGTTGACTCGCTTCATCGTCGGGTAATACGCCGGAGCGGGCGGCATGTTGGCCATGATCGCCTCGCGGAACTCGGCGAGATTGCGGGGCCGGAAGGCGTAGTTGAACCGCTTCTCCTGGCCTATTGTTGTGCTATCGGCATCGCCGATCGTGCGGCCGCAGGACGAGCCGGCGCCGTGGCCGGGATAGACGATGATGGCGTCGTCCAGCGGCATGAGACGCTCGAAGACGGACGTGTGGAGCTGCGCGAGCAGATCGTCGGTGTGTTCGGCGCCGAGCAGGTCGGGCCGGCCGATCTCGCCGACGAAGAGCATGTCGCCGCTGAACAGGTAGCCGGGAGCGTCGCTGGCCGGATCGGTCAGCAGGAAGGCCATGTGCTCTGGTGTGTGGCCGGGAGTCCAGAGCGCGGTGATCCGCAGGTTGCCCAAGGCGATGACGTCGCCGTCGTCGAGTGGTTGGTGGGGGAACTCCGACTCGCCGATCCGGCTGGCGTAGACGGTCGCGCCGGTGGCGCGGGCCAGCTCCGGCGCGCCGGAGACGAAGTCGGCGTGGACGTGGGTCTCGTAGATCTGGGTGATCGTCAGCCCGGCAGCGGACGCGCGATCGATGTACTCCTGGACGTCGCGGCGCGGGTCGATCAGCGCTGCGACTCCGGCATCCTCGTCGCCGATGATGTAGGCGACCTGCGCGAGGCCGGGTGTGTAGATCCGTTCGAGCTTCAACGAAACCTCCGTGGTTACTACTAGCGGCTGTTCTTGACGACGAGGTCGACCATCTTGCGCGCGGCGATCTCGGGCGATGCGAAGCGGTCGGGGTGGGACATGCAGAAGATGGTCCAGGCCTCGAGCATCTCGCCGGAGAGCGCGTGTGTCGCGGCCTTCAGCGCCGCGATCTGGGTCATCACCTGCTCGCAGTCGCGCCCATCATCGATCATCTTCTGGATCCCGCGCGCCTGCCCCTCGATCCGCTTGAGGCGGTCGATGAGTTCCTGGCGTGTATCGGAGTTCATCTCGGTCATCGTCGGCATCGGGTTGTCACCTGTCGTCATGACTTACGGTACCCCCCTAGGGTACATGAAACGACGACAATGTCAAGAGCGTGTGCTGGAACACGATGGATTCCTGCGTTGGTCGGGACGACATTCTACCCATGAACCGTATAGATATGAACAAGCTCACTCCCAGCACGCACGGGGACAAAGGGTTCGAGTGAGCTCATCGGCCTCTACCGATACGCCCCGCTGAACGCAGCCCAGGTCACCGCCGAGACTTCGGCGCCGTGGTAATAGGCGTCGAGCCAGTTGCCGCCCCAGGAGCCGAGGTAGCTGATGGCGTAGGCGTACTCGCGGCCGCCGCGGTTGAAGACGACGATGCCGGCGTCGTTCCAGGTGTCGTATGGCGCGTAGACGAGGCCAATCTTGTGGTACAGCACGGTGTCATCCGGCAGGGGGCCGCCGAGTGAGTACTGCTGGCCGGGGATTGCCAGCGTCATGCTCCAGAGGACGTAGTCACGCCCCCAGTCGCTGAGTCCGCTGCGGCCTTCCCAGATCGCCTCCAGCCCGCGGTTCATGTCGTCGGCGGTCAGGTAGTTGTCGCCATCGCCGTAGCCGTAGTCGCCCCAGTAGTCGGGCGGGTGGCGCAGGATCGAGTCGCGCATGCCGACGCGCTGCATGATCTGGTTGATGCGGTGGATGCCGGCGTTGATATCCCCGCCGCCGGCGATGCGGATCAGCTCGCGCGCCGGCCCGGTGTTGCTCGGGCCCATCGCCGACTGGACGAGATCCTCTACGTCGGCGGTGGTGTACTTGCCGGCCGAGATGTCCTCGGCGATCGCAACCATGATGAACACCTTGATGGTGCAGGCGGCTGGTTGCTGCCGATCGCCGCCGACCGAGATCGTCCGGCCCGTCTGCAGGTCAGTGACGCTGACGGCGTTCTGGCCGGCCCAGCCGTTCACCATCCCGTGCAGCTCTGCTTCCAGATCGTCCATGAACGGGGAATCCGGCACGGCCGGCAGCTCGATCTGCGGCGCGCCGGCCGGCGGGGCAGCGCCGTAGCGCCATTGGTAGTAGTGGCTGCCGACGTTGCCCGCCTCGACTCGCCAGCCGGGCGCGTTGTCCGGCGTCCAGGTCAGCACCCGGCGCTCGAAGACCTGCACCAGGACGACCTTCGGCGTGTTGCCGACGCGAACATCGGCCCAGTACGCCTCGCTGATCGGGTAGCCGGTGGCGTAGTACGGGTTCGGGAAGAGCGCCGCGTCGCGGTAGCGGCCGTCCTCGTAGACCAGCCCGCCAGAGCGCATGAACTCCCAGAAGACGCTGGCGACCTGGTGGTCGATGCCGGGCACGGTCAGCCGCTCGGCCGCGGTGACGCCGTGGCTGGCTAATGCCGGGTCGTTGTGGACGACGCCGGCGCGGTCGATCCGCTGGGTGATCGCGGCGCCGCCGGCCAGTGGCGGGTCGGCGAGGTGGCTGAGGAAGCTGGCGTAGGTCGGGCCGGTGGTGTCGTCAGGGTCGCCAGCGACGTTGACCTGCGCGGGCTTGCGTGGCTCGAACGTGCTTGCGCCGGTCTGGAGATGGCCGGTGACGAGCTCCTTCGCCAGCAGTCCGTTGGTGATGTACCAGATCGAGGATGGGTCGGCGGCGGGGTCGGTCGCGATCTCCATCCGGCTTTTCTCGAAGTAGCGAACGGTGCGCGTGCCGCCCGGGGCGTTGGTCGCTGTCTCGTTCATCTCGTCGGTGAGTGCCGGACCCCACATCCAGGTCCTGCCCGCCTTGCCAGCGGCCACCGGCGCATCGGTGTGCTGCCATGTGCGCATGATGGCGTCGTTGCCGGCCAGCGCCGTCCCTGGCGCGATGAGCAGTCCGCCAAATGCTAGCCAGACCGCCAGCAGCACCGCTAACGACCACCGACCCCGGCCGCCCATCTTGCGCTCACATTCTGTTGCGGAGACGATGCCCAACGACGAATACCCCCACGTTCAGCCTAGCGATGACGCGAGGATTGCGCAAGGGGTTGTGCTGTCGCTAGCGCTGCCCGGCCTCGTAGAGCTGCCGGGTCAGCAGTGCCTGTCCGATATGTTCTCGCGCGTGTTCCAGCGCATGGATCGCCAGCCACGCGCCGCTGCGCGACGAGTCACGGAGCCGCACGTCGCCGGCAAGCCGGTCGTCGGAGAGCTGGCCGAGCCAGTCATAGACCAGACCAGCGGTGCGGTCGATCTCGGCGATGAACGCATCGGCGCTGTCGACCTCGATCGAGAAGTGTGATTCGCGGTCGCGGTCGAGCGTCACGCCAACTGCGGCGGCAACCAGAAATCGCTCGGCGTCGAGCGCGTGGGAGAGCATCTGCGCGATCGAGTTGGTGTCCTTGCCGCCGGCCGGCGCCCAGTTGAGCGCCTCGGCGCTCAGCCCCCAGACGATCTCACGCATCGCCGTCTGCTGGTCGGCAAACAGGTCTCGTAGCGCGGTGGTAACGGCTTGCATCGGTTGCTCCTTATGGTCGGGATGTAGAGACGGGGGACGGGGGACGGCCCTCACCCCCCGCCCCTCTCCCAACCTTGGGAGAGGGGGAGGAGATCCATTCCGCATCCCCCGTCCCCCGTCCCTCATCCCTCGTCAACGAACGATCGGTAGCTCTCGTAGCGGTCGGGGTGGATCGCGCCGGCCTCGACGGCTGCGCGGACAGCACAGCCCGGGTCGTTCAGATGCCGGCAGTCGGCATAGTAGCACTCGCCCAGATATGGCCGGAACTCGGGATACAGCTGGTCGAGCTTCTCCAGGTGAACTCCCCACAGCTGGAGGGCCCGGATGCCGGGCGTGTCGGCGACGTAGGTGTCGGGGCCGATGCGGAAGAGAGTCGTCCATGTGGTGGTGTGCCGGCCCTTGCCGGTGGCTTCCGAGATGGAGCCGGTTCGCTCCGCCACACGCTCGGGGGCCAGCGCGTTGAGCAGGCTCGACTTCCCGACGCCGGACGGGCCGGCGAACGCGCTGACCTTGCCCTCCAGTCGCTCCCGCAGCTCGTCCATCCCTGCGCCAGAACGCACACTCGTCTCGACCACCGGGTAACCGGCGGCGAGGTATGGCTCGGCGAAACGGGCGACATCGCCCGGCTGGGCCAGATCAACCTTGTTGATACACAGGATTGCTGCCAACCCGCGCGCCTCGGCGATCAGCAGGAAGCGGTCGACGAGCCGCGGGTGCGGCTCCGGCTGGTGAATGGCGAATACGGCAACGAGCTGGTCGGGGTTGGCGACGATCACCTGCTCGACGTCGGCGGTGCCACGAGCAAGCCGCGAGAGCGTGCGCTCCCGCGGCTGGATCTCTTCGATAACCCCCTCGGAAGGGTCGGTCTCCGGCGTCGTCAGCATCGCGCGGACCCGGTCTCCGACCGCCGCCGGGTCGGTGCCGCGGCGGGCACGCTTGAGCGCGCCACGGAGCGTGCAGCGTAGCAGGCCTGCGTCGGTCGCAACATCGTAGTAGAGGCCGTAGCCACGCACGATGACGCCGGCAATCTCGCTGCCTGGCGCCATTTCACTCAGATTGGGCAATCACACCTCCTGGATAGCCGTTTCATCATCCACCATCGACAACACGATAGCCGCCGGGCGCATTCAGGACAGTATAGGCGGGCGGCAAGGCGGGGTTTGGATTCTTCGATGAACACCGCTATCCTTCCCGATTGGCCATCCGACTTCTTCCTCGCGGGTCGGCGCCGCTGTCCCACATCCCGGGCATCATGATGACGGGCGAAACTGGAGCGATTTCGTGTTTTCTGGCTTGCAAGATCAGATCATTTCCATCATTGACTCATTCGGCTACATTGGCATCACGCTGCTGATCCTGTCCGAGACCGCGTTCCCTCCGATCCCCTCGGAGCTGATCCTTCCGCTCGTCGGCTTCATGGCCGGCCAGGGTCATTTCGGACTGCTGGGGGTGATGGTCGCGGCGACGATTGGCTCGATCGTCGGCGCGCTGATTCTCTACGGCGTTGGCCTCTGGTTCGGGCAGGCTCGTCTCTATGCATTCATCGGTCGCTACGGTCGCTTCTTTCTACTGAAGGAGACCGATCTCGATAAGGCGAACGGCTGGTTCGACCGCCATGGAGGCAAGGCGGTTACGATCGGGCGCGTGATCCCGGTTGTTCGTAGCCTGATCTCAATCCCTGCCGGCGTTACCCGGATGCCGCTGCTGTCGTTCATCATCTACACCGCGATCGGTAGCACAGTCTGGAACGGAGCCCTGATCGGCGCTGGCTGGATCCTCGGCAATCAGTGGGAGCGCGTCTCGGGCGCCGTCAATTACTTCCAGTACTTCGTGATCCTCGTCATTCTCGTTGCTGTAACCTGGTTCGCCTGGTCGCGCCGCAACGAGTGGCGCACGTGGTGGGTGCGGAAGTAACGAGCCGCCCGATCGCTGGCGCGAAACGTGCCATGGCCCCCTCCGAGTAGCCGGGACGCAGACTCCCCATCACCGATCACATCCCGACCGCTTGTCGGGCTTTCAGACGCCCGAGATGAGCGGGAACGACACTCTTCCCTCTATGTGACCAGGATGCACACTATGGATACTCTCTCGATCTGAAGCGGAACGCGACAGGCTGGGAGACCGAGTGAGGCGCACCTGCTGGGAGGGCGATTGATGGCCGACTTCGATGTCGCGATGTCGCCGGATGAGCTACCGGACGAGGTATTGCGCGACGCGATTGCGCGGGCGCTGCGCAGGTCGGCGGGCCGGGTGGTGGACACCACGAGCCTCGCATTGTCGCTGGTGGTCAACGACATCGACTGGTGGGAGATCGCCGTCTCTGCTCAGACGCTGATAGAGGCGATCCGGCATGAGGATGAGGTCGATGGGTTGCTGGCATTCGACTTTGGCACCGGTGAGCGTTTCGTCGTCGAGGTCGATGTCCTGGACCGACAGACGTTGGTGGCAGTCGTTCCCGCGGACGAGCACGACGAGACCTTGCGCCAGCTGGTGCGCGGCTGGATCTGGCGCAGCGGCTGGGGAAACGGGCACTTTCCGATCCTGATTCGGTCGATATTCGCCGGCGAGGTCTGGCTGGCGCGCGAGCTCACGATGGCACTGCGTGGCGATGAGGAGGCGCTGTCCGACCACCTCGCGGCGATCGACGTGGCTGCTGAGGCCGACCCAGACGAGGCACTGGAGCACTGGGACCACGCCGTGATGGTCGAAGGCTGCGCGCCGACGATCGAGCTGTTCCAGTGGGAGGCTCGCGGCGAGCAAGGCGCGTTTGCCGCCTGGCTCGCCAACGTTGCGGTGAGCTGGGACGACACCGGCGCGCCGGTTGCTCCCGAGGATGCCCTGCGTCTCTGGTTGGTTTGCCAGTATCTGGCGCTGGCCTGATATGTCGTTCGACTTCCGGAACCTGGCGGATAGTTGCGGCGGTTGCGTCGCGACTGAGGAGAAGAGCACCCCGATGGAGAGCAGCGAGCGCGATCAGTACATTGCCGAATTGGTTGCTCTGGCCGACGAACCCGGCCGCTGGGACGATACGGATCCGGAGGCGCTCCGCCAGGCGATGTACCTGGGTCTGATGCGCTATGACATCACCAACGATCCTGCCGAGGTGTTTCGCCTGATTCCGCTGTATAGAGTGGTCGTCAAGCGGTCCACAGTGGAGGAACGGCTGGAGCTTCTCGGGCATGTCGTTGAAGCAGTCGAGGAGCAGGTCTCCTCGGGGAATGCGCTGATGCCGTTCATCATGATCGACCCCGACCGCTACGTCGTCTCGTCCGCTGCGCTGGATCTCGCCGTTACGATACCGGGCGATGACCCGCTGACCGGCCCACGCGAGGTGCTACGAATCGCGTTGGAAGAGGTCCCTGACGTCGCACAGACAACTCGCGCCGCTATCCTCACCGGCCTGCTGTTGCTCGGGGATCGTCGCGTGATGGCGCTGCTCGATCGATGCTGGGAGCGCCTCGATGACGCACATCGCGGAGTCTTGGCATCCGCTCGCTCGGGACTCGTTGCGGCTGGCATGGTCGACTACTACCTCGACTGGCTGGACGACTGCATCGAGGATGGCAACGACGGACTGTTCGGCACGGTTGCCGCCAGGCTTGCGCGGATGACGTTGGAGAACGCAGGCGGCGGGCAGGTGATCGAGGTCGAGCGCGCGTTTCCGGTCTGGTCGGCGTCAGATGGTCAGCCGGTTCGCGATCTGCAGACCTGGTCATTCGAAGAATACGGCCGAGTGATCGAGCCGCGCCTGCGCGACCTGCTGGCCCGCGAGAGCGAGCCGAAGGTCCTGCCGATGGTCATGCAGATGTGGAGGCTGGAAGCATAGGGTGTTCCTGGCGCGTCGGGCCGTCGGCCTCCTTCTTCTGGCTGGCCGTCATCAACGATGGGGAGATCTTTCGCGTGCGCGCTCAAGATGACAGGCCACGGGGGTGGCTGCCGCGCCAACGTGTGTAGCACTTTGACGTTGACGATCTATTGAGTGGGTTGCCAACGCCTCACTGTCCGCTCGGCAGCCTGCCCCTCCCTCTGTCATCTTGAGCCGCAGTGAAAGATCTCCCACCCGCTCGATGCCAGTCCAACGCAGGAGAGATCTTTCGCGTGCCGGGTGCCCTCCGGGCGGAAGATGACAGGCCACGGGGGTGGCTGCCGCGCCAACATGTGTGCCACTGTGACGTTGACAGCCCACTCAAGATGACCGGACGACGGTTTGGCCAATGCCTGACATGTTCACTGCGGTCGACTACGCAATGACAAGCCAAGGTGGCAGCTGACGCCCCAAACGGTTGGGCAATCTGGCGCTGACAACCCACTCGGAATGACAGGCACAGGGGCAAGGCGCCCCGTGCCGGTCAGCCGATCTCCCGCATCGCGTCGCGAGCGGCCTCCAGCGTTCGGTCGATATCGGCGTCGGTGTGGGCGGTCGAGAGAAATCCGGTCTCGAACTGGGACGGGGCCAGGTAGACACCGCGAGCCAGCATCGCCTGGAACCAGCGGGCAAATCGCGCGGTGTCGCTGGTCGCGGCGTCGTCCCACGAATGCACCGGCCGATCGGTGAAGAACATGCCGAACAGGCTACCGACCTGGGCTGTCTGGACCGGAACGCCGGCCTCGGTGGCTGCCGAGGCGAACCCGTCGATCAGCCGCGCCGTAGTGTGATGCAGCGACTCGAAAATACCCGGCCGGCCGATGGCGCGGAGTGTCGCCAACCCGGCTGCGACGGCCAGCGGGTTGCCCGAGAGTGTGCCGGCCTGATACATCGGGCCGACCGGGGCGACCAGCTCCATGATCTCGCGTCTGCCGGCGTAGGCGGCCAGCGGCAGCCCGCCGCCGATCACCTTGCCCAGAGTGACGATGTCCGGCTCGATGCCGTAGAGCGCCGCTGCGCCGCGGGGGCCGGCCCGGAAGCCGCAGAGCACCTCGTCGAAGATCAGCAGCGCGCCGTGGCGTCGAGTGATCTCGCGTAGCCCGGCCAGGAATCCCTCCACCGGCGGGACAAGCCCCATGTTCCCGGCTACTGGCTCGACGATTACTGCCGCGATTTCCCCGCCGTACCCGGCGAAGAGCGACTCGACCGACGCTAGGTCGTTGAAATTCGCCACCAGCGTGTTGGCCGTCGCGCCCGCCGGGACTCCCGGAGAGTCGGGCAAGCCCAGCGTGGCGACCCCGCTGCCGGCCTGGACCAGCAGCATGTCCGCGTGCCCGTGGTAGCAGCCCGAGAACTTCACGATCCGGTCGCGTCCGGTCGCGGCGCGAGCCAGACGCAGCGCCGTCATCGTAGCCTCGGTGCCGGAGGAGACCAACCTGACCATCTCAGCTCCGGGGACGAGCGATGCCAGCAGCTCGGCCAGCTCTGTCTCGGCCTCCGTTGGCGCGCCAAAGCTGGTTCCGTTCGCAGCGGCACAGGTGACCGCCTCGACAACCTCCGGCGCGGCATGACCGAGGATCAACGGTCCCCACGACAGGACATAATCGAGATACTCGTTGCCATCAACGTCGCGAATACGCGCGCCAGCGCCGCTGGCAACGAATACCGGCTGGCCGCCGACGCTGCGGAAGGCGCGCACTGGCGAGTTGACCCCGCCGGGGATCACCTGCCTGGCGCGCTCGAAGGCCGCGATCGATCGCTCGTGCGTGATAGTCCCGGTCTGCTCCATCGGGTGGGCTCCTTTTCAATGCGGCGGCGCGCGGAGGGTCAGTCCGCGGCGGAGTGGCGTTCTGCGGATTTTCTGTCGGGCGGCGCAATGTCAAACAGGTCGAACAGCGCGCGGGCGGTTTCGTCGTGCCGGCCGCTCTCGCTGGATTCCCGGAGGGCGACGATCGGCTGGTGGAGCAGCTTGCCAACGATCCCGGCGCTGAGTGCGCGGACGACCTCGCGGTCGCGTTCCGACAGGTGCCCGAGGCGGCGCAGTGCGCGCTCCAGCTCGGCCTCGCGCACCTCCTCGGCTCGCTCCTGCAGCGCCCGGATAGCCGGAGCTGCCTCGCGGATTCGCAGCCAGGTGGAGAACTCATCGACAGCCTGTTCGACCAGCGCGTCGACGCGGCGCACCTCGCTGTCGTACTGTCGGCGGGTGGCGCTGGCGATCTGTTCGAGATCATCGACCGTTCGGAGATCGACGAACGGATGGGCATCGAGGGCGGGGTCGATCGTGCGAGGAACGCCGAGATCGACGATCAGCAGTGGCTCGTCGCGCCGGTCGACCGACGCCGGCAGCGTGGCCGGCCCGAGGATGTAACTGGGCGCCTCGATGGCCGAGAAAACGACGGCCGCGTCGGCCAGCTCGTCGGCCAGCGCGTCGAGCGGTCGGTAGCGGCCTTCGACTGCGGCAGCCAGCGCCTGTCCGCGCTCGGGCGAGCGATTGATGATCACCAGGTCGGCGGTATTGGCCGTGCGAAGGATGCGGGCAGTGACGGCGCCGATCTCACCCGCGCCGATGACGACGACGCGGCGGCCGGCCAGCGTTCCGATCTCCCGGGCGGCAAGGTCGATCGCGGCGTGTGAAATGGACAGTCGATTGCGAGCGATACCGGTCTTCGTCCGGGCCAGTTTGCCGACACGCAGCGCGTCGGTGCAGAGACGGGTGATGACCGGGCCAGCGACGGCCTCGGAACGGGCGATGGCCAGCGCGTCCTGCACCTGGGTGAGGATCTGCGGCTCGCCGAGCATCATCGAGTTGAGCCCGCAAGAGACGCGGTAGAGGTGGCGGATGGCCTCCGGGCCGGCCTGCTGGTAGGTCGCGGCCGAAACGACCGGGTTTGGTAGGTCACGCGCGCTGACGACCAGCTGTCGCAGCGCCGCGCCGCCGTCCACTCCGGCGTCAAACAGGCCGTAAAGCTCGGTGCGATTGCAGGTGGAGAGGATGACGCCCTCGCGAGCGATATGGCCGATCTGGCGCACACCGTCGATAAGGTCCTCGCTGCCGAAGGCCATCCGCTCGCGGACCTCGACCGACGCGCGCTCGTAATTCGTCCCTAGCATCCAGAGCTGCACCGGGTCTTGTGTCCCCTCAATGGTCAGGAAATCTGTGTAAACCTGAACATCCTTATGTTTCGCCCAAGAGTTACCGATCAGTGCATAAGAGTCAAGAGGGGAGGCGATGGATGGTGGACGACCGCTCCGGTTTGGCACCGTCTCGCCGGCCGATTGCGCTGATGGCGATGCGGAGATGACCCACCGGGATCTCGACTGCGTCCTGCCTGCCCTCCGAAACCTGTCCGCTGGGACAGTTGTCGAATACTTCGGAATCCGTATCATTCGGAATGCGAATGAATCGGAGAGCGAGATGATCGACGAGGAGAGGCAAATCGGAGAGGCGATGGCGGCGTTGCCGGTGATCGGCCGGCGGCTGTACGGCTCGCTGATGGCGCACCCGATGAACGCCGGGCGTTCCCTCGGGCAGGTCAAGGCACTTGGCTACCTCTATCGCGCCGGGCCGGCCGCGCTGAGCGATCTGGCCCGCGAGCTTGGGATCTCGCTGCCGACCGCATCGGAGCTGGTCGATCGGCTGCTGGAAGATGGCCTGGCGGACCGCGCGGTTAACCCTGCCGACCGACGCAAGGTGCTGATCGACCTGACACCGCTGGCCCGAGATCTCGGCCGGCAGTTCCATGACATGCGCCATGCGCAGATTCGCGCCGCGCTGGGTAGCCTTCCGGAAGAGCACCGATCGTCGTTTGTCCCTGTCCTGAATGCGCTCGTGGAGGCACTCCAGCGCGCCCCCCACGAGCTTCCTGGCTATCCGTTGACGACGACAGATTCCATGGCGCCGCCCGACACACCGGCAGAGGAACAAGCGTTGCTGCCGACCTCTCACGGACCCGCCTGATTCGCTGACGAAGGAGCACCATGTCGACAACACTCCCCCCGCGCCCGGAGGCGATGCCGGCCAGCGTGGATGTCGAGCCGACCCGGAATCCCTGGCTGATCCTCGTCGTGCTCTGCACGGCGGTGTTCATGCTTCTGGTGGATTCGACCGTCGTGAATGTCGCCCAGCGCAAGATCCAGATCGGCCTGGAGACGACGCTCTCCGAGATTCAGTGGGTGCTGGACGCGTATATCCTGGCCTACGCCGTGTTGCTCCTGTCGTTCGGGCGGCTGGGCGACGTGTTCGGGCGCAAGAAGCTGTTCATCGTCGGGATGACGATCTTCACTGCCGCCTCGGCGCTCTGTGGTGTGTCGGGCTGGCTGGGCGCTCTGGTCGGTATCTCCGGGGTAAACGCCCTGATCTTTGCCCGTGTCCTCCAGGGTGTGGGTGGCGCATTCATGATGCCGCAGACCCTCTCATTGATCACCGTCGTCTTCCCGGCGGATAAGCGCGGGGCCGCGATGGGCATCTGGGGCAGCATTGTCTCGCTCGGCGCGGTGGTTGGGCCGGTCGTCGGCGGGTTGATCGTGACCCATTACGCCTGGGAGTGGATCTTTCTGATCAACGTGCCGGTCGGGATCGTCGCGATCCTGGCAACGCTGGCCATCGTGCCGGAGTCGGTCGATCCCCATGCCAGCCGGAAGATCGACTGGGGCGGGGTGCTGCTCTCCGGCCTTGGCATCTTCGCGATTGTCTTCGCGCTCATCGAAGGGAATTCGATGGGCTGGACCAACCCGGTGATCCTGGGGCTGTTCGTTGGCGGGCTGGCGCTGCTCGGCGCGTTCGTCTGGTGGGAGCACCGAGCGAGCGATCCGATGATGAAGCTGGAGCTATTCCGGCTACGGAATTTCTCGGTCGGTAGCGCGATTGCCTTTGTCGTCGCCTTCGGGATGCTGGGCATCTTCTTCCCGATGACACTGTTCCTTCAGGGCGTTCTCGGCTACTCGCCGATCCGGGCTGGCCTGACGATGATGCCGACATCGCTCATGATCATGGTCATCGCGCCGATGAGCGGCCGGCTCTCCGATCGAATCGGCGCGCGTTGGATCCTGACCGGCGGGCTGACGCTGATCTCGGTCGGGATCTTGCTGATCATCGCGTCGATCGACACCTCGACGACCTGGCAGTCGCTCTTGCCGGCCCTGATCGTGACTGGCGCAGGCATGGGGATGACCTTCGCCCCGATGACCGCGGCTGCCATGCGCGAGGTGCCAACGCGAATCGCCGGCAGCGCGTCCGGGATTCTGAACACGACTCGCAACGTTGGCCAGGTGATGGGGATCGCGGTCCTCGGGTCGCTGCTCCAGTCGTGGGTCGGAATCTATGCCAGCAAGCGGCTCGATACGCTGCCGCTCGATCCGGCAATCCACACTAGGCTGGTCGAGGCGGTCAAGAGCAGCCAGTTCGAGCTGGTGCCGCAGATTGTCCCGCCAGAGCAGGCGGCCCTGCTGCCGCAGATCTTCCATGACATCCAGCTGGCGTTCGTGTCGGGGATTCATAACACGTTCTTCGTCAGCGCGATCGTCTGTGCTTGCGGCGCGGTAACAGCGTCACTGATGCGGAATGAGAAAAACAACAAACGCGACGTCGTCCAGGTGGAGCGGGTCGAGGCGCGAGAGCAGGCCGAGGCGCTGGCAGGAGACTAGCGTGACGATCCCACGAGGACAGCGGCCTCCGGCAACGGCCGGCCGGGGATGGGGTGAGGGGTGATGTGTGGCTGATCGTGGCGGTGAGCTCCAGGATCGCCGGCGGCGGGATATCTGGTCGCGGCTGCCGCGCGGGCTGGCCGCATTCCGGTACCGCAACTACCGACTGTTCTGGTTTGGCCAGCTCGTCTCGGTCACTGGCACCTGGATGCAGTCGCTGGCCCAGGCGTGGCTGGTTCTGACGCTGACGAGCTCGGCGCTCCTGCTCGGCCTGGTTAGCGTCTTCCAGTTCGCGCCGGTGCTCTTGATCGGGCTCTTCGCTGGCGTGCTGGTCGATCGGGTCAACAAGCGCAATCTGCTGGTTGTCACCCAGTCGCTCTCCGGTGTTCTGGCCGGCCTGCTCGCGTTTCTGACCTGGACCGGCCGGATCGAGCTATGGATGGTCTACGCGATCGCCTTCTGCCTGGGGGTCGTGAACGCCTTCGACATGCCAACGCGACAGGCGTTCGTCGTCGAGATGGTTGGCAAGGACGATCTGATGAACGCGATCGCCCTCAACTCGTCGCTCTTCAACGCGGCGCGGATCATCGGGCCGGCGGTGGCTGGCGTGCTGCTGGCAGCCGTTGGGCCGGCGGCTGCTTTCGGGCTGAATTCACTTTCCTACCTGGCGGTGATCGCAGGGTTGCTGCTGATGAAGCTTGGCCCGCACGTCACTGTCGTTCGCGGGCGCGGCCTGCAGCAGATGCGCGAAGGGCTGCGCTACGTGCGCTCGACCGAGGATATTCTCCGCCCGATCCTGCTGGTCGGACTGGTGGCAACGTTCGGGATGAACTTCAACGTCTGGATACCATTGCTGGCCAAGCACGACCTCCACGGCGGGGCCGGGGCGTTTGGCGCGCTGATGGCGGCCTCCGGCGTTGGATCGCTGATCGGCGCATTGGCGCTGGCTTTTCTCGTGACATCCGTCAAGCGCTGGATGCTGTTCACGACCGCCGCCGCGCTCGGCGCGCTCGACATCACGCTCGCCCTGGTTGGCGCGATCCCGCTGGCAATCGGCGTGGCGATGCTGGCGCTGGCTGCGATCGGCTTCTGCTCGACGACGACGATGGCGATGGCGAACACAACCGTCCAGACCAGCGCGCCGGACGAGCTGCGCGGGCGGGTCATGAGCGTCTACACAACCGTCTTCGCCGGCACCGCTCCCTTCGGCGCGTTGGTCGCCGGCGGTGTCGCCAACTCCTTCGGCACGCCCACCTCGCTGCTCGTCGGCGGTCTCGTCACAATGGTGGCAGTCGCCGCCGTCGCATTCTGGACTCAGCTGCGCGGCGTCGCGCCGGAGGTAGTCGAAGCGCGAGACGCGGGGTAAGTATCAGAGGCAGGCGACTCTGCTGCTCGATCGTATCCCGATGGGGCTTCACTATCGCCGTCTTCATCGTGAAGTGGGTATCGGTCGTTGCCGCCGGCCTAACCCACCGCTGTTTTCACGAGCGCGACGATCTTCGCCTCTTCGTCGGCGGTCAGCTCCTTTAGCGCGAAGGAGGTCGGCCACATGGCGCCATCGTCCAGGTTCGCCGTGTCGCTGAAGCCGAACGTCGCATAGCGCGCATTGAACTTCGCCGCGCTCTGGAAGAAGCAGATGATTTTGCCGTCCAGGGCATATGCGGGCATCCCGTACCAGGTCCTCGGCGAGAGGATCGGCGCGGCGGCCATGATGATGATGTGAAGCCGCTCGGCCATGACACGATCGGGTTCCGGCATCTCGGCGATCTTCGCGAGAACGTCGCTCTCTCCCTCCCCCTTCTTCTTGCTCGCGCGCTCCTCCGCCTTGATCTCTCTGGCCCGCTCCTTCATCGCGGCTCGCTCTTCTGGGGTGAATGTCCCGCTCATCGACTCTCCATCCGTCAGATGTGACCGTCATCGCGGTCTTCGTTCGCATCGCCTGGCCCAATTCCGCCGCCCCCGGATATCGCTCGGCGAGGCACCGGCTGGCGCGTGGGCGTCAATCCTATGTCGAACGCTGAACGATGACGATGAACGCTTGCTGAGTTGCCGACCCTGCCTGCCCCACCAGCCGGACAGCGCTGCTGACGCCTCGACCGGTTATCCTGTCGGGATTGTAGTTCGACTGTCTGGTGAAGGGGCGTTATTTGTGAAGGTAGGCGTAATCCTCCCGATGGGGGCAGGCGATGGGGAGACAGACCCACGGCCGTATGCGGAGCTTCGCGACCTGGCGTTGCAGGCGGAGCATGATGGCTTCGATTCGGTCTGGGTCTACGATCACTTGCTCTATCGATTTCCCGACCGACCGCAGTTCGGCATCTGGGAGGGCTGGACGGTCTTCGCCGCGCTCTGCGAGGCGACGAGCCGAGTCGAGCTGGGCCAGCTGGTGATGTGTGCTGCCTGGCGCAATCCGGCGCTGCTGGCGAAGATGGCGATCACCGCCGATGAGGTCTCCGGCGGGCGGGTGATTCTCGGCCTTGGCGCCGGCTGGCACGAGCCGGAATTCGATGCCTTCGGCTATCCGTTTCGCCAGCTCGCCGGCCAGTTCGAGGAGTCGCTCTCGATTATCCGACCTCTGCTGCGAGACGGAGTCGCCGACGTCCGCGGCGAGTTCTTCGCCGCCAACGACGCCGCGATGATCCCGCGCGGTCCGCGGCCCGGTAGTCCGCCGATCCTGGTCGCCTCGCGGGGACCACGGATGCTACGCCTGACTGCCGAGCACGCCGATATGTGGAACGCGGCATGGTTCGGCGGAACCCGGCTGTTCGAGGAGCGGCAGGCCGAGATGATCGCCGCCTGCGAACAGGCCGGCCGCGACCCGATCACACTGGCGACAACAGTCGGCATCAACGTCGTCTTCCCGCATCTTGCCGAGGAGCAGGCCGAGGATCTCGATCCCGACAAGTTCCTGCAGGGCAGCTCCGGCGGGAGATCGCGGCTGGGCCTGAAGGCGTTCGCCGACCTCGGCGTCGCCCACGCGATCTGCAACCCTGACCCATCCAACGCCGCCACGTTCTCCGCGCTCGCCGAGGCGCTGGCGATCTACCGCAACCTCTAGAACATCTCCGCCCGACCCTCTTGCAAAGAGCGGTTGGGCGTTGTATTCTCTATTTATGAATAGTAACTCATGCGTTGATACTCAGTCTCAATATGTGCCATTCGGATCGATAGCACGTGTCTCACGTCCCGGCGGACCGTCGAAGCAGTCGATCCTCGCCACCCGTCAACCCTCTTCGACCTGTCATTCTGAGGCCGCAGCCGGAAAATCTCCTCTCGGCCGATCCCGCTCTTCATGGGGGCAGTGGACGTTCTTCCACGTCTCGAGCGTCTCCCATGGCTAGGCCGCGAAAGAGCGACCAGCTCCGGGAGCCCGTTGCGACTGATGAGCCACTCGTCGACCTCGCAGCGGTTCGCGCCGCCCGCGCGGCGCTCCCGGAGGCGAGGGTTCTGGCCGGGGCGAGTGAGCTGTTCGGCGCGCTCGCCGATCCGACCCGGCTGCGAATTGCCGCGGCGCTGGCGGCGCGCGAGCTGTGCGTCAGCGATCTCGCCGCAACCCTCGGGTTGAGCCAGTCCGCCGCGTCCCATCAGTTGCGCGTCCTGCGCGAGCGTGGCCTTGTGCGTGCCCGCCGCGACGGGCGATTGTCGTACTACGCACTGGATGATGAGCACGTCGCCGGCCTGTTTGGCCAGGCGCTTGACCATGTCCGTCACACGATGGAGGATCAGACATGACGGTTGCCCAACCCTCCGATGTCGCGCGGTTCACCCTCTCGAGCCTGCTCGATCCAGAGGTCGCCGACTGTGATTCCTGTCTCGGCCGGCTGACTGTCCGGCTGAGGGAGGTGAGCGGGGTTTCCTCCGCCGAGCTGGAATCCGGTGGGGCCGTCGCGCTGGCCTACGATCCGGCAGTAACGACGCCGCTGCTGCTGGAGGGCGCGGTCCGCGCCGAGGGCCAGGCGCTCGCGACGACGTTCACCCACGAAGTCTGGCCGATCGAAGGGATGGACTGCGCCGACTGCGCTCGCAATATCGAGCGTGGCGTCGTCCGCATGACTGGTGTCGCAAATGCCGCAGTGAACTTTGCCGGCGCCCGGCTGGCGGTCGAGTACGCCGCTGCCGAGACGAGCCGCGATGCGATCGCGCGGACGGTTTCGTCGATGGGCTATCGGCTGGCCGAGGAGGGCGCCGCGGCCACAGCGCCGCCGGAGGGCCTGCTGCGCCGCGTGCTGGCGGATCGCCAGGACCGGCTGGTGCTGCTCGGGACGGTGCTGGTGGTGGCCGGCCTTGCCCTCTCGCTGGTCGGCGCTCCCGAGCAGGCGTCGATCGCTGTCTGGGCTGTGGCGGCCGCGGTGGCTGGCTGGCCGGTGGCCCGCAAGGGTGTCGCGACCGTTCGCGCTACCCACCGGCTGGACATCAACATACTGATGACGATTGCCGTGATCGGCGCGGCCGTGCTCGGCCAGTGGCTGGAGGCCGCGACGGTCGTCGTCCTCTTCTCGCTCGGCGAGGCGCTCGAGCGAGCGACGATGGACCGCGCCCGCCACTCGATTCGCTCGCTGATGGCGTTGGCCCCGGCCGAGGCGATCGTCCGCCACGGTGATCACGAGCACCGCGTCCCGGCTAGCGAGGTCTCGCCCGGCGATATCGTCATTGTCCGGCCTGGCGAGCGTCTGCCGGTCGATGGCGTCGTTGTCGCTGGCGCGTCGGCCATCAATCAGGCGCCGGTCACCGGCGAGAGCATCCCGGTCGATGTCGCGTCGGGGACATCCGTCTTCGCCGGAACGATCAATGGCCAGGGCGTGCTGGATGTCCGCGCTACTCGCAAGTCCGGCGACTCGACCATTGCCCGGATCATCCGGATGGTCGAGGCGGCGCAGGCCCAGCGCGCCCCGTCGCAACGGTTCGTCGACACATTCGCGATGTATTACACCCCGGCAGTTATTGCTATCGCGGTCGCCGTCGCGCTGTTGCCGCCGCTTCTGGCTGGTGGCGACTGGGCCAGCTGGCTGTATCGCGCGCTCGTTCTCCTGGTGATTGCCTGCCCGTGCGCGCTTGTCATCTCGACCCCGGTTTCGATCGTTGCCGCGATCTCGGCTGCGGCGCGGGGTGGTGTTCTGATCAAGGGTGGCGCCCATCTGGAGGCGGCCGGCTCGCTTCGCGCGCTGGCGTTTGACAAGACCGGCACCCTCACCGTTGGCCGGCCGCGCGTCATCACGATCGAGCCATTCGATGGCCGTGCGCCGGACGAGCTCCTTGCCCTGGCCGCCGCCGTCGAGCGCTATTCGGAGCATCCCCTTGGGACGGCTATTGTCAACGCGGCCCACGATCGCGGGTTGCCGGCGAACGGTCACATCGTCACCGACGTCGCCGCCACCACTGGCCGTGGCATCTCGGCGATGGTCGATGGCCAGCCAGTCCGCATTGGCGCCCGCGAGCTGGTCTCCGACGACGTCGCTCCCGAGGTCGAGCGGCAACTGGCCGCGCTGGAGGAGGCCGGCCAGACAGCAGTGCTGGTCGAAGTCGATGGCGTCCTGGCCGGTATTCTCGGGCTGGCCGATGAGGTTCGCCCCGAGGCGCGCGACGCCATTGCGGCGATCGAGCGGGCCGGCATCCGCGAGACAGTGATGCTCACCGGCGACCGCCCGGCCGTCGCCTATGCGATCGCCAGTCAGGCTGGCGTTGACAACGTCCGGGCGAGCCTGCTGCCGGGTGATAAGGTCGCCGCCGTCGAGGAGCTGATCGAACGCCACGGCCGTGTCGGCATGGTCGGCGATGGCGTCAACGATGCCCCGGCGCTGGCTCGCGCGACGGTCGGCATCGCGATGGGCGCGGCCGGCACGGACACCGCGCTGGAAACCGCCGACATCGCTCTGATGGGTGACGACCTCGGCAAGCTCGCCTTCACCATCCGCCTCTCGCGCTCCGCGAAGCGGGTGATCGCCCAGAACATCAGCTTCTCGCTGGTGATCAAGGTTGTGTTCCTGCTGCTGGCGGTCGGCGGGGCGGCGACACTCTGGGAAGCAGTGTTCGCCGACGTCGGCGCGTCGCTGATTGTCACCCTCAACGGCATGCGCCTCCTGCGTATGCGCGACGTCTAGGCTCCCACGCGGCCGGCACATCGTCACGGCGTGCCGGCCGCGCCAACACCCCGCCAGCACGCCCCTCTTCCTGGCTGTGGTATCTCGGTTGACACGGAATTGGCGCGCTGTGTTGGCGCTCCATGTTGCGGTTGTCATCCCTTCGGCTCGATGATCGATACGACGGATCGCAGCACGGTCGGAGGGGAGCAGCCAGATGTCCGCCCAGGACGCGCGAGGTCACGAGCCGGTCAGCATCACTGTCCCGACATTCGATCCCTACGCGCCGGCCGAGATGGCCCGTCGCGTCGAGCTTGCCGGGGTTACCAAAGCCGGGCTGGATGTGCTCAGCCTGCTGACGCTGGCAGTGCTAGCCGGCGCGTTCATCGCGCTCGGCGCGCAACTGGCGACGGTCGTCGGGGTGGATTCGACGCTCGGCTTCGGCCCGACGCGTCTGCTGGTCGGAGTCGCCTTCTCGCTGGGCCTGATCCTGGTCGTCATCGCCGGGGCGGAGCTGTTCACTGGCAATACGTTGATCGTGATGGCCTGGCTGGGCCGGCAGGTCAGCGCGCGCAGGCTGCTGCGCAACTGGAGCCTCGCCTATCTCGGCAACTTCATCGGCGCGCTCGGCACTGTCGCGCTCGTCTATCTCGCCGGCCAGTGGGCGCTGGGTGGAAACAAGGTCGGCGCGGCGGCCCTCTCCACCGCTAATGCCAAAGTCCAGCTATCGTTTGGCGAGGCGATCGCCCGCGGCATCCTCTGCAACACGCTGGTCAACCTGGCTGTCTGGCTTTGCTTCAGCGCCCGCAGCAACGTCGACAAGGTCGTCGCGATCGTCCCCGCAATTGCCGGGTTCGTTGCGTCCGGCTTCGAGCACAGCGTCGCCAACATGTACTTTGTCCCGCTCGGTATCCTGCTGCGCGATCGTCCGGCTGTCGTCGAGGCGGCCGGCCTTCAACCAGACGCTCTCTCCAATCTGACCTGGAGCGGCTTCCTCTGGAACAACCTGCTCCCGGTCACGATCGGCAACATCATCGGAGGCGGCTTGCTCGTCGCGGCGGTCTACTGGCTCGTCTATCTGCGGCCGAAGGGGTGGGGGGGTGAGGGATGAGAGGCGGGGGATGAGAGGCGGGGGACGCACTGTCTGGCGGCTACACGGCCGGTGATGTGCCAGTTGCCCGGTTCACGTTGTCCCGCCGGTTATCCCCCGTCCCCCGTCCCTGATAATCCTACGATCCGACCGTCGCGGGTTCGCGGTAGGCGGAGGGCCGTCGGTTGGCCAGCGACGGGAGTTGGGCGCGGATCTTCCGCAGCGCGTCGAAGTCGAGGTCGGCGACGATGACCCCCTCGCCGTTCGGCGCGTCGGCGACGACCGTGCCCCACGGATCGATGATGACGCTGTGGCCGTAGCACTGCGCGTTTAGCTCGTGCGCGCCGAACTGCCCCGGCGCAAGCACCCAGGTCTGGTTCTCGATCGCCCGTGCCCGGAGCAGGACGTGCCAGTGATCCTTGCCGGTGAACATCGTGAACGCCGCCGGGACCAGCAGTACCTCCGCGCCGGCCAGCGCCAGTTGGCGATAGAGCTCCGGGAAGCGCAGGTCGTAGCAGATCGACAGCCCGACTGTGTGGCCATCGATATCGACCGTCACCACCTCGTCGCCCGGCAGGATCGTCGACGACTCGTTGGCCGTCACGTTGCCGGTCAGGTCGATGTCGAACAGGTGGATCTTCCGATAGGTCGCGATGATCTCGCCGCTCGGGTCGAAGACCACCGACGTGTTGTAGTACATCCCCGGCGTGTCGGAGCGTTCATGGATTGAGCCGCCGTGCAGCCAGATGCCGTGCTGGCGCGCCTTCGCCGCGAAGCGTTCGGTCGTCGGGCCAGGGATCGGCTCGGCGACCTCTTCGTGCTGCTCGCGCGGCCCGAGGAAGCTGACGTACTCCGGCAGGACGACGAGCCGCGCTCCTCGCGCCGCTGCCTCGTCGATCAGCTCCTCCGCCCGCCGCAGATTTGCCTCCTTGTCGGACTGGGTGTTCATCTGCGCCAACCCGACCCGCATCGTGTCGCTCATGTCGTTTCTGCCTCCTGGTTGCGCTGCTCGTCAGACTCGACCAGTGTAGCGGACTCGCATACCCTATGTGGGCGCGTATGCCGCCAGACCGGAATGGAGGAGCGAGCGATGATCGTTATCAACGAGCGCATCGAGCCGGACGTGCCGGCCGAGCTGCTGGATCGTCTGCGCGAGATCCCGCCAGCCACGATCGGCCACGTCCTGCATTTCGGCTTCATGGACCCGGCGCTGCGGCCGACCGGCCGGCGCGGGTTCATTGTCTGCGGGCCGGCGCTCACCGTCAGGGCAATGGCAATCGACAGCTCGGTCGTCCATAAGGCGATCGACATGGCCCGGCCGGGCGACGTGCTGGTTATCGACCGCAACGGCGACGAGAAGCACGCGTGCTGGGGCGAGATGACCTCGCTGGCTGCCCACGTCAAGGGGCTGGCCGCGACGGTCGTCGATGGTCCGCTCACCGATATCGTCGAGATCGAGGATCTTGGCTACCTCGTCTTCAGTCGCGGTGTCTCGCCAATCACAACACGCGGGCTGGCCCAGACCGGCGAGATCAACACCATCGTCCAGTGCGGTGGCGTCAGCGTCTCCCCCGGCGACATCATCCTGGCTGACGACAACGGCGTCCTCGTCATCAAGCCGGAGCAGATCGCGATGCTCGTCGAGCACTGCGAGCCGCTGGCCCGAGCCGAGCCAGAGAAGCGTCGTCGCCTGCGCGCGGGCGAGCCGCTGGTCGAAATCTCCGGCGCCAACCGCAAGATCGCCGCGACATTGGCGGCCCAACGCGGGCATTGATTGATAGAGGAAGGCAGCGAGGCACATGTACATGCTCGAGCATCCCTGGCCGGCGTTCGATGAGATCCGCGAGAAGACCGACCTGATCATCGTCCCGAGTGGCGCGGTCGAGGTGTATGGGACGCACCTGCCGGTCGGGACGGACACGATCGTCGCGACCCATATCGCGCGGCTGGTTGGCGAGCGGCTGGGCGCGCCGGTGCTGCCTGCGCTGCCGGTCGGCTTCTCTCGCTCGCTGGGCGACTTCCCCGGCACGCTCAGCATCTCGACGCCGACGCTGATAGCGTATCTGCGCGAGATGACCGAGAGCGTTGTCGACTGGGGCTTCCGCCGCTTCCTCTTCATCAATAGCCACCGTGGCAACATCGGCCCGGTCGGCGAGGTGGCGATGGCGTTGCAGGATGCCCACGGCGCCCGCTGCGCACAGGTGTTCTGGTGGGACTACGTCGCCGCGCTGGTGAAGGATGTCGTCGAGACCGGCGCGCAGGCCAACGGGCATGCCTCCGAGATCGGCACGTCGATCATGCTCCACATCGCGCCAGAGCTGGTTGTCCGCGACGAGATCCGCGACCAGACTCCGGCCGGCCCGCTGCCATACGCCGACATCACCCAGTACAAAGGCATGAAGGCGCGCTCCGAGACCGGCGTCGTCGGCAACCCGGCCGTCGCGACGGCGGAGAAGGGGGCCGAGATCGTCAGCCGGGGAGTCGAGCGGATCGTCGCGTTCGTCCGCGATGAGTTCGGAGGCTGACCGGCCGGCCGCGCCGCTGCGCTGTCTGGCACGCCAACCAGCCCGGCCAGATAGCCGGGCAAGGCTGGCGTGCCAGAGCGATGGTTACTCCTCGATAAGCCTGACGTTCGTCGCGCGGCTGCGATCGGGATGACGCGGATCCGGCTCGACGTCGAACTCGACGCGTTGCCCTTCGTGAAGGTCGCCGACGAATCCATCCTCCAGAGCCGATTGATGGAAGAAGACGTCCGAACCGCGACTTGGCGCGCCATCCGGCGTGATGAACCCGAACCCCTTGTCGGGCAAGATTGTCTTGATCGTTCCTTGTGGCATGTCGCCCTCCTGCGTGGCCGCCCGACAGCGAGCGGCGTGTCGTACCACTCCCCCGCGCAATCTCGTTGCCAACGAATCGGGACGGGGGGACGGGGAAGGTTTGGGGCGATCGGCGATCGGCGCGGAGCGGTGCAATAGCCTGACGGGCGCCTATAGCCCTGGCGTGCGCCTGCGGGCGCCGGACAGGCCGGGTCCTGTCCCTACGCAACCATCGACGTCCCCGTCCCTCGTCCCCCATCCCCCGTCCCCAACTTCTAACCCCGTTCAAATGTCCCCGCCCTATCGTGTTCCCAGTTGATGCGGGCGCGGGGCCCGCGATGGCAAATGATGGGGAGCATTACATGTCACAACGGATTGCCCTCTGGATGTCGGCCGCCCTGTCGGTCGCGTTCGCGCTGATCGTCAGCGCGGTGCTGGTCGGCCCGTCGATCACCACCGCTGACCCGGCCGATAGCCGCTACGCCGCGCAGCAGACCGATGCGATCAATCGCGGCGACTGGGCGCAACTGGACTGGTTCGGCCAGCCGGTCTCGTCCACACAGGCCGCGATGTGGCAGGCGGACGGCGCGAACGCCGACCTCGTGGCGGTGAGCTACGACGACCACGACGACAAGGACAAGCACGACGACGATCACGACAAGAAGGACAAGAAGGACAAGAAGGACAAGCGCGACAAGCACGATGACGATCACGACAAGAAGGACAAGCACGACGAGGAACACCATGACTAATACGACACCAGGTCGGGGACGACGGGTTCTGCTGGTCGATCCGGCCGCCCGGGCGACGCGCGGTCATTCGGAGGGGAGGCTGGGCCGGCTGCTGATTGTCGGCGCGTTGGCCAGCTTCCTCGGATTCTTCGGTCTCGCTGTCATCGCGTCGCCGCCGGACACCTCCAGCGCTGCCACCAGCCAGCCCGCCTACAGCCGCCCGGCAACGACGTTCTTCAGCAGCGACGACGACGACGACGACGACGGCGGCAGCCAGTCCTCGCGGGGCTCGGATGTGCGGACGAAGACCTCGTGAGCGCTGCGACGATCGCGACCCGCACAGTCGCGCGCCACGCCTTCCCGGCGATGGGATCGACGATCGAGCTGGCGCTGGCCGGCGAGGAAGACCGCGACCCGGCCAGCGCCTGGCAGCTGGCCGAGGAGCTGGCCGCCGAATGGGAGCGCACGTTCAGCCGCTTCCGACCCGATTCGGAGCTCTCGCGGCTCAACACGGCGGCCGGCCAGCCGGTCGCCGTCTCGCCGCGCTTCTACGATGCCGTTGCGGCGGCGCTGGAGGGCAGCCGGGCCAGCGGCGGGCTTTTTGACCCGACCATCCTGCCGGCTCTCGTCGCCCTCGGCTACGACCGCGACTTCCGCGAGCTTGACGTAACGCCGGAGTCACAGCCATCTGGCACATCGGTCGTTCCGAGTGGGTCGACGAGTGTGAACTCTCAGGTCGGTAGCCCCCCTGTGCCTTGTCATCCTGAGCGCGCACGCGAAGGATCTCTCCTGATGAATACAGTCAAACCCGGGAAGAGGTTCCCCGCTGAGGATCGGAATGGCACAGGGCGGAGAGGGCTGCCGATCCCGTGGGCTGGCATTGGCGCACGGCTGAATCGCCAGCGAGACATCCGATACGACACGACACCGTCCTCAGCATTGCCCTCGGATACCGACGACGCTCGCGTCCCCGCGCCAGGAGTGAGCGGGATCGTGCTCGATCCGACGGCGCGAACCGTCTGGCTGCCAGCCGGCGTCACGATCGACCTGGGCGGCATCGCCAAGGGTCTCTACGCCGATGCGCTGGCGGCGATGCTGGCCGATTGGCCGGGCGGCTGTGTCTCGGCCGGCGGCGATCTGCGCGTCTGGGGCGATGGGCCGACCGGCGACGGCTGGGTTGTCGGTGTCGAGCACCCCGGCGACCCTGAGCGCGACATCTCCCGCGTACGAATGCATGACGAGGCGGCAGCGACCTCCGGCACGAACCGCCGGTCGTGGCGGCGCGGGGACGCCGAGGCGCACCACTTGATCGACCCGCGAACTGGGACATCGGCCGACCGGTCACTGTGGTCGGTCACTGTGGTCGGACAGACTGCCGGCCTCGCCGAGGTCGCCGCAACGGCGCTCTTCCTGTCCGGCGGCGATCCTGCCGCGCTGGATGGGTTTGCCGGCCGCGTCGGCCCGGCCCTCATCGTCGAGCATGACGGGGCCGTCCGGACGATCGACCGAAGGGAGCATTGAGATGGCTTCACAACCACGAGTGACCGATGGCCGCGTCCCGCTCGCGCCGGTCGGGCTAATCGTCGTGTCGGCGGGAATCCTCGGCCTGGCGGCCGGCGCAGCGGCCGGCGGCACGTCGCTCAGCCCGCTGACCTGGTATCTCGCGCGCGCCTCGGGCCTGACGCTCTACCTGCTACTCTGGCTATCGGTCGTCTCCGGGCTGGCGATGACGACGAAGCTGCCGCGGGCGCTGGCCGGCGGGGGCCAGAGCTGGCTGATGCACCGGGTCACCAGCGAGCTGGCGATCGTCATGCTCGGCCTCCATATCCTCTCACTGGCATTCGACCCGACCGTGCCGCTCGGTATGCTTGGCGTGCTTGTGCCGTTCGCCAGCGATGTCCGCCAACCGTGGACCGACCTGGGGATCTTCGCGGCCTGGGGCCTGCTGGCGATTACCGGTAGCTTCGCCGTCCGTGGCCTGCTCGGCCGGCGTGGCTGGGCGCTGCTTCACCGGCTGACCTTCCCGCTCTGGGCCGTCGCGCTGGCCCACGCGATCGGCGCCGGGAGCGACAGCCGGCAGATCTGGGCGGCGGCGTTCTACGGGCTGACGACGGCGGCGGTCGTCTTTCTGACCAGCTACCGGCTGCTGCGGCTGGGCCAACGTGGGCAGGGGCCGGTCTCGATGCCGGGCCCGGTGCGCGACCGCGAACGGATGCGGGCGCAGGTCGAGCGCTACCGACAGGTCCACCAGAGCGCCCAGCGGCGCTAGCGGAGCGACGATGCGGATACTGGTTGTCGAGGACGAACAGCAGCTGGCCGGGATCATCGGTCAGGTGCTGGAACGCGAGCGCTACGATGTCGACCTGGCCTACGATGGCCTGACCGGCCTCGACCTGGCCCTCGGCGGCGGCTACGACGCGATCGTCCTCGACCGGATGCTGCCCGGCATCGACGGGCTGGCGGTCTGCCACCAGCTCCGCGAAGCCGGAGTCGGCACGCCGGTCCTGATCCTCAGCGCCCGTCGCGACATGCCCGAGCGCGTCGAGGGACTGGATGCCGGCGCCGACGACTATCTCGGCAAGCCGTTTGGCTTCGCCGAGCTGCTGGCCCGCGTCCGCGCGCTGACCCGCCGGGTCGAACGGCCAGTCCTGCCGCCCGTCCTGCGCGCCGGCAAGGTCGCGCTCGACCCGCGCACCCATCAGGTCTTCTCCGGCGACGAGCCAGTCGAGCTGAGCCCGCGTGAGTACGCGCTGCTCGAGCTGCTGCTGCGCAACACTGGCCACGTCCTCAGCCGCGACCAGATCCTCGAGCGCGTCTGGGGCTATGACGCCGAGCCGGAGCCGAACATCGTCGACCTCTACATCCACTACCTGCGCAAGAAGCTCAACACCCGCTCCCTCATCCACACCGTCCGCGGCGCCGGCTATACGATTCGGGGATGAGGGATGAGGGATGAGGGATGAGGGACGGGGGACGGGGGACGAGGGACGGGGGTTGAGGGACGTCGATGGCTGCGTAGGGACAGGCCTGGGCCTGTCCGGCGCCCGCAGGCGCACGCCAGGGATTCACGTCCACTTGGGATGAGGGACGTCGATGGCTGCGTAGGGACAGGACCCGGCCTGTCCGGCGCCCGCAGGCGCACGCCAGGGTTGCACGTCCACTTGGGATGAGGGACGTCGATGGTTGCGTAGGGACAGGACCGGGCCTGTCCGGCGCCCGCGGGCGCACGCCAGGGTTGCACGTCCATTTGGGATGAGGGACGCCGATGGCTGCGTAGGGACAGGACCCGGCCTGTCCGGCGCCCGCAGGCGCACGCCAGGGATTCACGTCCATTTGGGATGAGGTGCCATGAACCTGTACGGACATAGCGCACGAACACAGTGTCCGGGTCGTAATGGAGTGTTGGCCGGGGCCGAGGGCGACGCGAGGGTGGCCGACGTGGCCCAGAGGGCGCCCCTCGGCAGACAGGCCCGGTCCTGTCCGATACGCAGGTATCGACGTCCCCGTCCGCCGTCCCCCGTCCCTTCGTCCCATGTTTAGCCGTGTCGGGCGGCGTCTGGCGCTGCTGAATGCGTTGACCGTGATCGTCGTGATCGCGCTGGCCGGGACGGCGACGTTCGTGCTGATGCGACACAGCCTCGACGATGAGATCGACGGCGGGCTGAAGAGCCAGATTGAGGTGGTCCGCGATCACCCCGAGCGATGGGGGATTCCGAAGAAGGACGACGACGACAAGCACGCCCGCGAGGTCATCAGCTCTGGTGACACGCTCGTCTTTGTCGTCGACCGCAACGGGAAGATCGTCTCCAACCCCCGTGGCGTCGATCTCGCCGGCCTGCCGGTCGAGTCAGCCATCGAGAGCGCGCTCTCCGGCAGGAAGGACACCCGCGACGTGAGCGTAGACGGCGTACGTATGCGGGTAATGACGTACCCGCTGCGCGACGACGACGAGGTGACCGGCGCGGTCCAGGCGGCGCGCAGTCTTAGTGAGCACGAGGCCGAGCTGGCGCTCTTACGCTGGATGACGCTGGCCGGCGTCGGGCTCGGCGCGTTGGTCGCCGTCCCGGCCGGCCTGCTGCTGGCCCGCCGGGCGATGCGCCCGATCGACGCCGCGTTCCAGCGCCAACGCGCGTTCGTCGCCGACGCCTCCCACGAGCTGCGCACCCCGCTCACCCTCGTTCGCGCCAACGCCGAGCTCGCGCTGCTCGATCCCGACCGCCCGGTCGCTGAATCCGCCTCGGCGCTGGAGAGCATCCTCGTCGAGGTCGATCGCACCGACCGGCTGGTCGACGATCTGCTGCTGCTGGCGCGTACGGACGCAGGGCAGCTGGCGCTCGATCTCGCCCCGGCCGACCTGGGCGCGGTCGCCGCCGAGGCTGCCGAGAGCATGCGACCCCTCTTCGATACACGGGGCGTCGCGCTGCGCGTCGTCCACGAGCCGGCCCCGCCGCTGCCGATCGACCGCGAGCGCATCCTCCAGCTCGCTCGCATCCTCCTCGATAACGCGCTGTCCCACACCCCGTCCGGCGGCGACGTCGAGCTGCGCGCCGGCCCGTCCGGCCGTGGCGCGACATTCACCATCCGCGACACCGGCGCTGGCATCGCCCCCGAGCACCTGCCGCGTGTCTTCGACCGCTTCTACCGCGCCGACCCGTCGCGCACCCGCGCCTCCGGCGGCGTCGGCCTCGGCCTCTCGATCGCCCGCGCCATCGCCGAAGCCCACGGCGGCCACATCTCCATCACCAGCACCCCCGGCCAGGGAACGAGCGTTACCGTCGGGATGAGGGATGAGGGATGAGGGATGAGGGATGAGGGATGAGGGATGAGGGACGGGGGACGGGGGATGGGGGACGCCGATATCTGCGTAGGGACAGGCCTGGGCCTGTCCGGCGCCCGCAGGCGCACGCCCATTCGGGACGAGGGACGGGGGACGAGGACGCCGATACCTGCGTAGGGACAGGCCTGGGCCTGTCCGGCGCCCGCAGGCGCACGCCCACTCGGGACGAGGGACGAGGGACGAGGACGCCGATATCTGCGTAGGGACAGGCCCGGGCCTGTCCACCGATGATCCTCCGGCCCATGTCCCCGGCCCTCCCCGCGCGGATCGTGGATTCGCTGAGCCGGACACAATTGCGCTCCAACGCAACCGCTTTGCTCTTCCCATCTCCCGTCGTCCCCGGGGGAGGAACAGGGGAAGGGGTTGCTCCACCTCGATTGTCGCGCCAGCAACTGGCGTCGATCGGCCAGCCACCCGCCGATTTGGCGTAGCGGGAACGATCCTGCTATGGTTTCGGCCGGCCTGGAGTTCGATTGCGACGCGGGGCAGTCTCTGACGTGTCTGGCGAGGAGCAATCGAATCGACAGAGATAGGCGTGAAGGGCGTTCCGACCGGATCGGCTAACGATCCCGAGAAATCACGTATTGCGTTCTCTGTTGCCGCGTGCTACGATGCACGCAGACTAGACCAGAAAGCACGTTCGGCATGGCGCTAACGCCAGGTTGACGGGCAGAAACAATCGAATATGGACGCGATGACACGCCGACCCTGAACCGGGCACCTTGGGTGGCGAAGAGCGAGTGGTGCGACCGGCCATGACGATCCATGGCCGGTCGTTTCTGTTTCTAGCGCCGAGTAATCGGCTACGTTGATCGGTCGGCCGCCCCGGTGGGCGGCGGGGACAATCGAATATGGACGCGATGACACGCCGACCCTGAACCGGGCACCTTGGGTGGCGAAGAGCGAGTGGTGCGACCGGCCATGACGATTCCATGGCCGGTCGTTTGTTTTCCCCCGGGGGCCGGGGATCTCGCATCGGTCGGGGATGGCCCGGCTGGATGCGGGGCGTGAGGCAGACGAGGGGTCTGTCTCCGGATTTACGCGGCGGGGAACACCGGCCTGGGGGCCGGCCACGCCAGGGTCAGGGAGTGGCGCCATGGAACGCGCGGGGCCAGGAGGTCCACCGGCCGGAATCGTTATCGCCTGGGGGCAGAGCCTCCGGGCGTTCGTCGCGTCCGGGCCAGCAACAACATCGGGTTCGATCGTCGTCTGGGCAGCCGGCGGGGGCCGGGGAGGGAACCATCATGAGTCGTAGTCGCAACGCATTCCTGATCCGGCTCGTCACCGCTGTGACGCTGCTCGTCTCGCTCCTCGGCCCGCTGGTGACAGCGCCGCAGGTCGCGCAGGCGGCGGGCACCGCGGGCACGCTGACGATCAAGAAGGTCACGAATCCGAACCCGGATCCGTTCGACCAGAGCTTCACTTTTTCAGTGTCGAGATCTGGCGAAACGATCCCCAACTTCAACCTGAAGAACGGGGACTCAAAGTCCATCGACATGAACGCCTCTAACAACAGTACATCGGATCGAGAGTATGTCGTCACCGAGACGTCCGCCACCGGCTGGTCGGTGAGCAGTATCGTGTGCTCGCCGAGCTCGCCGGGTAACAACTGGGCCGTCAGCACGAGCGTGAGCAACCGGACGGCGACGATCACCCCGCCAAAAAGTAACAGTCCCACGAAGAAGGACATCACCTGTACGTTCACTAACACGACGACCTATGCCGGCAAGGTGACGATCAACAAGGTCACCGATCCGTCGCCGGACGCGACCAACCAGGGCTTCAGCTTCAACGCAGCGAAGAACGGCGTCGCGGTCAGCGGCAGCCCGTTCAGCCTGAAGAACGCTGAGTCTCAGTCGTTCGTGGTCGACAACTCGGGCAGCAATCAGTCTGCACGAACCCACGTCGTCACCGAATCTCCGACCGCTGGCTGGACGCTGAGCAACATCGCCTGCGGCACCCAGCCGACTGGCTGGACCGTCACCCCTGACAAGGCCAACCGCAAGGTGACGATCGTTCCGCCGAGCGGCACGACAACGTTCCAGAACATCAACTGTACGTTCACCAATAAGCAGGATGGCCCGCCAGCGGAGCCAAGCCTGAGCCCGCTGACGGTGACCCAGGAGCTGCCGCCGGGTGGCTCGGTCGACGTCACCAAGCTCGTGACGACGCCGAGCGGCCCGCCGGCCAAGCTCGACGTTCTCTTCCTCGTCGACACGACCGGCAGCATGCAGCCGTCGATCGACAACGTGAAGACGAACGCCGCCAACATCATGAACACGGTCCGCGCCCAGGTGCCGGACTCGCAGTTCGCCGTCGCTGGCTACCGCGACGACTACGACACCCAGAGCCCACCGAACAACTACTTCTTCGCCGTCCTCCAGTCGATGACGTCGAACATCACCACTGCCCAGAGCGGCATCAACCTGCTGGCGGCGCGCCAGAATGGGTGTGATACCCCCGAGGGCTGGATCAACGCGCTCTGGCAGGTCGCCTCGCGGAACGGCTCCAACGTCGCCAATCTCGACGTGAAGTTCCGGACCGATTCGGACGTCACCCGCGTCGTCGTCCTGATCGGCGACTCTTCCGGCTGGGATCCCTCGCCGCGCACAAAGGGACCGGTTGCCGTCGGCAATTGTGGTAACGGCAACGGCATTCCAACCCAGGGCCAGCCTGGGCAGCTCACCTACTGGGGCGGCCAGCACACCGAGGCGCAGGACATCGCTGCCCTCCAGGCGGCCGGCATCAAGGTCATGTCGCTCAACGTGACCAACCCGGCGAATGCGAACGGCCTCGATTCTGATGGAATCAGCAACAATCCGAATCCGGGCCAGGCGACGCGGATCTCCGACGCGACTGGCGGCGAGTACCTCGGGACGGCTAACTACGATGTCGTCGCCGACGCGATCATCGACGCTCTGACCAACCTGCCGGTCGCGGTCAAGCTGGTGGTTGACACCGCCAACTGCCAGGCGCCGCCGTTGAGCATCACCTTCAGCCCGGCATCGAAGAACGTCCAGCCGGGCGAGTCGGCCAGCTTCACCGAGACCGTTGCCGTCGCCAACGACACCGCGCCGGGCACCTACACCTGCCGGGTCTACGCGACGGTCGACGGCAATCCGCTGAAGGACAAAAACGGCAACATCATCTACGAGACGATCACGATCAACGTCACGGCAGGCAAGATCATCGTCAAGAAGGTGACCCAGCCGAGCGGCAGCACGCAGAGCTTCAGCTTCACCTCCAACTTCGCCGGCAACTTCAACCTGAAGGACGGCCAGAGCAAGGACAGTGGCTGGATCAAGGCGGGCACGTACAACGTGTCCGAGAACACCCCTCTCCCGGCCGGCTGGACGATGACCAGCGCGACCTGCGACGACGGCAGCCAGCCGAGCAGCATCGCGCTGACCAGTGGCAAGACGGTGACCTGCACGTTCACCAACTCGCAGCAGGGGAAGATCATCGTCAAGAAGGTCACCAACCCGGCCAGTGGTGAGTCGTTCACGTTCCAGCCGAGCTGGGGCTCGAACTTCACGCTGACGAACGGTCAGTCCAACGACAGCGGCCCACTGACGGCCGGCGTCTACTCGGTCAGCGAGCTCGGGAAGGACGGCTGGAGCAACACCGGCGCGACCTGCGATGGCACTGGTAACACGCCGGGCAACATCAACCTGGGCGGCGGCCAGACGGTTACCTGCACCTTCACCAACACCCAGCTGAAGAACCTCACCGTCGAGAAGACCGCCACCGGCACGTTCGACCGCGCCTATCAGTGGAAGATCGCCAAGTCGATCGACGAGTCCAGCTCGACCGTGACGATCAGCCCGGGCGGGCCGGCAACGTTCAACTACAACGTTCAGGTCGACCAGACCGGCTTCACCGATAGCAACTGGAAGATCGCCGGCAAGATCACGGTTAAGAACCTGAACGGAATCGCGATTACCGGCGTCACCGTAACCGACAGCTTCGAGGGCACGACCTGCACGGTGACTGGTGGCACGGGCGTCACCGTCCCGGCCAACGGCCAGGTGGTGCTCGACTACACCTGCGCGCTGAGCACGCCGCCGGACTACACCGGCAAGAAGAACACCGCGACCGCGTCGTGGAACGCCATCTTCAATCTGCCGAGCACCTCGGCGACCGGCCAGGTGGGCGTGACCTTCAACCCCGACAAGAAGACCAACGCAACGGTCACGGTCAAGGACAACAAGGTCAACCAGGGCTCAGTGACGCTCGGCACGCTGAACGCGACCGACGGCCCGACGTGGGCCAAAGGCCTGTATGAGTACCCGCTGACCTTCCAGGGCGTCAACGGCACGTGCACCGACTACAAGAACAGCGCGTGGCTCGACAGCACCGACTGGCAGGCCGGCAAGACGGTCACCGTCTGCGTCGACGCCGGCGCGACGGTCACGAAGTCGGCCAGCCCGTCCTACACGAAGACCTACGGCTGGTCGATCACCAAGGACGTCGACAAGACCAGCGCCAACATCGCTCCGGGCGGCGACGCCTCGTTCGATTACACCGTCAAGGTGACGAACGACGGCGGCACGAACAGCGCCTGGAAGGTGACCGGCACGATCGACGTCACCAACAACAACCAGTACGCCGCCATGACGAACGTCGTCGTGACCGACGACATCCTCGGCGACACCAAGGACAGCTGCACCGTCGCCGCGGGCGCGACGACGATCGCGGCGGGCGCAACCGAGCACTACACCTACACCTGCACCTGGTCCGGCGCGCCGGCCGCGACGAGCCAGACCAACCGCGCGACTGTCACCTGGGCCACCGGCAAGTCGGCGACATACGACAAGATCGTGGCCTGGAGTGATTCGACGGTGACGGAAGTCGACAAGTCGGTCACCGTCAGCGACTCGCTGCACGGCGATCTCGGCTCGGCCACGGCTGGCGTCGGCGAGAACCCGACCGTGTACAAGTACGACCTGTCGCACGCGGGCGTCACTGGCGCTTGCACCGACTACAACAACACGGCGACCTACACGGCCACCGATAGCTCGACGGTCACCGGCTCGGCCAGCAAGGACGTCTCGGTCTGCGTCGGCGCGAACCTGACCGCCAGCAAGACGGCC
This sequence comes from Thermomicrobiales bacterium, assembly GCA_037045155.1. Lineage (NCBI taxonomy): Bacteria > Pseudomonadati > Thermomicrobiota > Thermomicrobia > Thermomicrobiales > Thermomicrobiales bacterium. Next base: position 750,084 of record JBAOIG010000005.1, read on the forward strand.
AGTGGCTCCTACGACCGCACGTACCTCTGGAAGATCGAGAAGACGGCGACGAACGACCGCATCGAGAACGCGACCGGCTCGGCTGAGTTCGAGTACAAGGTCACCGTGACCCAGACCGGCGTCACCGATGCGGGCTACAGCGTCAAGGGCCAGATCACGATCAACAACCCGAACACCTGGCAGACCGTGACGGTCAACGTCAGCGACGCGATCGGGGCCGGCTGGTCCTGCACGATCACTGGCGGCGGCACGGGCATCGTCGTCCCGAAGGCGACGGATTCCACGCATCCCGGCACGAAGGTGCTCGACTACACCTGCGCGTGGACTGGCACGGGCAGCCCGACGACGACCGGCCTCGTCAACACGGCCACCATCAGCTGGGACAAGGACGCCGCCCACACGACGAGCAACTCCGTCACTGCGACGGCAAGCATCACCTTCGGCGGCAGCGGCGCGACGAACAAGACCGTCACCGTGACGGACCCGCTGGCCAACCCGACAACGCTCGGCACGGTCACGGGCAACGACAGCTCGCCGTATGCGACGAAGACGTTCACCTACAAGCACACGTTCAGCGGCGACCCGGCCGGCTGCACGACGCATGACAACACGGCGACGATCACCGAGACCAAGCAGTCCGCCACGGAGACCGTGACGCACTGCGTCGGCGCGGACCTGACGGTCACCAAGAGCGCCAGCGGCTCGTTCGACCGCGAGTACCTCTGGAGCATCAGCAAGACGTCCAACAAGGACAGCCAGAACGTTCCGGCCGGCACGAACGCCACGTTCGACTACAGCGTGACGGCGACGCAGACCGGGATCAAGGACAGCAACTGGAAGGTCACCGGCAAGATCAGCGTTCACAACCCGAACTGGCAGACCGTGACGGTGGCCAGCGTGACCGATTCGATCGGCGCGGGCTGGAGCTGCACGGTGACTGGTGGGACGAACGTGGCAGTTGGCGCAGGCCAGACGGTCATGCTCGACTACACCTGCGCGTGGACCGGCACGGGATCCCCGTCGTACGAAGGCAAGAACACGGCGACGGCGACCTGGGACAAGGCGAAGTACTCGACGCCGACTGGGACGGCCAGCGGGGACGCGACGTTCGGGATGAGCCAGTCTGGTTCGAAGAACAAGACGGTTGATGTCTTCGACAACAAGGTGAACCTGAACCCGGCTGTGAAACTGGGAAGCGTCACCGGCAAGGACTCGGAGCCGTGGGCGAGCCAGACGTTCACCTACTCGCTGGGCCTGGCGGGTGTGAGTGGAGTCTGCACGGACTACACGAACACGGCGACGCTGAAGTCGGGTGATGACGCGCTGGGCACGGCGAGCAAGAAGGTGACTGTCTGCGGCATCGCGTCGCTCGGCATCACCAAGACGGCCAACCCGGCGCTGACTCGCACCTACGCGTGGGGCATCCAGAAGTCGTCCGACGTGAGCAGCCAGACGATCCCGCTGGGCGGCACGGCGACGTTCAACTACACAGTGAGCGTCACCCACGACACCGGCACGGACAGCCTCTGGAAGGTCAGCGGCACGATCACCGTTACCAACCCGAACGATCAGGTGGTGACGGGCGTCAGTGTCAGCGACAAGATCCTCAGTGAGCCGAACGCGACCTGCACCGTCACCGGCGGCAGCACGACGATCGCGGCCGGCGGCAGCGCGACATTCAATTACGAGTGCGACTACAAGGGAACGGCGCCGGCAGCTAGCGCGCAGACCAACCAGGCAACGGTGACCTGGACGTCGCTCGGCGCGGGGACGACCTCGGCCAGCGTCGACCTGCCGTTCAACTGGACCAACCCGGGCGTGACCCGCGTCAACGACGAAGTTAATGTGACCGACACGCAGGTCACCGGCTCGCTGGGCACGGTCAAGTACACCGACGCCAGCCCGAAGGAATTCAAGTACGAGAAGAAGTTCACGCCAGAGGCGGCCGGCTGCTCGACCTTCGACAACACGGCGACCTACACGGCCAAGGACAACTCCAAGGTCACCGGCTCGGCGAACAAGAGCGTCCAGGTCTGCACCGGCGTCGACCTGACGGTCTCCAAGACGGCGAATCCGGCCTACCACCGGACAGTCACCTGGGGCATCACCAAGAACGTCGAAGCGTCGAGTGTCACGATCGCCGCGGGCGGCACGGTTACCTCGAACTACACGGTCGATGTGACGAAGACCGTCGTCCAGAGCGCCTGGGTGGTGACTGGCACGATCACCGTGACCAACCCGAACGGCTGGGCGATCGCTGCCACCATCGGTGACGCGATCGACCACAGCGGCGTCTGCTCGATCACGAGCCCGGGCGGCGGCAGTGTGAACGTTCCGGCGTCGGGCACGGCGAGCGTGACCTACGAGTGCACGTTCACCAGCAACCCCGGCAAGGGCACGAACACCGCGACGGCGACCTGGAACAAGGACACCGCCCACACCCCGACCGGCACGGCGTCCGGCACGGCGGCCTACGACTTCGCCAAGGCCGCGACGACGACGACCGGCCTGGACACGATCACGGTAAGTGACCCGCTAGCCAGCCCGACGACGAAGACGTTCTCGGCCACCGGGGACTGGAAGTACTCGGTCGATCGCGCGGGCGTCGCTGGCGCCTGCACGACCTACGACAACACGGCGACGATCACCGAGACCGAGCAGACTGACAGCGCGAGCGTCCAGATCTGCGTCGGCGCGGACCTGACGGTCACCAAGAGCGCGAGCGGCTCGTTCGACCGCGAGTACCTCTGGAGCATCAGCAAGACGTCCAACAAGGACAGCCAGAACGTTCCGGCCGGCACGAACGCGACGTTCAACTACAGCGTGACGGCGACGCAGACCGGCATCAAGGACAGCAACTGGAAGGTCAGCGGCACGATCAGCGTTCACAACCCGAACTGGCAGTCCGTGACGGTGGCCAGCGTGACCGATTCGATCGGCGCGGGCTGGAGCTGCACGGTGACTGGTGGGACGAACGTGGCAGTTGGCGCCGGCCAGACGGTCATGCTCGACTACACCTGCGCGTGGACCGGCACGGGATCCCCGTCGTACGAGGGCAAGAACACGGCGACGGCGACCTGGGACAAGGCGAAGTACTCGACGCCGACTGGGACGGCCAGTGGGGACGCGACGTTCGGGATGAGCCAGTCTGGTTCGAAGAACAAGACGGTTGATGTCTACGACAACAAGGTGAGCCTGACGACGCCAGTCAAGCTCGGTACGCTGACGGGGACCAACGGCGAGCCGTGGGCGAGCGAGACGTTCACCTACTCGCTGGGCCTGGCGGGTGTGAGCGGGGTCTGCACGGACTACACGAACACAGCGACGCTGAAGTCGGGTGATGACGCGCTGGGCAGCGCCGGCAAGACGGTGACTGTCTGCGGCGCGGCCGACCTGACAGTCTCCAAGAGCGCCAGCGGCTCGTTCGACCGCGAGTACCTCTGGGATATCAGCAAGACGTCCAACAAGGACAGCCAGAACGTTCCGGCCGGCACGAACGCCACGTTCGACTACAGCGTGACGGCGACGCAGACCGGCATCAAGGACAGCAACTGGAAGGTCACTGGCAAGATCACGGTCAGCAACCCGAACGACTGGCAGGCGATCGTCGCCAACGTGACGGATGCTGTCGACAACGGCGGCGCCTGCACGATGTCGATCGGTGGGACGCCGACCAACGGCCAGAACATCGAGATCCCGAAGAGCGGCTCGGTCGTCATCGACTACAGCTGCACCTACGCCAGCGCCCCGGCGTCGTACAGCGGCACGAACACCGCGACGGCGACGTGGAACCAGCAGACCTACGGCACAGCGACTGGTTCGGCGAACGGCACTGCGAAGTTCACGCTGACGCAGGTCGGTTCGAAGAACAAGACGGTTGATGTCTACGACAACAAGGTGAGCCTGACGACGCCAGTCAAGCTCGGTACGCTGACGGGGACCAACGGCGAGCCATGGGCGAGCGACACGTTCACCTACTCGCTGGACCTGGCGGGTGTGAGTGGGGTCTGCACGGACTACACGAACACGGCGACGCTGAAGGTTGGCGAGACGACGGTGGACAGCGCCGGCAAGACGGTGACTGTCTGCGGCGCGGCCGACCTGACGGTCTCCAAGACGGCCAACACGGCGTTCGTCCGCACCTACAGCTGGACGATCGACAAGAGCGTCGATCCGACCTCGGTGGGCCAGTTCGCCGGCGATTCGACTGACCTGAACTACACCGTCGGCGTTAAGAAGAACACTGTCGACAGTGCCTGGGTCGTCTCGGGTCAGATCACTGTCAGCAACCCGAACCAGTTCCAGGCAGTTACCGTCACCGTGACGGATGCTGTGAACAACGGCGGCGTCTGCTCCGTCCCGGGCGGCACGAACGTGACCGTTCCGGCGGCGACGTCGGCCGGCCCCGGCACGAAGACGCTGGCCTACACCTGCACCTACGCCAGCGCGCCGAACCCATCGAGCGGCATGAACACCGCGACGGCGACGTGGGACAAGGAACTGGCCCACACGCCGACTGGCTCGGCCAGCGGCACAGCGGCAGCCGACTTCGGCAAGGCGACGATCACGGAGAACGGGGACAAGTCGGTGAACGTCACCGACAGCAACGGCGAGACGTGGGGCCCGGTCTCCGACAGCACAACCTGGAAGTACAAGGATGCGGCTGTCTGCTTCGAATGACCCGGCCTCCTACAAGGATGGCCACTACTCGGCCACGTTGCAGAACACGGCGACCATCGATCAGACGGGCACGAGTGCCAACACCTCGGTGACGGTGGACTGCTACGCGCCGGTCGTCAGCGGCCAGGGCACGGCGGACTACACACGGGCCTGGAACTGGAACATCACCAAGACCGCGGACCAGACGACGATGACCCTGCCGTTCTGGCAGCCAGGCACGATCAACTACACGGTCAATGTCACGGCGACGCCGAACGACAGCGACCTGACGGTCAATGGCACGCTGACGATCAAGAACCCGAACCCGACCAAGCCGATGACGGCGACGATCGCGGGGAATGTCAACGGCGTTGCAGCGACGTTCAGCCCGACCGCCAGCTGCACGATCTCCGGTGGGCAGGTGACGATCCCGGCTGATGGCACGGCGACGTGCAACTACACCGCGGCGCTGGGCAGCAGCTTCCCGCCGGCCGGAGGATCGGCAACGGCAGCGGCGACGGTGACAGTCGGCGGGGTGGCGTTCGGCGCATCGACGACGGTTGCCATCGGTGACCCGTCGACGATCACCGACGAGACGATCAACGTGACCGACACGCTGGCCGGCCCGCTGGGCACAGTCAGCGCCGCCGGGGCGTCGAGCGCCGGCAACACCAAGACGTGGAAGTATCCGATCACCGTCGGGCCGTTCCCGTCCAACACCAACAAGGTGATCGACAACACCGCGACCTACACGACGACTGACACCGGCAAGACCGGGGACGCCAAGTGGTCGGTGACGGTGAAGGTGATCCGCCAGGCAGTCTGCGACTGCACGCAGAACTCGAGCTACTGGGTGAACATGGCCGACAAGGGCGGCCGGCGTGGCTACGACGCGACCTGGGATCTGGTTGGGCCACGGGGCGCGGACACCACGTTCTTCAAGAGCCCATATAGCTTCCGAATGGTTCTGATGCTGGTGCCGCGTGGCAACGATGCGGCCTACTACAACCTGGCTCAGCAGTATGTTGTGGCCGACCTGAACCTGCTGCACGGCGCGTCGGCGCCACAGGAAGTGGTCGATGCGATGTACGGGGCGAAGGCAATCTTCGACACCTACACGCCGGCCCAGGTCGCTGCGATGAACAGCACGCAGAAGGCACAGCTCGCAAGCTGGACCAACACACTCTCCCGCTTCAACACGGGAGCCATCGGTCCGGGGCGCTGCCGGTAGCGCCGTAGGCCGAACCGGGGGGTGGGAGACCTCACCCCCCAACCCCCCTCTCCTGCGGGAGAGGGGGGCTTTTTCGTTCTAGCGCATGGCCTGGGGGAGGCGATCGACTTCGCTGGCGGTCGTGTAGAGGTGGATGGCGGCGCGGATGCGGCCGGAGCTGCCGGAGACGGCGATGCCCTGGGCGGCGAGACGGGCGGCGGTGGCGGCGCAGTCGGGGTCGGCCCAGGCGACGATGCCGGCCCGCCGGGCGGGATCCGCTGGGGTCATCAGCGGCAGACCGAGCGCGTCGAGCTGCTCGCGCAGGCGGCCGCCGAGCGTGAGGACGTGGCGCTCGATCTGCGCGACGCCGATCTTGTTCAACAGCCGCACCCCCTCGTTCAGCGTGTAGATGCCCAGCATATTCGGGCCGCCCATCTCAAAGCGGCTGGCGTCCGGCTTCAGGTCGTAGGGGAAATGCAGGTCGTCGACGACGCTGTACCAGCCGATCCCGACCGGCTCGGCGTCCGGCTGGCGCTCGCGGTTCCAGAAGAAGACGCCGACGCCGTGCGGCCCAAGTAGCCACTTGCAGGTCGTCGCGACCACGAAGTCGCAGGCGCGCGCCGGGACGGGCACGACGCCCAGCGACTGGGTGGCATCCACCGCGACGATTGTCCGCGGGTTGCGCTCGCGGATCAGCGCGGCGGCGCGCTCCAGGTCGATCCGCGTGCCGGTCCGGTAGGAGACGTGCGAGAGGAAGACCAGCCGGGTGCGGTCATCGACCAGCGCGGCAATCTCCTCCGGCCGGATATCCCACTCCTCGTGCGGGACGCGGCGGATCTCGATGCCGTCGCGCTCGCGGCGCAGGGCCGGCAGGATCACCGACGGAAACTCCAGCGCATCGACCGGCACGACGGCGTTATCGCCGGGCTGCCAGTCCACCAGCGCGTAGACAGCGTTGACGCCCTCCGACGAGCTGCCGAGCAGCCCGATCTCGTCCGGCTGTGCGCCCATCAGCGCCGCCAGCCCGGCCCGGCACTCGCGCTCGACCGCCTCCTGGGCGGCGCGGCCGGGCGTTCCGGCGGCCTTGTCCGCGAAGTAGCGCGCGGTCGCGTCCAGCACGCTGGCCGGGGCCAGACCCTCGCCGGCCGTCAGCAGATAGGCTCGCTCGTCCCCGCCGATGAATCGATCCTTCGTCACCAGCGCCGTCCCGTCACCCATGATGCCCCCTTCAAAGCTGCCTTCAGATCGTCGTGTCATTCTCCGGGCCACGCTGCCGGTTGACAACAGCCGACCGAGGCTGCATCGTCGCGGCGGCTGGTCGATACGAAGGAGGAGACAGCATGATGCGAGTGTTCGTGACGGTCGATATCGAGGGCGTGGCCGGGGTCGTCCATCCGTCGGAGGGCTCGCCGGGGAACCCCGAGTACGAGCGGGCGCGGCGGCTGATGACCGCCGAGGCCAGCGCGGTGGTGGCCGGCATCTTCGACGCAGACCCGAGCGCCGAGGTGTCGGTCGTCGATGTCCACGGGCCGTACCGCAACATCATCCCCGAGGAGCTGGACGAGCGCGCGACGCTCAGCCGTGGCAAGCCGCGTCACTTCGGGATGATGGATGGCATCGACGGCGGCTACGACCTGGCAATGTTCGTCGGCGTCCACGGCCGGGCCGGCAGCGCGCCATCCGTCCTCAGCCACACGTTCACCGGCACGATACTTGACGTAACGATCAATGGCACAGCAATGGGCGAGCTGGGGCTGAACGCCGCGATGGCCGGCGCGTATGGCGTGCCGGTCGCGCTGGTGGCTGGCGATCAGTCGGTTGCAGCAGAGGCACGCGACCTGCTCGGCGATGGCCCGCTGATTGCCGAGCTGAAGCATAGCCGCGCCAACCTGGCTGCCGAGTCGATCCACCCGAACGTCGCGCGCCGGAGGCTCCGCGAGGCTGCGGCTGCCGCCATCCGCGAACGCCTGACGTTCCGGCCGCTGGTCGTCGCCGAGCCGGTCGTGGTCACCGTCACGCTGGCTCGCCCCGCCCTCGCCGACCTCGTCGGCATGCTCGACGACATCGAGCGTCTTGACGGCCGCACCCTGCGCTTCACCCGCCCGACGATGCCCGACGCCTACCGCATCCTCCGCCTCGTCACCGTCCTCTGCTCGACGCCGCTGTGAGACGGTGGGGATGAGGGATGGTAGCCCATTGCGTAGCCGACCGCAGTGAATATGTCGGGTCGGCAGCCTCCCGGTTCTCTGTCATGCTGAGGCCGCAGCCGAAGAATCTCCCCCAGCGTTGGCGGCTGTCCGACGTAGGAGAGATCCCTCGCTGAGGCTCGGGATGACAAAGGCACGGGGTGGCTGCCGGAACCAACCGCTTGTGGTAGCAGCGTGCTCAGGGCGATTCCCAAATTCCCAATCCCTAAGGGGTCAGGAATTTGGGAATTCAGGAATCTGGGAATCCCGCCGACACAGACCGGCAGCATCCCCCGCCTTTTGTCATTCACTGCCCGGAGGGCGCCCGCGCAGCCGAAGAATCTCTCCTGTGTTGGACTGGCATCGAACGGGTGGGAGATCCTTCACTGCGGTTCAGGATGACAAAGGCACGGGGTGGCTGCCGACCCTATCGCTTGTGGTAGCAGCGTGCTCAGGGCGATTCCCAATTCCCAACCCCTAAGGGGTCAGGAATTTGGGAATTCAGGAATCTGGGAATCCCGCCGTTCGCGTCCGGCAGCATCCCCCGCCTTTTGTCATTCTGAGGCCGCAGCCGAAGAATCTCCCCCAGCGTTGGCGGCTGTCCGATGTAGGAGAGATCCCTCACTGCGGTTCAGGATGACAAAGGCACGGGGTGGCTGTCGGCGCCAACCGCTTGTGGTAGCAGCGTGCTCAGGGCGATTCCCAATTCCCAATCCCTTAGGGATTAGGAACTTGGGAATTCAGGAATCTGGGAATCCCGCCGACACAGACCGGCAGCATCCCCCGCCTTTTGTCATTCTGAGCGCGCACGCGAAGAATCTCTCCTACGCTGGACTGCATCGAACGGGTGGGAGATCCTTCACTGCGGTTCAGGATGACAAAGGCACGGGGTGGCTGCCGACCCTATCGCTTGTCATTCTGAGCGCGCACGCGAAGAATCTCCCCTGCGCTGGACTGCATCGAACGGGTGGGAGATCCCTCGCTGAGGCTCGGGATGACAAAGGCACGGGGATGCTGCCGGAACCAACCGCTTGTGGTAGCAGCGTGCTCAGGGCGATTCCCAAATTCCCAAATTCCTGACCCCTAAGGGATTGGGAATTTAGGAATCCCGTCGTCACAGAACGGCAGCCTCCCGGTCTTCTGTCATTCTGAGCGCGCACGCGAAGAATCTCCCCTGCGCTGGACTGCATCCGGCGAGCTTGGCCAGCTTGTCCACTTCCATACCTGAGAGAGTGGACAAGCTGATACGATCTGACTCAACGTGTCCAATCCCGGCCCCATAGAAGTGGACAAGCTGGACAAGCTGATACGATCTGACTCAACGTGTCCAATCCCGGCCCCATAGAAGTGGACAAGCTGGACAAGCTGATACGATCTGACTCAACGTGTCCAATCCCGGCCCCATAGAAGTGGACAAGCTGGACAAGCTGATACGATCTGACTCAACGTGTCCAATCCCGGCCCCTCATCCCTTCGTTTCGTCTACACTCTCCCTGATAGAGAAGGGGGCGCGAATGTCGGCGGACGCGAACAGGGAGCTGGCGCGGCGGTTCTTCGAGGAGGTCTGGAACGCTCGCGACGAGGCGGCGATCGACCGCTATATCGCCGAGAATGCAGCGGGCAACGACGCCGATTTCGGCGCCGGACGTGAGGCATTTCGCCAGCAATGGCGCGAGTGGCAGCGAGCGTTTCCGGACCTGCACTTCGCCGTCGAGGACATTGTCGCCGAGGGCGATCGAGTCGTCACACGCTGGACGCTGACCGGCACCCAGCAGGGCGAGTTCCTCGGCATCCCCGCCAGCGGGCGCAGCATTCGGGTGGCCGGCATGAGCCTCGACATCATTCGCGACGGGCAGATCGCCGAGGGGTTCGATGGCTGGGATGCGCTCGGCCTGCGCCGCCAGCTGGGCGCGACGACGCTGGAGTAGCGCCATGGTGATCGCCCAGCCGCGCGAGGCGGCAATCTCCGACCTGGCCGCGCCGATGATCGTCGTCGCGGAGTTGGCCAAGCACTACGGAGAGGTTCGCGCCGTCGATGGGATCAGCTTCACTGTCGGGCGCGGCGAGATCTTCGGCCTGCTGGGCCACAACGGCGCTGGCAAGACGACAGCCATCCGGATGCTGACCGGTCGCACCCGCCCGACGGCCGGCCGGGCGACGATCGCCGGCCATGACGTGGTGACCGACCTCGACGCCATCAAGCCGCTGATCAACCTCGTCTTCGAGGAGCAGAACCTCTACGACCGGATGAGCGGGCGGGAGAACCTCGCCTTCTTTGCGGACCTCTACGCCGTGCCTCGTGTGCGGGTTGACGAGCTCCTCGCGCGAGTGCGGCTGGAGGACGCGGCAGGGAAGAAGGTGAAGTCGTACTCGACCGGCATGAAGCAGCGCCTGCTGATCGCCCGCTCGCTGATCAACGACCCGCGCCTGCTCTTCCTGGATGAGCCAACCCGTGGCCTCGATCCGGCCTCGGCGCGCGACATCCGCCAGATCGTCCGCGAGCTCGCCGGGCGCGGCGCGACCATCTTTCTGACGACCCACTACATGGACGAGGCCGACGAGCTGTGCGACAGGGTCGCCTTCCTGAGCCAGGGGAAGATCGTCGCGCTTGACACCCCGCAGGAGCTGAAGCTGCGCTACGGTCATCGGACGGCGAGCGTCGTGCTGGACACGCGCGAGGAGCGATCGCTCAACCTGAACGATGCCGAGGACGCGGACCTGCTGGCCGGCTGGATGCGCGATGGCCGGGTGCTCACGATCCACTCCGACGAGGGCACGCTGGAGGATGTCTTCATCGCGCTGGCCGGCCGCTCGCTGCACTGATCGCAGCCAGCCCGCTAGCTTGTCATCCACCGCCCAGAGGGCACCCGGCAGTGAAGGATCTCCCCCACGTTCGACTGTTTCCAGCGTGGGGAGATTCTTCGGCTGCGGCCTCAGAATGACAAAGAGGCGGGGTTCGGCAGCCAGCCTGCTAGCTTGTCATCCTGAGCGCGCACGCGAAGGATCTCCCCCACGTTCGACTGTTTCCAGCGTGGGGAGATTCTTCGGCTGCGCGGGTGCCCTCCGGGCAGTGAATGACAAAGAGGCAGGGTTCGGCAGCCAGCCTGCTAGCTTGTCATCCTGAGCGCGCACGCGAAGGATCTCCCCCCGTTCGACTGCATCCAGCGGGGAGATTCTTCGGCTGCGCGGGTGCCCTCCGGGCAGTGAATGACAAGGAGGAGGAGGCGGCGGCGCCACAGACTGACTGCCCTGACTGCAACCGGTCAGTGGCGTGCTGCTCCGCCCAGGAACGGCGATCCGGCGCCCAGCAGGAACCCGAAGTCATACCAGCCGCCCTGCCGGGCCACATCGTAGATGGGCTGATCTTGCAGTCCGCCGAACAGGTGGACGATCAGAACAATCCAGGCAGTTAGCCCGTTCCACAGCCCCCAGAGCACGTCGTGCCACCACATATTCCCGCAATCCCTTCGTGTTGCCAGTATTGTGACACGCTAGCACGGACTCTGAGCGTCGCCATCCTCGTCGGTATACTCGTGGCGAACGAGGGGGTGGGGCGCGTGTCGATTCGGCGTATTCTGACGATCTTCCGGCGGGACTTCCGTGATGCCGTTCGCGACGCGCGCATTCTCGTCGCAGTTCTGGTCCCCTTCGCTTTGGGCATCTTCTACAATGTCGTGCTGGTCCAGGATCAGACGACCCTGAGTGTCAATCTGGCCTACACCAGCGTCGATGCGACGAATCTGCCCGAGGCGATGAAGCAGATCGCAGGTCCGGACGTGACCTTCTCCATTTCCCAGGTCGATACCGCCGATATCGTGAAGCAGCAGGTCGACGACGGCAAAGCGGACCTGGGGCTCGTCGTCCCGGCGGGATTTGACGCGGCAGTTCAAGCCGGCCAGTCGCCGCCGCTGATGGTGATGCGTCCTGACACGGCCGGAGTCGGCCCGCAATTCCTTCTGTCGATGCTCGACGCGGCGCTGCGCGAGCAGGCCGGCCAGCAACCACCCGCCCAGGTGCAGGTCGAGACGGTCAACAAGTCGACGACGACCTCGCTGATCGAGAACATGGGTATGAATACCTACTTCGTGCTTTCTGCGTTGATCATGCAGGTCGCGATGATCACGATGTACGCAGTGCCGTACATCCTCGCCGAAGAGAAGGAGAGGCGGACCCTCGATGCCCTGGTGATGGTTGCCTCCTACTGGGAGGTGATCGCCGCCAAGGCGCTGTTCGGCATTGTGTACGTCGCGATCTCGACGCCGTTGTTGTTGGCGGTGACCCGCATATCGCCCCACGACGCGCTGCTCTTCGGACTGGCGATCGGACTGCTGGCGATCGTGCTGGACGGTGTCGGGCTGATGCTCGGCAGCCTGCTCAAGCTATCACAGCTAACCTCGTGGGGCGGCATGCTAGTCCTGCCGGTCGTCGCTCCGGCCTTCGTCACCGGCCTGCCGGCGCCAAAGTGGGTCGAGGATGTGCTGCTGATCTTTCCGACGACCCATGCGATGCGGATGGCGATCGACGCGCTCAGCCAGAAGCCGATCTTCGGCGATACGTGGCAGTCGATCCTCGTCCTCGCCATCTGGGCCGTCGCCGTCTACGCCATCACCTTCTGGACGCTATCGCGTCGTGAGATATAGCCCCAGTCCGTAAATATCGCAACGCGAAGTACTAGTATCTTGCGCGACCTGGTGCTAGTCTGTGGCGTGTTGATATCGGCTCAGTGTCTGCGGTTTCGTTGTCGTTCGCGTTTGTTGTATTAGAGAACGAGCCATGCAGTGCTCTCGATGCGGGGCGGCGAATAACACTGGCGCGCTTGTGTGCGTGGCCTGTGGCCAACCGCTCATCCTGTCTCACGTCGGCAGTATCATGCCGGCCGCCGTCGGCCACGTGGTTGAGGCGGCTCCCGCCAGCGTCCCTCCACCATCGGCCGAGGCATCGGTCTACCAGCCCACCCTCGGCCCGATCGATCGCGAGAGCTTCTTCGCCGCCCAGCGACGCAACCGTCGGGCGACCTGGCGATTGGCGGCGATGTCCGCGGTTGCCGCGGTCCTGACCGGCATCCCGCTCAGCCTGGTGCTGACGCCGTTGCTGTTCGCGGTTGTTCTGGTTGTCACTCGTCTGCTCGGGCTGGTGGTGGCGGTGCCAGATGGCGTCTGGTCCGCCTATCAGTGGGTGGGCCTCGCCCTCAAGCGGATCTTCGACGCGGCCGGCGATAGCACTGTGCGGCAGCTGCCGATCGGATCGCTCGTCCTGGCTGCCTCGATCTGGCTCCTGCCGGGGATCGCCGCAATGCTGGCGATGTGGGTGGCGTTGCGGGCGTTGTTCGCCCGGGCCGGCGTTGGCGGGATGCTGCTGTCGCTGGGCGCGCGCGAGCCGCGGCCGGACGACTTCGAGGAGCGCCAGCTGGTCAACGTCGTCGAGGAGATGGCGATTGCCGCCGGCATCCCAGCGCCCCGGGTGATGCTGATCGACGCGCCGATCTCCAACGCCGCGATGCTCGGCTCTTCCACGAAGGACGCCGCCGTCATCGTCTCCCGGCCGATGCTCGATCATCTGGACCGCGACGAGACACAAGGGCTGCTGGCACACCTCGTCGCCTCGATCGCCAACGGCGATCTGGATGGCGCGCGCTCGATGCTGGCGGTCTTTCAGACGTTTGGCTTCGCCGCTGCCGTGATCCGGATGCCGATCAGTGGCCCGGCTCGCGCGACAGTCGGTCGCATGCTGCGCTACCTCTTTGGCCACAAGCGAGAGGCAGAGCGGCTGGATGAGGCTCGCGCGCTCTCCGAAATGCTGGCCGACACCGCTGAGAACTTCGACGAGAAGAATGATCTCGAGAGTCTCACCGAGGAGGTGACGCCACCTGTCCAGCGCGCTGGCCCGAAACTGGAGCTGCTCAAGGCCTTCCCGTTCGTGGCGCTTGGGTACTTCATCTACACGCTGGTTGCCGGCTGGCCGGACGCAGCCCGCAACCTGGGCTTTCTGATCCTGTTCGGGGCGGCCGGGGCGTTGATTCTGTATCAGCGAGTCTATGCATTCTGGCTGGCGCGACGCGTTATTGCCATGACCCACGCAATCATCATCCTGCCCTACTACCTGGCCGCGATGATGCCGCAGATCCTGCTGCTATTTCTCAACATGCTCGTGCTGCAGCCGGCGTTCGGCCTGCTCTGGCGAACCCGGCGCTACCTTGCCGACGCGACAGCCGTCCAGCTTACCCGCAATCCCGAGGGGTTGGCGCGTGGGCTGGCGGCGCAGGCGGAGCACGGCTGCGGGGTGGCCGGCAGTGGCTGGGCGTTGCCGATGTTCGTCTCCGGCGCGGCGAACATGGGCTCGGTCTCCCCCGAGGCAGTGGCGATGCGCCAGCAGCTGATGCAGGAGCTGGCTGCCGAGATGGCCAATCCGCCGGCCCCCGGTATGTCAGAGGCCGAGCATCGAGCGCAGGCAGTAGCCGATATCCGGCGTCGAGCGATGGAGCAGATGCCTGAGGCTGCAATCGAGAACCCGCCGGCGAGCAAGTCGAGCGGCTTCGGCGGGATCGTCTCGATGCATCCCTCCGTGAACCGCCGGTTGCGCCGGCTGCGCCGCATGGGCGCGGCAGTCGACGATGTCGACCCGCGGGTGAAGCGAGGTCATCAATCGCGCAAGGGGCCGGCGTCGTTCGTCGTGATGCCGGTGGTCTTCGTGCTCGTTGCGGTTCTGGCGGTGTTGATGCTGGCGCTTCTTGCGGTGCTGATCGCCGTCAGCGTCCTCTTCGCGTCGGTGCTGATGATGATGGTCTACGGATTGTTCGCCGTGCTTATCCCGCGCTGAGCGGAACTGGACGAGAGGGATTACGCTATGACAGTCGAACTTATCATCGGGGCTATCGTCGTGCTGGTCATCCTGTTTGCGGTGCTGACCTACAACGGGCTGGTCGGCAAGCGCAATCAGATGCGCAACGCCTGGGGCCAGATCGATGTCCAGCTGAACCGGCGGCACGATCTGATCCCGAATCTCGTCAATGCCGTCCAGGGGTACATGAATCACGAGCGCGACGTGCTCGACCGGGTGACGACGGCTCGGGCGCAAGCGATCGCCGCCGGCAGCAATGTCGCCCAGCGGGCGGACGCGGAGAATCAGCTCACCCAGGCAGTGCGATCGCTGTTTGCCGTCGCCGAGGCGTACCCGCAGCTTCGCGCCAGCGAGAACATGCTCTCGCTCCAGGAGGAGCTGTCCTCGACCGAGAACCGGATCGCGTTCGCCCGGCAGTTCTATAACGATAGCGTGATGCAGTACAACACGGCCCGCGAGTCGTTCCCGGCAGTTATCTTCGCCGGGGCGATGGGATTCCACGCGGGCGATCTGTTCACCCTGGACGAGGCCGCGCCGGAGCGGGCTGTGCCGGCCGTGCAGTTCGGATAACCCCTCCCTCGCCCTCCCCTGTGAGGGGAGGGGAACGTGGGGAGGCGGGGCAGACGCAACGACTGCCGTAGGGACAGGCCTAGGCCTGTCCGCGCCCCGCAGGGCGCTACCCCGGTTCGCGATAGGTCTGTTCAGATCGGGAGCCGGTATTCATGATTCACGATCCCTATAGGGGGATGAAATCGTGAAATCATGAATCTCTCCATCTACCCACGTCAGCCGGAGAGGTCGGCAGCCAGCCCGCTAGCTTGTCATCCTGAACCGCAGTGAAGGATCTCTCCTAGGTTGAACTGCATCCAGCGGGGAGATTCTTCGGCTGCGGCCTCAGAATGACAAACAGGCGGGGAATGCTGCCGCTCCGGCCACACTCGCGTATTGTCATCCTGAACCGCAGTGAAGGATCTCTCCTGCGCTGGACTGCATCGAACGGGTGGGAGATTCTTCGCGTGCGCACTCAGAATGACAAGAGGCAATTGTCATCCTGAACCGCAGTGAAGGATCTCTCCTGCGCTGGACTGCATCGAACGGGTGGGAGATTCTTCGCGTGCGCACTCAGAATGACAAGGGGCAATTGTCATCCTGAACCGCAGTGAAGGATCTCTCCTGCGTTGGACTGCATCCAGCGGGTGGGAGATTCTTCGCGTGCGCGCTCAGAATGACAAGAGGCAGAGGATGCTGCCGCCCCGGCCTCTCACGCGTAGTGTCATCCCCCTATAGGGATCGTGAATCGTGAAAACGTGCGAGGCACGCCGTCAGGCGAGGTCGCCGGCCGCGTATTGCTCCTTCAATTCCGGGATGACCCGCTCTGCCAGCTCGGTGAAGAGCGGCGGCAGCGCGGAGAACGGCGTGTTGAACAGGAACGTCCGCACCCCGATTCGGGCATAGTCGGTGACGTGCTGGCGGAAGGTGTCGACCGAGGCAAGCGGCTTCGCATACGCGGAGATGACCCAGCGGATCTCGGACGGGTCGCGGCCGATCTCGCGGCAATAGTCGACGAGGCGCGCGCCATTGGCGGCGAATGCCTCCGGGTCCTCACCGCCATCCCAGAAGTCGGCATACCGGGCGACGTGGCGCAGCATCCGTTTGCCGGCCGTGCCGATCAGCACTGGAATGTGGCCACCGACCGGCTTCGGCGCGAATGGCGCGTTCTCCAGCGCGTAGTGTTGGCCGGCGAATGTCGTCCGTTCCTGCGTCTCCAGCTGCCGCATCAGCGCCAGCGCCTCGCCGACGCGATCGACACGCTCGCCGGCCGGCGGGAACGGGATGCCGTAGGCGGCGTGCTCGCGCTCGTTCCAGCCGGCGCCCATGCCGAGGATGAGCCGCCCGCCCGAGATCTGATCGACGGTGACCGCTTGCTTGAACATGATTGCCGGGTTGCGGTGGGTATTGCCAGTCACCATCAGCCCGAGCCTCAGTCGTTCGGTCCTGACAGCCATCGCCGCCAGCAGCGTCCAGCCCTCCAGACAGATGTCGGTGTCATCCTCACCGAGCGAGAAGAAGTGGTCGAAGAGCCAGGCCGAATCCCAGCCGGTCTCCTCGGCGAAGCGCCAGTGCTCCTCGATCATGCTCAGTGGCCGGCGATGCTGGCCGGTGACGATCCCGAACTCCAGTCGATCCTGCGGCCGCTCACCCATCGATGCGTCTCCTCGCGTCTTCGCTGCTATCCATCTCGCCGTGGGCCAATATCCGTGAGGCCTTTGCTCCGCAACGCTGCGTCGATCCATGAGCGGTCGAGCGTCCCGGCCAGCGTCGCCGCGAGCTGGTCCTGCTCCTGGGCGGCTTTCTCGCTTGCGTCGACGATCAGCCCGCCGAGCAGCGCCGGGGAGAACGCAAGCACGCCGTCCTCGTCGCCGACGACGATGTCGCCGGGGTTGACGACCATGCCGCCGATCGTGACCGGAACGTTGATCTGGCCGGGGCCGTCCTTGTATGGCCCCCGATGGATGACACCGCGCGCGAAGCAGGGGAACTCGGAGGCAGCGATGGCGGCGACATCGCGGATGGCGCCGTCGATCACCAGACCACCCAGCTTGCGGGCGATCGCGTGCGTCTGCATCAGCTCGCCAACCAGCGCGTGGGAAAGGTCGCCGCCGCCGTCGACAACGATGATGTCGCCCGGCGCGGCAAGATCGAGCGCCTTGTGGATCATCAGGTTGTCGCCAGATCGCGTCCGAACCGTGAAGGCCGGCCCGACCATCCGCTGCCCCGGGCGATGATACGGGCGGATCCCGACCGCGCCGGCCAGCCTGCCGAGGCTATCGCTCAGCAGCGGCGTCGCCAGGTCGCGAAGCGGCGCCAGCGCGGCAGGGTCTGGCCGTTTGGTCAGCGTGTTGATGACAAATCCAGGCTCACTCATCTATCGCTCCCTCGTTGTGACACGCCGGTCACTATACGCGACCTCGTCGTGTTGCGATGCTTGTTGCCAAATACCGAGTCCGGGCCTATCATCGGCGCGGTCTCCATAATCAGAGATGGGCCTGGGACTTTTCCGGGCGGTATGGCAGGAGAGTGGCACTATGCCGCAGTTGACTGGTGGCGAGGCAATCGTCGCCTCGCTGATCGCGAATGGCGTCGACACCGTATTTGCGCTCCCCGGCGTCCAGATGGACAATCTGTTCGACGCATTCTACGGCGCACAGGACAAGCTCCGCGTGATCCACACCCGACACGAGCAGTCGACCGCGTACATGGCGTTCGGCTACTCCCAGACGTCCGGCAGGGTTGGCGTTTGTGCCGTTGTCCCCGGCCCGGGCCTGCTGAACGCGGCCGGCGCGCTCTCGACTGCCTGGGCCTGCAACGCGCCAGTGCTGGTGATCGCCGGCCAGATCTGGGAGCACCAGTACGAGAAGAACATCGGCGCCCTCCACGAGATCCCCAACCAGCGCGAGATGATTGCCCACATCATGAAGTCCGCGACCTACATCCCGCAGCCCGAGGACGCCCCGGGCGTGATCCACGAGGCGTTCCGTCATCTGCTCTCCGGTCGCCCGCGTCCGGTCGAGATCGAGATGACGCCGGACATGCTCGGCCGTCAGGCCGATGTTTCGCTGCTCGGCCCAGCCGCGCGCGACGCGTCACCAGCCATCGACCAGGATGCGCTGGAGGCCGCGGCGAAGATCCTCGGACAGGCCAAGTATCCGGTCATCATGGCCGGCGGCGGCGCGATGGATGCTGGCGAGCCACTGCTCGCGCTCGCCGAGACGCTCCAGGCCCCCATCATTCTCACCCCCAACGCCAAGGGCGCCGTCTCCGATCGCGAACCGTATACCATGTCACTACTGGGTGGACATAAGATCTGGGCCCAGGCCGACGCCGTACTGGCGGTCGGCACCCGCTTCGACCGCGCCCTGCTCGACTGGGGCATCGACGGGATGAAGGTCGTCCGCATCGACGTCGACGCGGAGGAGTTCGGCAAGGTTCAGCAGCCGGACGCCGCGATTCTGGCCGACGCAAGCCAGGGGCTGTCGGCGCTGGTCGACGCAGTCGGCAAGCACAACCGCTCCCGCGAGTCGCGAGTCGAGGAGATCGCCGGCGTCCGCGAGGCGGTCGCGGACGAGCTGTTCGAGAAGGGCCAGGTGCTGGCCGAGATCGGCACCGTGCTTCGCGAGGAGCTGCCCGACGACGGCGTCCTTGTTGGCGATGTCACCCAGGTTGCCGTCTACACCGATATGGGCTTCCCGACCTATTACCCGCGCACCTACGTGAGCTCCGGATTCCAGGGGACGCTCGGGTATGGCTACGCGACGTCGCTCGGCGCTCAGGTAGGCGCGCCGGGTCGCAAGGTCATCTCGGTCAACGGCGACGGTGGCTTCCTCTATACCCAGCCCGAGATGGCGACCGCGAAGCAGCACAACATCCCGGTCGTCGCGATCGTCTTCGACGACGGCGCGTTCGGCAACGTCAAGGGTATCCAGCGCACGCGCTACGGTGGCCGCGAGATCGCCTCGACGCTGGAGAATCCGGACTTTGTCAAGCTGGCCGACGCCTTCGGCATGGCCGGCTATCGGGCCGAGACTCCCGAGCAGCTCCGCGCCGTGCTGAAGGAGGCGCTCGCCGTAGACGCCCCGGCGCTGGTCCACTATCCAACAGTGCCGATGCCGATGATCCGCATGCTCTCGCGCGGCAAGGTGCGCTAACTCGTCTGTTGCTGGCACTAGGGAGAGATTCTTCGCTGAGGCTCAGAATGACAAAAAGGCGGGACCGACGTGGATCCCATCGGCTTGTCATCCTGAGCGCGCACGCGAAGGATCTCCTCTACGTTCGACTGTTTCCAGCGTGGGGCGGATTCTTCGGCTGCGGCCTCAGAACGACAAGGAGGCAGGGTTCGGCAGCCAGCCCGCTAGCTTGTCATCCTGAACCGCAGTGAAGGATCTCCCTGCGGTGGGCTGTAGCTGACGGGGGCGGATTCTTCGGCTGCAGCCTCAGAATGACAGAGGAGCGGGGTCGGCAGCCAGCCCGCTAGCTTGTCATCCTGAGCGCGCACGCGAAGGATCTCCCCGCGTTGGACTGTCACATGCCTGGGGGCGGATTCTTCGCTGAGGCTCAGAATGACAAAAAGGCGGGACCGACGTGGATCCCATCGGCCTGTCATCCTGAGCGCGCACGCGAAGGATCTCTCCAGCGTTGGACTGTATCGAGTGGGTGGGAGATCTTTCGCTGTGGCTCAAGATGACAGAGGAAGGGGTAGGCTACCGATCGGACCGTCAGGCGTTGACAGCCCACTGAGAATGAGAGCGTCACCTGGCGTGAACCTGCCCCGCATCCTCGACCTGTTGCTGACCTGCGAAGCGGCCGGCCATGTCGACATGGAGCTGCACTCGACCGGGCTGCGGCTGACGCTGACGAACCCCGCGTTCGACGTCGGCCGCTACACGCTGCCGATCGAGGAGGATGGCCGGCTGCTGGGCTTCGGCGTCCTCTGGCGGGGACGCGTCCTCGGCATGCTCGTCCACCCGGCGGCCCGTGGGCGGCTCGAAGAACGCATGCTCGACTGGGCCCTGGCGACCGTGCGGGCGGACGGTGTTGAGACGCTGATCGCGCTCTGCCGGTCGGACGACGCGCTCACTCGTGAGGTCTACGAACGGCGCGGCTTCCGGCTTCGCGAGGAGGAGCTGCGGATGGGCCGGCCGTTGGAAGCGCCGATCCCTTCGCCGTCGCTCCCCGACGGCTTCACCCTTCGCGCGCTCGACGTTGCGCATGAGCTGGACGCCTGGCTGGGTCTCTACGCCGACGCTTTCGGGCCCCGCGAAAGCCAGCTGCGGACGTGGCGGGCCTTCCGCGACGATCCCGACTACGACAACGCGCTCGACCTCGTGATCGCCGACCGAGACGGCCGGCTCTCCGCCGCCTGCACCTGCTCGATCGCCGCAGCGGAGCTGGCCGTGATCCGGCCGCGCGAGGGACGCACCGAGCCGGTGATGGTCCGCGAGGACTGCCGGGGCATCGGGCTTGGCCGGGCCGTCGTCGTGGCCGGCCTGGCGGCGCTCCGCGCGCGCGACATCGAGATGGCGACGCTCACCACCGAGGCGGACAACGCCATCGCTCACCGTCTCTACGAATCGCTCGGCTACCGGCTGCTCTACACCGGCTGCTGGCACGAGCGGGTCGTCTGACTACTGGCGATCGAGGTTCAGCGCGACGCTATTCATGCAGTACCGCAGACCGCCACGATCCGCCGGGCCGTCCTCGAAGACGTGGCCCAGGTGCGAGTGGCAGCGACCGCAGCGCACCTCGGTGCGAGTCATGCTGTGGGAGCGATCCTCGACATACTCGACCGCGTCCGGCGTGGCCGTCTCGGTGAAGCTCGGCCAGCCACAGCTCGAATGAAACTTCGCGTCGCTGTTGAACAGCAGGTTGCCGCAGGCGCCGCAGCGATACGTTCCATCGTCGAAGACCTCGACGAATTCGCCGGTGAACGGCGCTTCGGTGCCGGCCTGCCGTAGGACCCGGTACTGCTGCGGCGTCAGGCTCTTGCGCCACTCCTCGTCAGTTACCGGAATGCTCTTCAATTCAGTGTCCGCCATCTATGCCTCCAGATGTTCTCTGTGTCAATCAGTCTCGCCGCATGTAGGAGAGCGCCTCGCGGTGTGGAAGCGCGTCGCCTGCGTAGGTGAATGTGCCCTGTTCCAGCACTTCGCGTGCCGCTCGCATGAACGCGCCCAGCGCGGCGCGAGCCATCGATCCGCCGACGCTGATCCGCGTCACGCCGACCTCGGCCAGCTGATCGACAGACCAGGTCGGCCCGCTCAACCCCATCACGACGTTCACGGGCCGGGGGACCGACGCGCAGACCTCGCGGATTGCGTCCAGGCTGGGGAGGCCGGGCGCATACAGCACGTCCGCTCCGGCGTCGGCGAACGCCTGCAGCCGGCGGATCGTGTCGTCCAGGTCTGGCCGGCCGTGCAGGAAGTTCTCCGCGCGGGCAGTCAGGACGAAGTTGCTGGCCCGGGCGGCCTCGGCCGCCGCCACCACGCGCTCGACCGCGACGTCGAAGGGGTAGATCGGCGCCGAGTCGTCGCCGGAGGCGTCTTCGATCGAGCCGCCGGCCAGCCCCGTTTCGGCCGCGAGCCGGACCGTCTCGGCGCAGTCCTCGGGCGTGCGGCCAAACATATTGAGTAGATCGGCCGAGACCGGCAGGTCAGTCGCCTCGACGATCTCACGAGCGTTGGCCAGCGCGCCGTCGCGCGTCAGTGTGTCCGGCAGATCAACCCGCCCGACCGAGAACGCGTAGCCGGCGCTGGTCGTCGCCAGCGCCTCAAAGCCAAGCGCGGTCAGGATCCGGGCGCTGCCGGCGTCCCACGGGTTCGGGATGACGAACGCGCCGGGCCGCTCGTGGAGGGCGCGGAACGTCTCGACCTTCTGCTCGCGTGTCAACATCTCTGTGTTCGTCTCCTCTATCGTTAGCGTACAGCTGCCTTTGCCGCCGGGATCGGGCAGGTCACGCCCGTGCCGGCCAGTCCGCAGTAGCCGTGCGGGACCTTGTGCAGGTACTGCTGGTGGTATGCCTCGGCATAGTAGAAGGGGCCGGCGCTGGCAACTTCCGTCGTGATCGGCTCGTAGCCTGCGCGTTGGAGCTCGGCGTTGTACGAATCTCGGATACGCTCGGCCGTCTCCTGTTGCGACTGGCTGGTCGTGTAGATCGCTGAGCGGTACTGGCTGCCGACGTCGTTGCCCTGGCGCATGCCCTGGGTCGGATCGTGCGCCTCGAAGAACACGCGCAGCAGATCTTCGTATGAGATCGCCCGCGGGTCGAAGACGACCTGGACGACCTCGGCATGGCCGGTCCGCCCGCCGCAGACCTCCTCGTAGGTCGGGTTCGGCGAATAGCCTCCGGCGTAGCCGGCCGCCGTCGAGTAGACCCCGTCGAGCTGCCAGAACAGCCGCTCTGCGCCCCAGAAGCAACCGAGCGCAAACTCGGCAACCTCAAGGCCACCTGGAAATGGCGACTGCAGCGGCGTGCCCAGCACCTCGTGGCGGGTCGGGATCGCGTACTGCGGCCGATCGTGACCCGGCAGCGCCGCGTCGGGTGCGACCATCGTCGCCGGCTTGCGGTGAAAGAACATCTCATAACCTCCGTCATCTGCCGTCCGGGCTGAGGTGACCAACGCTTGCGTCACCGTTTGCTCTGCCGGACCAGCAGGGCATCTGAATCGTATGACGCGCCCCGGGTTGTCTCTATTCCCCTGACGCGACGGAACGCGGCTCAGTCCCAGCGCAGGATGCGCCGCTTGACGACTTCAACCAGCAGTAAGTATGCCGCGGTCGCCGGAACGAGAAAGAGGAAGAAGATCGCCGGCAGCGGAGTAAATCCGAGCTGTGGGCCGATCGGTGTGAAGGGGAGCGCGATGCCGGTGATCACGACGATCATGAGCGTGATGAAGAGTGGCCGGCTCGGTCGGTTGTGGAACGGATTGCCCGCCGTGCGGATGACGAGCAGGACCAGCGTCTGGGTAATCAGGGACTCGACAAACCAGCCCGTATGGAACTCCCGCTCCGAAGCATCGAGCACCCGCAACAACACGAAGAACGTCAGGAAGTCGAAGATCGAGCTGACCGGCCCGACGAAGATCATGAAGTTCCGAATCACCTTGATATCCCAGCGTCGTGGCTTGTGGCTGAACGACGGGTCGACGTGATCGGTCGGGATCGTGATCTGGGCGAGGTCGTAGAGGAAGTTGTTGAGCAGCACCTGCCCGGGGAGCATCGGCAGAAACGGGAGGATCGCCGAGGCGGCTGCCATGCTGAACATGTTGCCGAAGTTGGAGCTGACGCCCATCAGAATGTACTTGATGAGATTGCCGAACGCCTTGCGCCCTTCGAGGATGCCGTCGTGCAAGACGCGCAGGCTCGGCTTGAGCAGGATGATGTCGGACGCGTCCTTCGCGACATCGACGGCTTGCATTACCGAGATGCCGACATCGGCCGCATGGAGCGACGGGGCATCGTTGACCCCATCACCGAGGAAGCCGACGACGTGCCCGCTCGCCTTCAACGCGAGGATGATCCGTTGCTTCTGCGCCGGCGACACTCGGGCGAAGACCGACCAGAGCTGTACGACTGCCGAGAATTCCGCGTCGCTCATGCGCTCGATCTCGTCGCCGAGCACGACCCGCGACGTGTCGATGCCGACCGCCTCGCAGACGTGCCGGGCAACCAGGTCGTTGTCTCCGGTCAGGATCTTCAGAGCGACGCCGTCCTGCGCCAGCATTGCGACTGTCTCCGCGACATCTGGCAGCGGCGGGTCCAGAAACGCCAGATAGCCGGCCAGCGTCAGGTCGCGTTCGTCGGCAATCGAGAAAAGGCCTTCGCCGGCTGGCAGCGTGCGACAGGCGATGGCGAGCACGCGGTAGCCATCGCCGCTCAGGCGCTGAAAGACCTCCCGCGCCTGCTCGCGAAGCGCGTTGTCGAGCGACACGACGACCCCGCCTCGTTCCGCCGCGACACAGCCATCCAGTAGCCCCTCGGGCGCTCCCTTGCTGATCAACAGGGGCGTCCCATCCAGGTCGACGATGACCGAGAGACGCCGGCGTTCGAAGTCGAACGGGATCTCGTCGAGCATGCGCGCGTTCGGCGTATCGAGCGAGGCGTCGCGCAGAATTGCGTCGTCGAGTGGACTGTTGATGCCGGTCTGGAATCGGCTGTTGATCTGCGCCAGAAGCCGGGGCCGGCCGGCCGGCTCGCCGAAGGCGTCGACCTCGACGGCCAGTGTCATCGTCCCGCTGGTCAGCGTGCCGGTCTTGTCGCTGCAGAGCACATCGACGCTGCCGAAATCCTCGATTGCCGCCAGATGCTTGACGATCACGTGCTGGCGCGACAGCTGGATCGCGCCCTGCGTCAGCGTGACCGTCGTGATCATCGGCAGGAACTCCGGAGTGAGCCCGACGGCAAGCGCGATGGCGAACAGCAGCGTATCCAGAAACCCGTGATGCCCCGCCAGGTTCACGGCGACAACGACCAGCACGAGCACGACGATCGTCCGTGTGATCAGGATGCTGAACTCGCGGATGCCACGCTCGAATTCCGTTTCGGGCGGCCGCGAGCGGAGCGCGCGGACGATCTCGCCGAAGGTCGTCTGCGCGCCAGTGGCAGTGACGACGGCGGTCGCGCTGCCGCTGATCACCGACGTGCCGAGGAACAGATCCGTGGCGCTCGATCCGGGCATGGCGATCTTGTCCACCGGCATGGACTCACCCGTCAGCGCCGCCTCCTGCACGTGCAGGCTGACGGCGTGGAGGAGCCGCGCGTCGGCCGGCACGAGATCGCCGGCCGAGAGCCGAATCAGGTCGCCGGGCACGATCAGCGGACGCAGCAGCTCCACCCAGACGCCGTCCCGTTCGACGCTGGCTCTGGGCGCGACCGAGCGCATCAGCGTGTCGGCCGCGCGTTGGGAGCGATAGGTCTGGACGAAGTCGAGAATCATGCTCAACAGGACGATCACGACGATGATCGTCGCGTTGATCGTCTCTCCGACGGCAAGCGACACGACGGCTGCGACCAGCAGGATATCGACGAGCGGATTACGGAAGAGGCGGAGGAACTCGACGAGCGCGGTCGCGCGAGCGGTCGAGATGAGCTCGTTGCGGCCGTACTGCGCCAGCCGCTGCTGCGCCTCGGCGGTCGTCAGGCCGGCGGGTTGGCCCGTGTCTGCGGACGGGGCCGGGACGGATTCCTCGACTGCGCCCGAGTTGGCGTCGATCGGCTGTGGCGCGACCATGCTGGCGTGCTCTACCTCGACACGCGCCGGCCGGCGCTGTGTCCGACATTCGGTCAACGCAGGTCACACGACGAAGGCCTACGCGCGGGATCATCATACAACTGGCGCCGCGCGAACCTGTCCTGTTGTACAGTATCCCGCTGGGACCCACTGACATACGATCTGGCCATCATGGCGTAACGACACATGTCTTGCTTGATGCGTTCGCTCATCGACGGCGTCTCATATTGAGCCAGCGAACGATTGTAAGAGAAGATGAACGGCGAAACTCGTCGCACACTGCGATTATTGCTATCTGTCGTCAGCCTGCTGCTGGCCGGCCTGGTTGCCGCCTGCGGCAGTGTTAGCGACCAGACCAGGCCAACCAGCAATCCCACCCCCCATGCGACACAACCTGCCTCCTCACCTGCAGCTCCCACGGAGCCTGGCGGCGCGACGCCGGTGGTCGACGACGCAAGCTGGAAGAAGGTCCGCGAGGAGGGCACGGTGATGGTCATCGTTACGCTGAACATCCCATACCGGCCGGAGGCGGAGCTCGGTAGCCAGCGCGAGATCGATGCCCAGCGCGCTGCTATCGTCGCAGCCCAGGACCAGCTCATCGCGTCACTGACCGCCGGACACGCGGAGGTCAACACGCGCATGACGCTCTTCCCGCAGATCGTGCTCACGGTCGACGAGCCGGCCCTGCGTCAGCTGGCCGACTCGCCGCTCGTCACCTCCGTCCAGGAGAACAAGCTGAGCGCACCGACCAGCCGCGTGACCAGGGATCGGACGAGCGTATGAGCAAGTGAATGACCAGACGCCGGATTCAGGCGTCGGAACCGAAGCAATCGTGCGCACCTGGATTGTGAGGCGAAGACATCGTGCGAAGACTCCTTGTTCTGGTCCTGACCCTGTTGTTGCTCCTCGTGTCGCTACCGGCCGCGCTGGTGTCGGCCGAAGGAGGCAAGCCAATTCCGGACGCGGTCGCCGAGATGATCGAGCGCGCCAGCGTCGACGGCCCGCTGCCGGTCATCGTCACACTGCCGTCGATCGACGCGCAGCGCGGCGTCATTGCATCGCTCGACGGGCTGGACGCCATCGTCCGCGTCCGCTACGAACTGTTCCCGCTGCTGGCGCTCACCGCCGGACCCAACGCGCTAGAGACGCTGGCGCGATCTGATGCGGTGCTGGCGATAAACGAGGACATCCCGCAACTGCCCGGGCCTCGCCTCGACGCTGCCAGTGATCAACGGCGACAAGGTTCAGGCGCTTGGCTGGACGGGATCTGGCCAGACCGTCGCCATCCTCGACACCGGCATCGACACCGATCACCCGTTCTTCGGCTCGCGCATTGTCTCGCAGGCGTGCTACTCGAACGCGGCCGGCGCCGGTGGTGGCGTGACGCTCTGCCCGAATGGCCAGAACTCGGACGACCGGCACGAATGCGGCCGATGCGATGACCGGGCAATGCCAGAATGGCGGGACGAACCTGTGCACCCACGGCACGCACGTGGCCGGTATCGCGGCCGGCAACGCCTTCAACGTAACGGGCGCGCCGGGCAACGGCGTCGCGCCGGGGGCGAACATCATCGCCATCCAGGTGTTCACGCGCCTCACCCAGGATGCGGAATGCAGTAGCCCTGTCGTCGTTGGTTCTGCGCCGTGCGTGCGGACGTACGCCTCCGACCAGATCCTCGGGACTGCAGCGCGTGCTCGCGCTGAATGGCACCGGCCCGGGTCTGTGGCGGGTCGCCGCGGTGAATATGAGCCTCGGCGGCGGACAGCCACAACGCGGCGAGCTGCGATACCGACAGCCGCAAGACGGCGATCGACAACCTGCTGGCGGCCGGTATCGCGACGGTCATCTCGGCGGGTAATGACGGCTATCTGAACGAAGTCGGAGACCCCGGCTGCATCTCGACCGCGGTCACGGTCGGATCGACCGACTGATGGCGATGCGGTCTCGGGCATTCAGTAACCGCGGTCAACTCCTCGACATCTTCGCGCCGGGCGACAACGGTCGACTCGTCCGTCCCGGACGACGCCTGGGGCAACAAGAGTGGCACGTCGATGGCCGCGCCCCACGTGACCGGCGCGTTCGCCATCCTGCGCCAGGCCTACCCGACCGCGACGATCGCGACGCTGCTGGGGTACATGCAGAGCACCGGCGTCCCGATCACCTATGACACCGCGCTGCCGTCTCCGCCGAATCCGACTCCTACCCATACGACGCCGCGGCTGAATCTGCTGGCGGCGCTGGCGGCGGGCGACCCAAATCCGCCGTCGATCTCGGTGAACTTGGCGACCGTGACAGTCGGCGAAGGTTCTTCGTCCGGCAATGCCGGGAATGTCTCCGATCCTGACGGCGACCCGGTGACGCTCTCGGCTTCGATCGGCAACGTCTACTCCATCCCGGGCAACATGTGGGGCTGGGGCTACTTGCCCGACGATGGTCCGTCTCAGAGTCAGATCGTCACGATCACGGCAACCAGCAATCGGGGTCGCTCCACCTCAGTGACATTCCAGTTGAACGTGACCAACCTCCCGCCGACGGCGACGCTCTCGACCTCGGTGGTCACGACGATCAACGAGGGTGACCCGTTCACCATCTCGCTCAGCAGTCCGTCCGACCCGTCGACAGCCGACACGAACGCCGGCTTCACCTACGCTTTCGACTGCGGCGATGGGGGCGGCTACGGCGCATACAGCGGGACGGCCAGTCGCGGCTGTACGACTGACGATAACGCTGTCCGCACCGTCGGCGGCAAGATCCAGGACAAGGACGGCGGCGTCTCGACCTACACGACGACCGTCACGATCCTCAATGTGCCGCCGACAGTCGGCGCGATCACTGCGCCAACCGGTCCGGTTATGGTCGGGACGCTTGTCAACGCCAGCGCGCCATTCACCGACCCCGGCACGGCCGACACGCACGTGTCGAGCTGGGACTGGGGCGATGGCTCGGTGACTCCTGGCACGGCAGCCAGTAACCTGGCAACCGGCAGTCATGTGTACACCAGCGCGGGCCTGTTCACGATCACGGTGACCGTTACCGACGATGACGGCGGCGCGGGAACCTCGACGTTCCAGTATCTGATCAGCGTCGATCCGGCGGCCGGAACGCTCGTTGGCTCCGGCACATTCACCTCGCCGGCCGGCGCCTGGGCCCAGCGGCCGACGGTTCAGATAGGCGGCAATCATGGATGTCACCGCCTGGTACCAGCGTGGCGCAACCGCTCCGATCGGCAAGCTCGTCGTCGAGTTGGGCGGATCTGCCCGAACGACAGCGCCACTGACCTTCCGGGCCACCAGCTTCGACTGGCTCATCCTGACGCCGAACGTCGGCTGGGTCTCTGGTAAGGGCACCGTCAACGCTCGCAGCGGCTACGGATTCTGGTTCGTCGCCACTGACAACCCCGACAAATTCCGGCTGAAGGTCTGGGAGCTTTCATCGGGGACAGTGATCTACGACAACCAGCCCGGCGCGGTCCTGGGGACGATGCCGACGCTGCCCCTGAACCGCGGCACGATCTTCATCACCCGGGCGCGCCTCTGGTAGCGCGCTTCGGAGGCTCGTCGATCTGAGTGGCGGCGCGTGGTCTATCTGGCCACGCGCCGCTGCCGTCCCCGGCCTGCGACGGCGCGGAATAGCCTGTCACCGCCAGCTTGCCCGATTGAGCGCGTCCCCCGTCCCCCTGTCATTCTGAGTGCTCCGACTAGGATAAAGTGTCAGGTTGGCAGCCTCCCCGCACCTTGTCATCCTGAGGCCGCAGCCGAAGGATCTCTCCTGCGTTCGACTGTATCCAGCCAGGGGAGATTCCTCGCTGCGGCTCGGAATGACAACGAGCGGTGGTGCCTGGCGCACCACCGTACAGGACACATCACGCTGGTCGATGCAGTCAGGATGACAGGAGAACGGGGAGACCGTCGATCCGACAGGTTGGCGTTGACGGGCTCACCCGATCTGGCACGAACCTGACACGCCGCGCTATACGATGTCACGACGCTGACATCGCCCCCGGAGCATGCTCGGCATAGAGCAGGCTGAGGTCCGCTGCTCCGGAGGGAACCTGACATGACTATGCATCGGCTGATCGGTCCGGCGTCGGCTGCGCTGGGGATCGGGATCGCGGCGACGGCGCTGCTGGGGCCGCTCTGGCTGGACGTCATCCGCCAGCACATCTCGCCCGACATCGAGAATCAGGTGGTTGGCGCGGACGCCGTCTCGTTGCTCGTGGTCGCGCCGCTGGCGCTGGCCGGCGGCTGGCTCTGGTGGCGCGAGCACCGGCTCGCGCCGGCCGTCACCTTCGGCCCGGCGGCGTACGCCGCCTACATCTACGTGCAGTACATCGCCGGCTCCGAGTTCGAACGCTACCCCGGCAATAGCGAGCAGTGGTTCCCGTTGTTCTACGCCATCCTGCTGCTCGGCATCGTCGTCGCCGTCGCCTCCTGGTCGCAACTGGAGGTCGCTGCGCTGCCGTCGCGCCGTGTCGTCGTCGCGGCGGCCGTGGTCATGATCGGCGTCGGCTCACTGCTCGGCCTCGCCTGGGTCAAGGCGATCGCCGACGTCATCGGCGGCGCAAAGACCGCCGAGTACCTCGACGCTCCCGGACTCTTCTGGTTGGTCAAGACGATGGATCTGGCGCTGGTCATCCCGGCCGCGATCGCGACCGGCGTCGGTCTGCTGCGCGGCAGCCGGGCCGCGAGCCGCGCAGCCTCCGGCGTCACCAGCTGGCTGGCGCTGATGATGGCCTCGGTCGCCGCGATGGGAGCAGTCATGTGGGCGAACGACGACCCCTCGGCCACGCCGGCTTTCGTCGTCGTCCTCGCCCCGGCCGCCCTCGCGATGGGCCTGCTGACTGTCGCCTTCTGGCGGGCGAGGCTGGGTGTCCCCTCGCGACCCGACATCCATCGCCCGCGCGTGATGCCGCCGCACCCGCCGGCCGAGCGGGCTGCGCTGGGTGGCCGCGACTAATCCGTGGCCGGTGTTGCGACCCGGGCGAGGAAGCGGCATAGATGGGGCAGGACAAGGTCGCCGCGGGCGTAGAGCGTGAAGTGCTGCGCGTTCGGGATCTCGACGATCGTGGCGTCGCGCAGCTGGCTAGCGGTGAGATGGCAGCGCGACCCAGCGTAGAGCTCGTCGTCGTCGCCGGTGACGATCAGCACCGGCATCGTCAATCGGTCGAGCGAGTCGTCGAAGCGTTCGGCCTGGTCCAGAGTGATGGCTGCGGCCAGCGCCGCAGTGTCGTTCTCCAGCCCGCGCTGGCGGAAGGCGGCCGGCCACGGGCCGAGCTGGGTCTCCCGCCAGGCGATGTACGCCTCCATGCCCTGGGTCAGGTGCTCGCGCATCCGCTCCAGCCGCGCCCAGACCGCCTTGTCCGGCGGGTAGGGGTGAGCGCCGCCGATGGCCAGCGAGTGGAAGCGTTCCGGCGCGTACTTGCCCAACGCCCAACCCATCAGCCCGCCGTACGAGTAGCCGTAGTAGTGGGCGCGATCGATGCCGAGGTCGTCCAGCACGGCGACTACGTCGGCGACGCCGCGCTCGAACCCGTAGGCGGTCGGGTCGTGCGGCTTGGCGCTGGCGCCGTGGCCGCGGGCGTCGAGCATGATGAGCTGGTAGTCGTCCTGCAGCCCATCCAGGAATCCGAACTCCTCCCAGTCGCGCCAGCTGCCGGTCAGCCCGTGGTGTAGCAGCAAGGGCGGGCCGGCCCCGGTGACCTCGTAGTGGATTCGGAGACCCTCGCTCGTCGCGTACGGCATCGACCGCTCCCTCCCCGTCAGGCCGGCGTCAGGCTGCGCTCGCGCTCGACCAGGACGCGGCGCAGGATCTTGCCGGAGGCGGACTTCGGGATCTGGTTGGTGAACTCGAGCTTCCGGATCTTCTTGTACGGCGCGACCTGCCCGGCGACGAAGGCCATCAGCTCCTCGGCCGTCGCCTCACCCCGCAGGACGACGTAGGCCTTCGGCACTTCGCCGGCCTCCGCGTCCGGCACGCCGATCACCGCTGCGTCGGCGACGGCCGGGTGTGCGACGAGGACCGCCTCCAGCTCGGCCGGGGCGATCTGGTACGCCTTGTACTTGATCAGCTCCTTGACCCGATCGACGATGTAGATGTAGCCGTCCTCGTCGGCGGAGCCGATGTCACCGGTCTTCAGCCAGCCGTCAGGCGTGATCGTGGCGGCGGTCGCCTCGGGCCGGTTCAGGTATCCCTTCATCATCTGCGGTCCTCGCACCCAGATCTCGCCCTGCTGGTGCGGGCCGAGCTCCGCGTTGGTCGCGCTATCGACGACCTTCACCTCGGTGTTGCGGACGATGAGCCCGCCGGCCGTCGGGTTAACGGCACTCTCGGGGGTGAGGTGCGACATCGGGCTGAGTTCGGTCATGCCGTATGCCTGCTTGACGATCACGCCGAGCCGCTCCATCACCGCCGCGCTGACATCGGCCGGTAGCGGCGCGGCCGCCGTCAACATGACGCGCAGGCTGGAGAGATCGTAGCGCTCGACGACCGGATGCTTCGCCAGTGCCAGCGCCACCGGTGGCACGACAAAGGCCCGCTTGGAGCGGTAGTCCTGGAGCAGCTGGAGGTAGTGCTCCATATCGAAGCGCGGCATCACCACGATTGTCGCGCCTTCGGACAGTCCATAGGCAAAGAACACCATGAGTGCGTATATGTGAAAGAAGGGCAGGAACGTGATGATCACGTCGTCTCCGTCGAGCAGCGAGAACCCGTTTACCTGATGGCAGTTGGCCACGAGGTTGTAGTGCGTCAGCATGACGCACTTCGGCAGGCCGCCCGTCCCGCTGGAGTAGGGCAGCAGCGCGACGTCCTCTCGCGGATCGATCTCGACCGCCGGCCAGGGACCATCGTCGGCCAGCAAGACGTCGAACGGTCGGGCTCCCTCGGCCTCGCCGAAGGTGAACACCTCGCGGACCTGTGTCGCCTCGGCCGCCTCTAGCGCGGCCGGCAGACTCTCGGGCGTCGCGATCAGGTAGGTCGCGCGTGAGTCGGCGAGCTGAACTGCCAGCTCATTCGTCGTAAACAGCGGGTTGATGGTCGTGACCATCCCACCGGCCGCCAGCGCCCCGTAGATTGCCACCGGGTACTCGATCGTGTTCGGGCTGTAGATCGCCAGCACGTCGCCCCGGCCGAAGCCGCGCTCGGTGAGGCCGATCGCCAGGCGGCGCGTCAGGATCTCGAGTTGGCCATAGGTGATCGACTGGCCGGTAATGCCGTCGATCATCGCCGGCTTGCTTGCCAGTCGGCCGGTCTGCTGGAGCGCGAACGAGGGTAGCGAGATCTCCGGGATCTCGATGTCGGGGAAGGGGCTGCGGAAGATCATGGCTGGATCCCTTCTTGATTAGGTTGACGGGTCGATGGAACCAGCATGCGTCTCGTCGACGGCTCAGGCATCGTATGACCTACGTACTCGTGACAGGCGGCGACGTAATCTGCACCTCGCAGTCACGGAGTCGTATGAGGAGAAGCCACACGCTCGTGTCGTTGACTTCTCAGGCGAGATCATGCTCCATGGCGAAGCGTGCGGCGGCCACACGGGTGTTGAATCCGAGCTTGTTATAGATTGAGGTGAGGTGCGTCGTAACGGTGCGCGGGCTGATGAACAGCTCTTCGGCGATCTCGGCCGTCGAGCGGTTGGCCGTCACGAGTCGCAGGATGTCCAGCTCGCGGGGTGACAGGCCGTAGTGGTCTGCTCGATCCCCGCTGACACTATTCTCCGGTTCGTCGGCGGGGCGCATTAGCTCAGCGGCGAAGCTCGATCCTTCGGCTACGCTGTCCCCAAACCTCAACGACTTGCCCGCTGCCCAGGCAGCCTCGAACGGCTCAGGTGTAAGCTGCGCGCGTATTGCGGCGATCGTCCGCTCGTGGCGGGCTATGCCGAGCGGCTGGATCGACACTCCGAGCGACTCGCGCAGCCCATCGGCGGCGCCGAGCAGACGCGCCGCGTGTTCGGGTCGTCCGGTGAGGGCCGCGATTATTCCCAGGCCACGCAGGTTGCTGGCAACACCTTCGCGCTCGCCGAACCCCGCGCGGATGGTCATGCTTCGCGCGTAGAGCGTGGCAGCGCGAGGGTAATCGCCCCGGTCACGGGCGATGCGGGCGAGGTTGCTGTAGGAGTGCCCCTCCGACCAGAGAATCATGTTATCCCGAAGGACCAGCAGTGAACTCTCGATAAGCTGTTCGGCCCGTTCGAGATCACCCTGCTGATAGGCCACGAATCCGAGGCTGTTGAGCGCGTTCGCCATCCACACGGGCGTGTTCGCCTGCTCCAGAGACGGGATCGAGCTGCCGATCAGGTGCGACGCTTCGTCGTAGGAACCACTCTCGCTGGCCAGCAGGCCGAGGGTGTATCGACTGAGGGCGATACCACCGAGGTCGCCGGTGCGTTCGAACATCGACAACGCCGCTTCGCCATGCCGCTGAGCCCACGCGAAATCGTGCTGAGTCAGGGCGAAATAGGAGGCCGACCACAACACCTTCGCGTACGAGCCTCCAGATCCGCCGCCCGCGATCACGCGTTCCGACCATGCTCGAGCTTCGGAGATGTGGCTGTGCATATACCAGAAGTACGCGAGCGCGCCGGTGAGCATCTCGGCGGTGGTGCGATCGGCCGGATCGGTCGACTCCAGGAGCCAGCTCAACGCGCCGCGTATGTTGCCATGCTCCCGTTCGACATACTCGATCCAGGTTCCAGCGTCTCCGCTGCGGACGCGTGCTTCGCAATCCTCGGCCAGCTGCAGACACCAGGCCGCATGCCGACGATGTATGGTGGTTACCTCGGGGGATGATTCGAACTGCTCCAGCGCGTACTCGCGGATCGTCTCGAGAATGCGAAAGCGCGGCTCGCCGTCGGGCTGGTCACTCTCGTCGACGAGGCTGTTCTCGACTAACGCAGCGACGCCGCCAAAGACGCCACCGTCGAGCTCTGCCACGAGGTCAGGGTCGACGACTGCCTCGGCTGCGTCCAGCGTCCAGCCGCCGACGAAGACCGACAATTGGCGAAAGAGCTGCCGCAGCGGCGGTGAGAGCAGGCTGTCGCTCCAGGCGATCGCGTCCCGCATCGTCCGTTGCCGAGCGGGGGCGTCGCGCGGGCCGCTGGTCAGTAGCGCGAGACGCTGGTCGAGCCGGGCCAGCAGTGCGCGGGGCGCCAGCAAGCGGCTTCGCGCGGCCGCCAGCTCGATCGCTAGTGGTAGCCCATCAAGTCGCTCGCAGATCGTGGCGACCGGGGCGGCGTTGTCGTCGGTCAGCCGGAAATCCGGTCGGACGGCCTGGGCGCGCTGAGTGAACAGGATGACTGCCGAGCTGGCCCGGAGGTCGTCGAGGGCGGAGTTCGGCGCTGCGACGTCGAGCGGCTGCACCGGGAATTCCTGCTCGCCAGCGACCCGCAGCGGGATGCGGCTAGTGGCGAGAATCCTCAACTTGGGACAGCTTGCCAGCAGCTCGACAACGTCCGGGGCGGCGTCAATGACCTGCTCCATGTTGTCGAGCAACAGGAGCGCTGGCCCGAGCCCCAGGACGGCAATTACCCGCTCCAGCAATGGCCGCTCTCCCTGGTCACGCAGGTCGAGCGCCCGGGCGACTGCGGGCACGACCAGCTTGTGGTCGCGGACCGCCGCTAGCGACACAACCAGCGACCGCGCACCCGTCGCCGCCTCGGCTTCGCTGAGCACTTCCAGCGCCAGACGCGTCTTACCGACGCCGCCGGGACCGGTCAGGGTCAGCAGGTGGACAGCCGGATCGAGGAGCAGGTTGCGCGCTGCCCGCGCCTCGCGCTCCCGCCCGATGAGTGAGGTCAGCGGAGTCGTGAACTCGAGTGGCGCGGCGCCAGTTCCTGACATGGCCATGTGTGGAACCGATCTTTCGCGGGACGACGCTGCCGATGCATGCAGCGTACGCCTGTCGTGCTGGCGTCGTCAATGGGCTATCAAGCGGTCATTGTTGATGTCATCCTGGCGGAGGTTGTCTAGACGCTGCGCGTTATCTGCAGCACAACCTCGGCTTCGCCGACGCGCTGCTCGCCGCGCGATCGCTCTCGCGAGACAACCTGGACATCGTGTCGTTCGATCGAAGACTGGACCGGGCGCCGGGCGTTCATCGGCACGAGCCGGGTTGACGAAGAGAAACGGCCACGCAGGGGGAAACGCCTCCTGCGTGGCCGTGTGTCGAGCGGTATGTGTCAGACCGAGATCGCGTCGGTCTGGGCCTCCCGGACCTTCTTGTTGAAGCTCGGGATGTCCCGCTTCAGCGTCTCGTCGAGCTGCGCCAGCAGCGCGTCGGTGCGCCTGGCCAGGTCAGCGTAGAGGTCGCGGCTCTGGGCGGTCGGCTTGCCGTCGGAGGCGTTGATCGAGTTGGTCAGCGCCGCCAGCTTCGCGTTCAGCATGACCGGGAAGTTGAGCGTGTCCTGGCCGGCCTTTGCCCGCCACTGAATCAGCCCGTCTTCCACCTCGCGTAGCTTCGCCTTGAGGTCTTCGCCGGCCTTCGTCACGTCGTCGTTGCCTAGTCGCTCGGCCCAGGCGTCGATCTGCTTGCGGACGAGCCGCAGCTTGTTGACCCCCGTATGGAGCTCGGCGAGCTTGGCGTGAACCTCCTTCGCCAGCTCGTAGCCCGCCTCGTACTCGGCCTGCGTCGAGCCGGTGTTCGGATCGGGCAGGATCTCCAGCGGCTGGATGAGCGTCTTGCCGCCGACCTGTAGCTCGACGGTGT
Source organism: Thermomicrobiales bacterium (assembly GCA_037045155.1). Classification (NCBI taxonomy): domain Bacteria; kingdom Pseudomonadati; phylum Thermomicrobiota; class Thermomicrobia; order Thermomicrobiales; species Thermomicrobiales bacterium. Next base: position 786,461 of record JBAOIG010000005.1, read on the forward strand.
AGTTGCCGGGCGGCACGATCGGGCCGTTCAGTCCGCGGGCGAAGCCCATCGAGCCAGTGTCGTCCGGCACTTCGGTGGCGTCCTCCAGCCGCAGGTTCCAGACGAAGCGATTGCCACCCTCCTTGGCCGGCACGACCGGCGGACGGGTCAGGCCCGGCTTATCCTTATAGTCCTCATCCTTGATCTCGGCGCTGGAGAACGAACGCAGGACACTGCCCCCGGCGTCCTTGATCGTCAGGGTGATGTCACCCTTCGGCTTCGCTGGCAGGTAGTACTGGACGACGACGCCATCTGGCGGATTGTCGCCAGCGTCGAGCCAGATATCCTTCGGCTTGCCCTCCTCGGTCGTGATCCGCTCGAAGCTGGAGGTGAGCCCGCCGGCCATCGAGTAGTTGCGGCCCTGCACCGGGCCGCCGCCGAAGCCTGGCGCCGACGCCCAGCGCCGGGTCGGCTGTGTCTTGTAGAGGATCGCGCCGTTCTGCCCGACATCTCCGCGGGCCAGTTGATGTAGCGGAGTGATGTCGTCGAGGATCCAGAAGCTGCGCCCGTGGGTCGCGACGACGAGGTCGTTGTCCTTGATGATCAGATCGTGGACTGGCGTTACCGGCAGGTTCAGCTGCAACGGCTGCCAGTGCGCGCCGTCGTCGAACGAGACATAGAGGCCGCGCTCGGTGCCGCTGTAGAGCAGCCCTCGCACCTCGGGGTCCTCGCGGATGACGCGGGTGTAATCCCGCGCCGGGATGCCGTCGGTAATGCGCGTCCATGTCGCGCCGTAGTCGCTGGTCTTGAACAGGTACGGGGTCTCGTCGTCCGACTTGTAGCGCGTCGCGGCGACGTAGCAGGTGGCGCCGTCGTGTGGCGACGGCTCGACGATCGAGATCAGCGACCACTCCGGCAGCAGGTTCGGCCCCGGCGTGACGTTCTGCCAGGACTTGCCGTTGTCGCGACTCAGGTAGATCAGCCCGTCGTCCGAGCCAGTCCAGATGACGCCCCGCTCGACTGGCGATTCGGCGATGGCAAAGACCGTCGCGTAGGTCTCGGCGCCGGTGTTGTCCTTGGTGATCGGCCCGCCCGAGGCGACCATCGTCTCCGGGTCGCCACGCGTCAGATCGTCGCTGATCGTCTCCCAGCTCTGGCCTTCGTTGGTGCTGCGGAAGACATGGTTGCCGCCGGTGTAGAGCACGTTCGGGTCGTGCGGCGAGAAGACGGTCGGCGAGGTCCAGTTGAACCTGAAGTGCATCTCCGAGGTCGGCGAGCCGAGCGTCATCTCCGGCCAGACCGAGACGGCGCGAGCCAGCCGCGACTTCGCGTCGAAGCGGGTCAGCAGGCCGCCGTAGGAGCCGGCGAAGACGATGTCGTCGTCGTCCGGCTTGATCGCGATATAGCCGGATTCGCCGCCGCCGACGATGTACCACTCGGACGTGGTAATGAACCCGCTAACCGATCGGCTCGGCACGCTCATCGTCGTGTTGTCCTGTTGCGCGCCATAGATGCGATAGGGGACTCGGTTGTCGGCAACGACGTGATAGAACTCGGCAGTCGGCTGGTTGAAGATCGTCGTCCAGCCGGCCCCGCCGGTGGTGCTCACCTCTGCGCCGCCGTCGTCCCCCATGATGACGCGCTGGTTGTCGGCCGGATCGATCCAGAGCGCGTGCGTGTCACCGTGCTGGACGGGGATCTCGCCGAACGACTTGCCAGCGTCGATCGACTTCCAGAAGCCTACATTCAGCACGTAAACGGTGTCTGCGTCCTGCGGGTCGGCGTAGATGTGGTGGTAGTACCAGGCGCGCGTGCGCAGGTTGCGGTCGTCGCTGCCCTTTGTCCAGGTCGTGCCGTGGTCGTCGGAGCGGTAGAGCGCTCCCTGCTCGTGCTCGACGATCGCGTAGACACGGCCGGCCTGCGCGGCCGACGCGGCAATACCGACCTTGCCGAGGACTCCCTCCTTCGGCAGTCCCGGCCTGCGGGAGATGTCCTCCCAGGTGTCGCCGCCGTCGAATGAACGCCAGATGCCGGAGTCGTCGCCGCCGCTGGAGAGGAAGTGCGGACCGCGGCCGGCCTCCCAGATTGCTGCGTAGATGATGCGCGGGTTGGTCGGGTCCATCGAGATATCGACCGCGCCGGCCTTCGCGCTCTTGTAGAGGATCTTCTTCCAGGTCGCGCCACCGTCAGTCGAGCGGAAGACACCGCGCTCTTCGTTCGGCCCCCAGACGTGGCCCAGCGCCGCGACGTAGACGATGTCCGGGTTGGTCGGGTGGATCTGGATTTCGCCGATGTTGCGCGTCTCGGCCAGCCCCATGTGCTGCCAGGTGCGGCCGGCGTCGGTGGATTTGTAGACCCCGTCGCCGCGCGACACGTTGCCGCGGATGCTCGTCTCGCCCATCCCGACATACACGACGTTCGGGTCGCTGTGCGCCACCGCCAACGCGCCAACTGAGGCGTACTGGAAGTAGCCGTCCGACACGTTGCGCCAGCTCAACCCACCATCGACTGTTTTCCAGACGCCGCCGCCAGTCGACCCGAAGTAGTAGACATTACGATCCTGCGGGTTCCCGCCGACGGCGACAACCCGGCCGCCACGATGCGAACCGACGTTCCGATATTCCATCGACCCGTACAGTCTGGAATCAATCTTTGCCTCGCTGCTCAAGCGATCCCTCCTTTGTGGACTCGATGTTCCGCCACTCCAGCCCCATTCTGGCCGAGATCATCAGGACGGGCAAGCCGCACGCTCGCCGCGATGAACGCGAGCACGATCCGCGGCGGCCTCCGCCATCCCTCGTATCCTCTACTCGCGCGGTAGAGAGTAGCGCAGGAAGAGATGGCTCCCTGCCCGCCGGATGTCGACGAGGTTGCCCCAGAGCGCGTCGTTTGGCGCGAACAGATGCCCCATCGTCAGACTCAGTCGTCTGGATCCGTCGTCGCGACCAGCCAACTGTGGCGAGAGCGTCAGGAACAGCTCGTCGACCAGCCGCGCGGCGAGGAATGCGGTCGTCAGGCGCGGGCCGGCCTCGAGCAGAATGAGGTTCATCGGACGGCTCGCCGCGATCAGGTTGAGAGCGACCCGCGGATCGATGTCCGGATCGTCGCCGGCAATCGCGATCTCGACCACGTCTGGCATCCCTGCCCGGCGTAGCCTTGCGGCGCCTTGTGTCGATGTAATGACCATAGCCGGGACCTCGCCAGTCTGGAACATCCGCTCGCCGGAGTCGATGTCGCCGTGGCCGGTGACGACGACGTTCAGCGGCGGACTCGTCTTCCCGAGGGATCGGCGCAGCGTTACGAACGCGTCGGCAAAGTCGGGGTTCTGCGCTGCCCCTGTCCAGATGTGTCCCTCCGACGATCCCAGCGTGCCGCTGCCGATGACGATCGCGTCGGCGAGGGCGCAGAGCGTCGCAACCAGCAGCCGGTCGTGCCGGTTGTTTCCGCTGATCGCGTTGCCGCCCTCATGTCCCGGCACTCTGAGCGACACGACCCCGTCGAGCGTCGTCACGAAGTTGCTGACGACCAGAGGCCGGCCGGCCGGCGGGGGGAGCGTGAGCGGGCCATAGATCGACTCGATCTCGGGTGGTAGTGGCGTCGGCTCCCCGATCGTCGCCTGGAAGAGGCTCTCGAACGGCGCGAGCGTCGTCATCGCTGCAACCCACACGCAGTGAAGAACTCGGCGCGCAGCGAAGGGTTGCTATCGTACTCTCCGCGCCAGTAGGTCGTGCGCGTGAGCGGAGACGTCTCACGGACGCCCCGCATCTCCATGCAGAGGTGATGCGCTTCGATGTAAACGGCCGCGCCGTGAGGATTCAGGAGATGCTCCAGCGCGTCGACGATTTCCTGGCCGATACGCTCCTGAACCGTGAACCGCCTGGCGACGACCCGCACGAGGCGCGTCAGCTTCGAGAGCCCGATGATGTTCTCGTGCGCGATGTAGCCGATATAGGCATGCCCGAAGAACGGCAGCGCATGGTGTTCGCAGAGGCTGTAGAAGCGGATCGGCCCCTCGACAACCTGGCTGAGCCGGCAATCCGGTCCGCCGCGGCATTCAGTGTCAAACACCTTGATCAACTTCGGGTCGCCGTCGTAGCCGGACGTGATGTCGTAGAGCGCCCGCACGAAACGACGCGGTGTGTCCTTGGTCGATGCAGTGTTCAGGTCCATTCCGAAGGTCGCAAACATCTCGGCCACGTACCCTTCGAACCTCGCGATCTGCTCGTCGGAGATCTCACGCGCAGGCGCCTCCAGAATGTCATCGAACTCCGTGCTCAGGTCCACCACAATTGACCGCCCTTTCTCTCTATATTCCTCATCGTTTCAACCATCGTTATCTGTCGAGCGATAGCTGCGCCCTTCCTCTGTCACTGTGTGCGCCAGCGAGCATCATCTCCACCCAGCGCGCCCGGAAAGGGGCGCAGCTCGCCGAAGCCGAGTGGCGCCCGTTGGTGGTGTTGGTGAGGTTTCGTTGAAGATGAAGGATGCGGTACTGTGGCCGGCCGGATATCTGGCCGGCCGAGGGGTCGCCCCTCGCTCGCCACGACGTTGCGCGTCGTTCGTGTCGCGTTCGGCGATTCAGAACATGAGATCGGTTGACGGAGCGCCCAGCACATATCATCCCCTCGTCCTGCGATAAAGCAGGAACCGTGCCGCATGAGCCAGGGCGCGTGACGTTCCCCGTTCGTCCGTATCGGCCAGCGCGGCGCGTAACAATGCCCTCGCCTTGCTGGCGAGGGCATTGTTACGTGGGCTGGTCGTTGAATGATGACCTTATTGGAGCAACACGATCCGCAGCACCTCGCCCATGTTCGGCACGAGGCTGAGGTTGGTGGCGTAGATGACGCCGTCGGTGTTGATCGCGAGGCCGATCGGCATGACGAGCACGCCGGTGGCAACCTCGGTCCGCGAGCCGTCGTCGTTGATACGGATCAGCGCTCCGGCGGCGGCTGCCAGGTTGGTCGGATCTTCCTCGATTGCCATCAGCCCGTTTCGGGCCATCTCAAGCACGTAGAGCCGGCCGTCCGGGTCGAAGGCGAGGTCGAGTGCGGCGGTGAAGCCATCGGCGTAGACGGTCATTTCGCCGTTATCGAGCGCGTCACCATCGCCGTTTGTGTCATTGAGACGCCAGATACGGGCGGCGCCTACCTCGAACGGAAAGCCAGTCAGCTCACTGACATACCATGCGCCGTCGGGTCCCTGTGTGACACTGGTCGGCACCGACTGCATCGGCATCTGGCTGCCGGGGGGCATGCCGAGAAACGGCGGGGCATCGACCATCTGCGATGGGAAGACCGCCACAGTTGAGACGACTCCGTCCATCGTCGCGTGGACCAGTGAGTTGCCGCCAGCGTCGGCAACGAGGAATCCATTGCCGTCCAGCGCGAGTCCAAACGGATTGGTGTCGATGTCGCCGCCATCCGGGTTCGCCACGGCCTCGTAGCCTGAGATATCGGCGACCGGTGACCAGCCATGACCGTCGCTATTGACCTTCACGACCCAGCCATAACCGGCGGCGAGATCGCCAGCGGTCGTGCGGACCAGAGTCGGGTCGCCGCCCATGCCGTTAACGACATACATGTCGCCGCTATCGGTAACGACGAGATCGCTGATCGAAGCGGGCAGGCCAGTCGCGATGGTGGTCTGCTCGCCATCCTTGATCTCGACGATCGAGCCAGTCTGGCCGAAGCAGGTCTCGCTCGGTTGACCGTCCGGACCGGGGAGTGTCACGCAGGAGTCACTACTGGGCTCGATTGCCGGGCCGGAGTCTGTCACATAAACCGCGCCGTCAGACCCGAAGGCCAGCCCGCGGGGAAAGTTCAGCCCATCGGCGGCCGTCTCGGCCGTCGCGGACGGGAAGCGGAAGTCAGGTTGGCCGCCGAGCCAGTCGAGCTGCCCCCGAACCGCGCCGTTGGGGGACTCGCTGGTGTGGACATTGACGTAATAGTCGCCGGGGCTGGTGGAGATCGCCGCGGCAAGGTCCGCGGTGATATTCACGCAGCCGTTGGAGAGGCCATCGATCGGCGCGGCGAACGGCACGACGACGGGTCCGTTCGCGCCGGCTGCGCCTTTGTGGATGTGAGCGGCGGTCGCCGCGTCGGTTGCCGAGACACTCAGTCGATAGCAGAGCTGGCTGGTCACGAGGTCGATCCGGATCTTGGCGAACCCGAAGCCGCCGGCAGCCCCCTCGTTTGAGGCGTTCAGTGTCGCCCGGAGTACGACGGACGTGCCGATACCGCCCTGGGCGGACGCGACCCCCGGCGCGAAGAGTGCGAGAACGGCGGCTACGACGAAGACGAAGCGACGATGAAGCATGTGACGCTCCCGTTCCCTGAGAGGCCGACGATCGCATGATCGTCAGCCTGTGCTGTGATGTATGCTCCTCAATATATGTCCCATTGATGCATTGTCAATATCCACGCGGATTACAGTGTTGGCAGGCGAGTGCGTCTGTTGTCGCGCCTGCCACAACCGGTATATCAGTTCTCCTGCCAGATCGGGACTCATGGCGGCAAGAGATCACGCACCGCCGGTACGTTCGGCCAGAACTGGCGAGAGGAGCGCGACGCATCTGCCAACCAGTGGCTGGAGTGTGACTGGCCGCCGGCTCGATACCGAATGCGCCAGCTATTGACTTCTCGATGACGACGCGATCCGTTGTTCCTACAATCTGGCAAGTGATCGTGCTTTCGTCCTGAAGGAGTAGTTCGCTATGCACGTTTACCTTGAGACCGAACGGTTGATCCTGCGCCGATTCACGCCGGAGGACGTCGAACTGCTCGTTGAGCTCGACGCCGACCCCGAGGTCATGCGCTACCTGAGCGGCGGGCAGCCGACGCCGCGCGAGGCAATCGAGCGCGACATCATGCCGGCCTGGCTGCGTCACTACGAGCGCGGCAACGACCTCGGCTTCTGGGCCGCGATCGAGAAAGAGAGCGGCGCGTTCCTCGGCTGGTTTCACTTCCGGCCGACCGACGAGGCCGGCGAGGTCGAGCTGGGCTATCGGTTGCGCCGCGCTGCCTGGGGCAAGGGGTATGCGACCGAGGGCTCGCAGGCGCTGATCGACAAAGGCTTTCGGGAACTGGGCATCCAGCGAGTCGTTGCTTCGACCTACCAGGACAATATTGGCTCGCGGCGGGTGATGGAGAAGCTGGGCATGACCCACGTCCGGACATTCCGCATGAGTCCCGAGGAGCTTTCCGAGGACGGCATCTACGATCCAGTGATGTCGGCAGCCGCCTTCCCCGGCGACGATGTCGAGTACGCGCTGGATCGGGCAGACTGGGAGCGCCAGCAGCCACTGCCCTTGTGACGATCCTGCAACGAATACTCCCGACTTAATAACGCGCCCGTAATGCCTCCTGACCTAGCCTGTTCTTGAGAGCCGACGCTGCGCGACGTCGCCGGCGGTCGTATGCCAGTGTCGGATGAGACAGGAAGGTGAAAGATGGCTGGATATGTGATCGATATTGAGCGGAAGACCCTGGAGAATCCGTATTTCCGTGAGGTGCTGTTCACCGCGCCACACCTGCAGCTCGTCGTGATGACGCTGCAGCCGGGCGAGGATATCGGGCAAGAGACGCACGACGACGGCGATCAGTTCTTCCGCGTCGAGGCAGGCGAGGGCGAGGCGTTGCTGGACGGCGAGCGCCACCCGTTGCGCGACGGCTCGATCGTCGTTATCCCGGCCGGGGTCGAGCACAACATCTCCAATACCTCGGCCAGTGAGCCACTTCGCGTCTACACGATTTACACCCCGCCGGAACACCCGGACGGCACGGTTCACCGCACGAAGGCCGAGGCCGACGAATACGCGAAGACGCATCACCACTAGGCCTCGCTGACACGGCCGGCGCTGATTCGCTGTATCCTGCCCCATCAACGCATGATGGGGCAGGTAGCGATTGGAGCATGGAAATGACCGCATCAGCCCGTAAGGTGCGCGTCGCCGTAGTCCAGGCAGCGTCGGTGATGTTCGACCGCGAGGCGACGGTCGAGAAGGCAGTCGGACTGATCGCCGAGGCGGCGGCCGGCGGCGCGCGGCTGGTCGTCTTTCCCGAGGCGCTCGTGCCGGCTTATCCCCGCGGCCTCAGCTTCGGCTCCATCGTCGGCAACCGCAGCGATGAGGGGCGCAGGATCTACGCCCGCTATCTCAACAACGCCGTCGTGATCCCATCTCCGGCAACCGATCGGCTAGGGCAGGCAGCCCGCGAGGCGGGCGTCTGGCTGGCGATCGGCGTGATCGAGCGCGAGCCGGCCGGCGGGACGCTCTACTGCACGCTGCTCTACTTCGGACCGGACGGCGCGATTCTCGGCAAGCACCGCAAGCTGAAGCCGACGGCCTCTGAGCGGCTGATCTGGGGCGAGGGAGACGGCAGCACGATGCCGGTGCTGGAGACCGAGATCGGGCGGATCGGCGGGCTGATCTGCTGGGAGAACTACATGCCGCTGGCGCGGGCCGCGCTCTACCAGAAGGGCATTGAGCTCTACCTCGCGCCAACCGCTGACGCTCGTGAGCGCTGGCAGGCGACGATGCGTCACGTCGCGCTGGAGGGGCGCTGCTTCGTGCTGGCCTGCAACCAGTACACGACGAAGAGCATGTACCCGACCGACCTTGGACCGGAGGCGCTGAGCGACCTCGAACAGCAGCCGGAGGTGCTCTGCCGCGGCGGCAGCGCGATCATCTCGCCACTCGGCGATTACCTGGCCGGCCCGCTCTACGACGGTGAGGGCATCCTCTACGCCGACCTCGACCACGACGACCTGGCGGCCTCGCGCTTCGACTTCGATCCCGTCGGTCACTATGCCCGGCCGGACGTCTTCACCCTTACTGTCGACGAGACGGCGCGCTGGTAGCGGCGAGGAGCGTGGGGGAGCGAGTTGGTGCTACGATGACCACTTGGCGGTTGGCTCGATGCAGGAGACGATGATGGTGAACGATCTACCCCTCGTCCCTCATTCCCCGCCCGCCATCCCTCCGCCCTGGCGCGTCGTGCTGTTTACCGACTTCGCCGGCGAGGCGGTCATCATGGCCCGGCAGCTGCTGGAGGCAATGGGCCACAAGCTGGTCGGCATCGTCACCTCGCCGGGGCCGAGGGGGCGCGGGCGGGGCACGCATCTGGACATCGTCGCGGCCGCGCCACGCGGGACGGACGTGCTCGTCTCGAATCGTCCGGCGCATTGGGCGGCGATGCTCGCGCCACTGCGGCCGGATCTGATCGTCTCCGCGTCGTTCCCGTGGGTCATCCCCGACGACGTGATCGCGCTGCCCCGGCTGGGGGCGATCAACCTGCACGGCGGCCTGCTGCCGGAGCGGCGCGGCCCGAACAGCTTCGGCTGGGCGTATCGACTGGGCGATCCGGAGGTTGGGTTTACCGTCCACTGGCTCGAATCCGGTCTCGACACCGGGCCGATCCTGGGCCAGCTTCGCGTGCCGACCGGCGATGGATACTTCGATGAGCTGCTTCCGACGCTGTTCGCGCAACTGCCGGGGCTGATGGCAGGAGCGTTGGCGAAGGTCGCGGCCGGCGACTCGGGTGCGTTGCAAGACGAGACGCAGGCGTTCTATGCCGGCGACTTCGACGAGGAGTACCGCCTGATCGACTGGACGCGGCCGGCCGGTGAGGTCCACAACCAGTGTCGCGCCTGGATGGCGCTCGGTCGGGGAGGCAATCCCGGCGCGATTGGCGTCGGCGATGGCCTGCCTGTCCGTCTGATGCGGACGCGCACTGTCCCCGGCGACCCCGCCGCTTCCGCCGGCACGCTGCTCGCGCGCGACGGCGATATGCTGACGGTGCAGTGTGGTGACGGGGCGCTATTGGTGCTGGAGCACGCGCCGGTGGCGGCCCCGGCTGAATGAGGGAGTAGATTCCGTGAGCCTGTCGTTATCCGTCCTGGACCTGACCCCGGTGCCATCTGGCGTGACTGGCGCTCAGGCGTTGGCGAACACAATCGACCTCGCCCGTCATGCCGAGCGGCTGGGCTACCACCGCGTCTGGCTCGCAGAACATCACAACCTGCCGAGTGTCGCTTCATCCGCGCCGGAGATCATGATCGGCCAGATCGGCCGCGAGACCTCGCGCATCCGCATCGGCTCCGGCGGCGTTATGCTGCCGAACCACTCGCCGCTGAAGGTGGCCGAGTGGTTCCGAGTGCTGGAGGGGCTCTTCCCCGGCCGGGTGGATCTCGGAATCGGCCGCGCGCCCGGCACTGACCAGATGACGGCGCTGGCGCTGCGCCGCTCGCGCGAGGCGGTGGTGTCCGATGACTTCCCTGCCCAGCTTGCCGAGCTCCTGGCCTTTGACACCGGCGCATTCCCCGAGAATCATCCGTTTCGATCGATCATCGCGATGCCGGCCGATATTGCCCTGCCGCCGATCTACCTGCTCGGCTCCAGCGGATACAGTGGCCACTACGCCGCCGTGATCGGCGTTGGCTTCGCCTTTGCCCATCACATCAACAACCGCGATGCCGCCGAAGTAATGCGAACCTACCGGGCGAACTTCCAGCCCTCGGAACGGTTCAAGGCCCCATACGCGATCCTGGGGACTTCCGTCCTCTGCGCGGAGACGGACGAGGAGGCGGACGAGCTGGCCGTTTCGATGGACCTGTCGTTCCTGCGCATTCAGCGCAACGAGCGCGGGCCGCTGCCCAGTCCGGAGGATGTCGCGGCGTGGCAGCCGACGGCGGAGGAGCGCGAGCGCATCAAGGCGAACCGCGATCGCTTCACGATCGGCTCGCCCGCGACAGTGAAGGCGAAGATCCTCGCCCTGGCTGAGGAGACCGGCGCCGACGAAGTGATGATCACCACCAGCGTCCACTCCCACGCCGCCCGCGTCCGCTCCTACGAGCTGATCGCCGAGGCGTTCGGGCTTGGCGAGGGCTGAGGAGATTGAATCGGCTGTCAACGTCAAAATGGCATATACGTTGGCGCGACAGCCACCCCCGTTTCTTTGTCAGCTTGAGCGCGCACGCGAAAGATCTCTCATGCGTTGGACTGTATCGCGCGGGGGGAGATCCTTCACTGCGGTTCAGGATGACAAGACAAACAGGTGGCTGCCGATCGGACAGTCTGACGTTGACAGCCCACTCAGGATGACGAAGGAACGGGTCAGTTTCCGTCATAGCCGGTTCGCCACTTTGACGTTGACAACCCATTGAGAGTGGGAGATGAGCGCATTCAGCGTGTCGTCTCCCGCTTCTGCGACAGATCATTGTCTCCAGACATGCATGAGCGCGCGATTGACAATGATGATGGCAGTCAATGCGATTGCTGCACCAGGGTGACCGGTTGCCAGTAGCGCCGCCACTCCGCTGCCGAAGACGGCGATCTCCACCAGCAGATGGGCCGGCCCGGACAGCGCGAACGACGCCTTCGGCGCGCCGAACAGCGTCCAGATCGCCGCGACCACTATGGTCGTCAGCATAGCCAGGCCGATTCGCGTGGTCTGGCTGTTCCCTGCCCGGTAGCCCCAATACCCGACCAGCGCCAGCACGCACAGCTCCAGCAGGAAACGGATCGCGAGGTTCGAGCTCTTCAGAATCCCCATGTTGTCTCCGACTGCAATCAATGAATCCGCGCCGGTGGAATGGGCGGTAGTATCGCCGGAGTGAGAGGCATCTTGCGCGGCACAGCAGGCGAGATAGCCAGAGGCAGAATACGCCGGGTAGTTGCGACTTCCAGCCGGCGCTGTGCGATGTATCATTCACGATCGAAGTAACCCTGAACCATCACACTCTGGACGGTCGATGAGCCAGGCCACGTGGCGACGATGGCGTCTCGCTGCAAGCGGGTGCGTGTCTTCGCGAATCGCCGGCCGGGCGTGGGAAGGCGGAGCATGTCGTGGGAGTAGCAATTGCCAGCATGTTGCCGATGGCAGTGGCCGTCGCAGTCAGCCCGATCCAGATCATCGCCGTTATTCTAATATTGCTCTCCCCACGGGCAAAGACGGCCGGCCCGACGTTCCTCATTGGTTGGCTCGTCGGAATGATCGTCATCGGCGGTCTGGCGCTGGCGCTATCCGACTCGATCGGGGTCGGCCGCAAGGCCAGCGGTCCATCGACAATCGGCGCGCTGCTCCAACTGGCCCTTGGTGCATTGCTCCTGCTCCTCGCGGTGAAGCAGTGGCGCAGTTACAGATCGAAGACGGAGGAGAAAGCGCTGCCTGGATGGATGGCCGGGATCAGCAGCGCCTCGCCAATCCGGGCTGCCGGAATGGGCGCTGCGCTCTCTGGTGTGAACCCGAAGATCGTGGTGTTCACCATCGGCGCCAGCGTTTCGATCGCCCAGGCCGGCGCGTCGACCGCCGTCGAGCTTGTCGCGCTCGCCATCTTCATCATCCTCGGCAGCATAACGGTGATCGTGCCGGTCACCTGGCGTCTGGCCTCGCCGGATCGGTCCAGCGCCGTGCTGGCGACGTGGCACGACTGGCTCGTCAGGAACAACGCCGTTGTGATGGCGATCCTTCTGCTGGTGTTCGGCGCGCACCTGGTCGGCAACGGGGTTACCGCGCTGGTCAGCTGAACAGCGCGCCCGGCTTGCCGCAGGCCTGGCTATCCACGTATTGCCAGCAGGGCAGGCCGGATATCATCGTGGTGAGCGTCGACACCGGACGATGGTCGACGAGCAGGAGACGATGATGATCGACCATCTCGCAATTGCGACGGTAACGGCCACACTCGTCGATCTGTTGCGCGGGCCAGTCCAGACGGCTGTTGCTGGCGCGACGGTCTGGCCCGACTGGCCACCGGGCGAGGATGCCGTGCCGGTTGACCCGGAGGCGCGCGTCTTCCTCTATAGCGTTCAGCCGAGCGCCGTTGCGCGCAACAGCATCCAGCCCGATTTGGCCTTTGTTGCGCTCGATCTCGACTATCTGCTGACCTTCTATGGCGATGAACGCGCGTTCGAGCCGCAGCGCATGCTCGGCAGCGTCCTCCGGGAATTGCACGCTCGCCCTGTCCTCGGGCGTGACGATATTCGACGGATGGTTGCGGCCGGGGTAGCCGCCGATCCGGCATTCCCGCTCGCGAAGGCTGGCTTCGTGGATCAGCCCGAACTGGTGCGATTGAGGCAACTCACGCTCGGCCCCGCCGACATGGCCATGCTGTGGTCGTCGTTCTTCCGCTCCGCCTACCGGTTGTCGGTTGCCTGTCGAGCGTCGGTCGTCCTCGCCAGCACGGCTGATGCGCCCGAGCCAACGTAGCCAGCGAGCGCGCAGTGGCGGGGCAGCGTCGCCCTCTGCCTACCCGACATCAGAAGCGTAGGGAATCCCACAGGGGACACTGGCTCCGGTTTCCGCCAGTGCCCCCGCACATCACTGCGTAGTGTCAGCCGGCGTCGGTTGGGACGGGCGCGGCGCCGGCCGAGAGCGCGCCGGCCACCTCGTCTGTTGACATCTCTGGCGCCGTCTCTCCGCCGCCCCCGGCAAGCGGGGCCGCCGGCCCGGCGCTGATCGCGCCGAGCTCCACCGGCGCTTCAGTTGTGGCAGAAGCTGCCGGGCCAGTCCGCGTCACGCTGATCTCGGCCGGGGCTGGTGTCCGAGGCTCGTCGATCTCGATGACGATCCGCATGGCTTGTCCTCCGATCACGCGTTCATGACCGCGTAGCGGCCTTCGAAGGTGACATTCTGGTTCGTGAGGTTCTTGACCGTGATCCAGTACGTACAGTTGGCGGCGGAGGCCCGTTCGACCGCGACATCCCAGTCGATCTGTGGCGCGCCAGTCCGTGGTGACGTAGGCGCCATGTACCAGACGACGTGCCAGGTGGCCGGCCAGTTGAAAGTGAACCAGCGTTGGGTCTGGTTGGCTGCGAGTGATCCTGTGAATTGCATTCCTGTATGCATGTCAACCCTCCTGCTCGCGCGTCGCTAGTAGTAGCTGAGGATGCAGTAGCGACCCTCGAATGTCACCGGACTGGCTGTGAGATTGGTGACGCTGATCCAGTAGGTGATGAACTCGGCGTTTGCGCGCTCCACCTGCACGTTCCATCTCACCTGCGGCGCGCCGCTTTGCGCGGTCGTCGACATGACCGTCCAGACGATGTGCCAGGTGGCCGGCCAGTTGAAGGTGAACCAGCGCTGGGTCTGTTGCGCGTTGAGCGTGCCGGTCCACTGGACACCGCAGACCGGCTGCTGGAGCTCGCCATCTACCGCGATCTCCCAGACGCTGCGGTTGCGTGTTCCCGCCCGGAGCAGCCGTGCGTGCCGGTGGTAAATCAGGTCGACGACCAGCATGTTCGGCAGCCCATTGGAGAATGACGACCAGCTCGCGCCGCCGTTGAATGACTGGTAGACGCCGACATCGGCCGCGACCCAGACACGATTCGGGTTGCCGGGGTCGACCTCGACGGCGTTCATCGGCAGGCTCGGCAGCCCGGCTGAGCGATCGGTCCAGGAGCTACCGCCATCCGTCGACTGGAAGACGCGCCCGCCGCCGATCGTTGTGTGTGTCGCCCAGATCCGGTTGGTGTTGGTGGCATCGACATACAGGTCGCTGACCCAGGCGTTGGCGCGTGGACTTGTCAGCTCGGTCGGGCCATTCCATGCCGAGCCGTTCCAGCTGATTCGGAAGATGCGTCCATTGTAGGTTCCGATGTAGACGAGATCCGGCGTCGGCACGTACATCGCGCTGGCGACGATCCGATTCGGGAGCGCGAATTGCGCCCAGTGATCCCCGTTATCGCGCGAGACAAAGACGGACTCGCCGGCCTGTGCGATGGTATCGCCGCGCCCGTCGACGGGCGGGTAGAAGAGCTGCCGATAGACGTTGGGATCGCGTGAGGCCGTCGGGATCCACTTCCAGGTCTGGCCACGGTCGGTAGATCGGTCGAGGCCCATGTAGAAGTACGAGTGGAAGATCATGTTCGGGTCGATCGAGTTGACAGCACAATCCCCGCCGTCACCGTCGGCGATGTGGTCCCAGGTGGCGCCGCCGGGGTAGCTGATGGTGCCGTTGTCCTGCGTGCCGCCCATGAGCCAACGCGCAGAACCGGGGTCCTGGGCCATGTACTCGATCTCGGCGATGGCCAGGCCCGCGTTGAGTGACTGCCAGTTCACCCCGCGGTTTGGCGAGCGGTACAGCCCGCCGTCATTACCAGCGAAGATCGTGTTCGGATCGGTTGGATGGAACGTGATCGCGTGCTGGTCGGGATGGATGCTGTCACCGGACTGCTTCGCCGAGATTGTCGTCCAGGCCCAATTGCTGCCGGACAAGTCTCCACGATGGACCTCGATCGCTCCGAGATACACCTGTGTATCCACATCTGGCGCGGCGGCGACATACCAGTCGTACCATGCCTGACCGGTGCTGAGGTCGCCGGGTGTCGAGATACGCTGCCAGACGCCGCGAGGACCGCGACGATACAGGTAAGCCGCGTTTCCTGCCGCGCCAAACGCGTACGCCACGGCTGGATTCGACCGCGCATGGTCGACTGCGAGTCGGTTCCAACTGGCCGGCACGTTCGGCAGATTGACGATCGCCCAGGACTGTCCGCTATCGGCGGAGCGATACAGCCCGTCCGAGCAGGCCGCGAGCACCTCGGCAGACGCACCGCCGGCCGGGTGCATTGAGATCGACCAGACACGGGCAGTGCGACGCTGGGTCCAGCTGGCGCCGCCGTCTGACGATGTGAAGAGGCCGCTGGTCGTGGCTGCGAGGAGGTGGTTGCTGTCGGCGGGATCGACGATCAGATCGTGGAAACCCGAGCCAACGAACGGCGCGGCAGCCTGGACAGCCCAGGTGGCGCCGCCATCCGTCGAGCGCAGCACTCCTGCGCCGAGGCCGGCGTAGAAATCCCCTTCTCCTGTGCCAGCGTAGACGACGTTCGGCGAATGGGGGTCGAAACCGATCGCGCCGGTCGTGAGTGTTGGCATGCGGTCGGCTCGCGGCGTCCAGGTTTGCCCGCCGTCCCGCGTTTCCCAGATGCCGCCGCCGGCCGAGCCACAAAGGATGTGGTTGCCGTTCGACGGATCGACGGCGACGGCCGATACCCGCCCGGCGACATCGATGCGACTGGCGCCGTAGGTCTGGCCGTTCGGGATGCGTAGCGGACCGATCAGACGCCACACCGGAGGACGGATCAGCGTGGCCGCAGGCGGTAGAGCGGCGTCCGGCGCCCCACGAGGCTGGGTCTCGGTCGTCTCGAGTATCTGGGCTGCCTCGATGTACATCTGAGCGACTGCCGCGGCATCGAATGATCCCGCGTCCTCCTCGGTCATCTCCGCGCGAGATTTCGTGACCGGGGGGCTAGTCTCGCCATCAGGTTCCGTTGGAGGGGCTGCGCGCGTGCGCGGTGGAGCTTCAATGATCGGCGCGTTGACTGCAAATCCGCGCTGGTCGCTGAAGAGCAGGAGGCGGTCAAGGACTTTTCCGTTGGACTCCTCGGTCTCGGTCGTCTGTTCCGCGCGAGGTGGTCCGGCAGTGTCGAGGCGAGGGATTCTCATCGGCGCACTCCTTCGAGTTGCAAGGGAGTCCGCTGTCGTCCTGTTCGATCTCGTCATCACAGGCTGGCGGCGGAGTTTGTGGTCGGCGTGCGTCCTCAAATTGTCGCAAGCGTTCTAACGGCTTGTCGATTGGCTTGTCGCTCGGCCTTTCTTCGTTTGGTTCGTCCGGTCGCCGGGTCATCCTGATACCTCCCTGACATTCTGCTTGCTGGGGATTCGGCTGCCTCCTCTCACGATCGACATCCACGACGAAGAGTAACGGCGGCGACTTGATAGACCGCACTGCTGGGTACGGCGCGGGGATTATCGAACCAGGGTCTGTCGCCTGGCAGGATCCATCGCCTGCGCGCAGATTCAGGCGATCCGGAGCGCCTGACACGTCAGACATCTACAATAGCACGGATTCGCCAAAAGGAAATAGACGATTGCAGCAGGAGATGCATACAATACCTCTAATTGCGTAAGCAAAACCTATCGCAGTGCGATACTATGGTCAATTCGTCAGAGGGGTCGCACGCGTCATGCGCTCGACCGGGTGGCCGGGCATGGCAGCTCCGTTGGGGCCATTGACGGAGGGGGTATTTCACCCTACGTTCTGTGCATGGGTCATCGGTAGTTGCCCGACGTCTTCGGCAGACGTATTGCCAGCACGCCAATTCGTCTCGCCTCGTCGCTATTGTGTACTGCCACGGGTGAAAGGGGGTCGATGTGTCGGCAAGAGGGCTGAGAAGTATCGCTCGCGATGTGGAGGAAGGGCGCATCCAGGGGGCCGAAGTGGCCAAGAAGCTGGAAGACGCGGCCGCTGAGGTTGACGCACTCAAGGGGGACCGGTTCATCTACCGCATCGTCGTTGTTGCGCTCGGGATTGTCGCGGTCGCGGCTGTGATTGGAACCATCCTGGTGCTGCTCATCGGCGCCGCTGCGTCGAGCGACGGCGCCCTCCAGGTTCTGACGGCGCTCGGGTCGGCCGCGGTCGGCGCGATGGCCGGACTGCTGGCTCCGTCCCCCAGAAGCTCGCGTGAGTAAGCGCTACGACGCGTGACCGGCGCGACCAAAGCATCGTCTACGCTCCGGAAGGAGCCATCGAACAGGATCGACGATATCTCGGGCGCGTCGCTGGCCAGAGCGCGTCACTACCGTGACCGCAGCCTGGAGTTGCGTAATCTCGACGCCGCGGCAGACAGGCTGTGAGGTGACCCTGCTGCCCTCACCCGGGTTTGGCGAACCACTCGTGGAGCGTGCCCGGTTCGCCGCGCGGCGGCGCAATCACGGATCGTCCGGTGGTCGAATGTCGCTTCGCTACTCGAATCGCACGTCGCGGTTGACATCCTTATAGAGCAGGTAGGCGGCCTCGCTCCAGCCGGTGCAGTAGAAGTGCTGCGGGCAGTAGGGCCCCATCCAGATGAAGTCGTCGGGCTGAACCTCGTGCCAGTCCCCGCCCAGCAGGTAGAGTCCCTGGCCCTCCAGCATGTAGAGCCCGTGCTCCATGATGTGTGTCTCGACATACGGGAAGTAGTTGCCTGGCAGGAAGCCGAGAATGTTGACGTTCATATCGAACGCCAGGTCGTCGGCCGGCAGGAGGTATTGCCAGTATCGCCCCTCTGTGTGTGGGCGTTGTCGCTCTATCTTGTCGCGATGACCGACAATCGGCGCTGGCACGGGCAGGTCGATCGCCTCGTAGGGCTTCTTGATCCAGATCAGCCGGCTTTCCTCGCTCGCCTGGAGAGCGTAGCTTGTGCCGGCCGGGACGTAGGCGTAGCCATGTGGCGACAGTCGGTGCGCCTCGCCGTCGATCTCGATCTCGACCGCGCCGCTCAGCAGATAGAACAGATGCTGAAGCCCATCATCGCGGGTGGCAGTCGTTCCGCCGTCTGGCGCAAGCTCGAGCAATATCTGGGCAAACCGCGCGCCCATCGGTGGGGCGGTCTGAATGCGGACGGTCGTGTCAACGAAGCCGGGCAAGCGGCTGGCAAGGATCCCATCTGGCGGCATGACGGCATATTGCGCGGTCACGACGCCCCGGTTGTGGGCGAAGATGTTTGGCGGCAGGATCATCCGGTCGGGTCTTTCCATCGTGTCTGCTCCTCACATGCGTAGCGCCGGAACAATCATCATGAACTGGTCAGGGCACCCTAGTGCCGCGACTGCGGGGCTGTCAAGTCGGGCCGGCCGCCCTGTCACGAGATTGTCGCGCGCGCGAGCGGATTATTCACGTCATCCTTATCTATACAAGAGTATGATCCATGATCGAGAAGCAAGAGGAGGGCGTCGTGCACGATGAATCACCCGGCGCGCAGGACTCTGGTTCGCTCCCCGTCGATCCCCCACAGCCAGATGTGCGCCGTCTCTACCGCAGCCGCGATGACAAGATGCTCGGCGGAGTCGCCGGCGGAATGGCCAGTTATCTCGGGATCGATCCCGTGCTGTCGCGGCTCATCTGGGTCGCGCTGCTGTTCAGCGGGGTTGGCTTCCTGCTCTACATCGTTGCCTGGATCGTCATCCCCGTTGCTCCCGAGGGCGTGGTGTTGCCTGCGGCGTCGGCCGCATCGGGCCAGACGCTACGGGTGCTGGCCGGTGTCGCAATGGTCGTCGTTGGCGCGGTCTTGCTCCTGCGCGAGATCATCCCCTGGCTGGACGAGGGGGTTATCTGGGCAATCATCCTCGTCATCATCGGCATTGGCATTCTGCTGAAGGCGGTGCGAGGATGAGTGGTAGCGCGCCGCCGCCTCGGCGCGAGGTCTCGGCCGGAATGGTTCTCCTCGGTGGGCTGCTCGTCGTTGGAGGCGTCCTCTGGCTGCTTCAGGTGGCCGGAATAACTGCAAACCCCTGGCGAGCCGCCCTGCCCGGCGCGCTGATTGCCACCGGGCTCGCGGTGCTGCTCGACGCCCGGCGAGGGTTGCACGGTGGACTGGTTTCGCTGGGCATTGTTCTGACGCTGGCGCTCGCGGCCGTCTCGGTCACCAACGTGCCGCTAAGTGGCTCGATCGGCGAACGCGATTATCGGCCGGCGACGCTGGCTGACATCAGCTCACCCTACGAGCTGGGCGTCGGAGATATGACGCTGGACCTGTCGGCGATCAGCTTCCCGCCGGGTGAGACGCTCGTCGTCGCCAGCGTCGGGATGGGTCAGCTAGAGGTGATCCTGCCGGCCGGCGTTGGCACGATCGTTGACTGGCAGGTCGGCGCGGGCGACATTACAATCTTCGATTCGTTCCAGCAATCCGGCGCGGGCCGCAGTGGCGTCGAGCGCCGTGAGGGTTCGAGTGGCCATGTCGTGCGGCTGCAGCTTCTCGATCGGGGTCGGCGATATCGAGGTGCGCGATGGGCGATAAGTCACTGAACATAACCGCTGTCGTTCTCGGACTGCTGTTCGTCGTGATCGGCGTGCTCTTCCTGTTGAACGAGTACGATCTCATCAAGGTGGACGGTTACTATATCCTCCCGCTGCTGGTCATCGGTGTCGGGGTGGCGATATTGCTGGGTAGTCGTAGCCCGGGTAAGCAATAAGGAGAACCGAGAGTGAGACTGAATCACGGCCGGCTTCTCATCGGGATCGTATTGGTGCTGCTCGGCGTGCTTCTGATTCTCGAACGCGCGGGGATGGTTGGAAGCTTCAACGTCTGGAGTCTCTGGCCGCTCTTCGTCGTTGCCGTTGGTCTGTCGATATTGAGCAGTGGCGGCAGAGCGAACCTGGGTGGCTGGATTGTTACCGGTGTCGGCGTTGTGCTGCTCGTCCAGAGTCTCGATCTGTTCTCCTTCAACCTCTGGAGTATCTTCGGCGCACTCGTCCTGGTCGGCATCGGCGTCTCGTTCATCCTGCGCCGCGATATGCCGCTCCCCGACGGCAGCTCGCACTCGTCACCAACGGCGGGGACAACGGGCAATTCCAGCATCGACGACGTCGTCAACCTGACGACGATCTTCAACGACAACGACGTCGTCAGCGCTGCCACTGCCTTTCGCGGTGGCTCGGCTACGTTGATCTTCGGCGATGTCGATCTCGACCTGAGCAGAGCGCAACTCTCGCCGAATGGCGCAGTGCTCAACGTCACAATGATCTTCGGCGACCTGGATATCACCGTCCCGGCCGGCTGGACAGTCCGCGTTGATGGAACCTCGATTCTCGGTGATATCAAGAACCATGCGGCGTCGATCACCGACCCAACGCAGCCCGGGCTCGTCATTCGCGCCACCACGATCTTTGGCGATATCGACGTGAACCAGCGCGGCTGACGCCAATCGGGGCGCTGTTTGCCTGTGCTACTATCGTGGCACGATACGCCTGCAGCAGCCATGGTGCCCTCCCCCGCGACGCAATCATCTGTTACTGCTGGCCCGATTCTTGCCGTAAGCACTGACATCGTGGACAGGTACCCAGATCGAGGGAGGCGAGCGATGGAGAATGTCCGCAGGCGAGCGTGGATCGTCACGGCGATCGCCACTGTCGCGCTACTGGCCCTGATCTATATCGGCTCGCGTGGTCTGCGCGACTTTGACTCATCGCTGATCGGCTATTGCGTCGCGACGATCTTCGCGGTTGCCGCGATGACCTGGCGCTACACGCTCTGGCTCGGCCGGCCGCCGACCTGGCGCTACTTTCGCGCTGGGTGGGCGAACTTCCTGTCGGTGGCGAACTTCCGCCGCTATGCCCTCATGATCCCGAAGGCATGGTGGACAGACATCTTCGGCCAGACCTTCATCCTCCGGCGCAGCACTACCCGGTGGGTGATGCACATGTGCATCTTCTGGGGTGTGCTCCTGTCGGTCATGGTGACGGTCCCGCTGACGTTTGGCTGGATTCGCTTCACCCTCAAGGGCATCGACCACTATACGGCCTGGTTCTTCGGCTTCCCGATCTTCACCTTCCCGATCGCCGCGCGCTCCGGCTTCGCGATTTACCACGTCCTCGATTTCACCGCCGCGCTGCTCCTCATCGGGTTGGCGATCGCGTTCTGGCGGCGAATTACCGACATGGGACTGATGTCGACGCAGCGCTTTGGCTTCGACCTCGTGCCGCTGATCCTGCTCTTTGCCATCGCGGTGACTGGCCTGGCGTTGACGGCGTCGTCGACCTGGTGGGAGGGTAAGTTCTACTGGTTTATCGCGCTCACCCACGAGATCGTCGTCGTTCTCTGGTTACTGTCGATGCCGTTCGGCAAGTTTTTCCACATCATCCAGCGCCCCGCCAGCATCGGCGTCACCCTCTATCAGCAAGTCAATCAGGACGTCGAGCACTACCACCTCCCCGATCCCGCTCACGCCAACCGGGCGATCGGCAGTGGCGCCTGCCGGCGCTGCGGTGAAGCGCTGCCGTCTCAGCAGTTCATCAACGACCTGAAGGGCGTGCTGTCCGACCTGGGGCAGGACTACGACCTGGGTGAGGACAAGGGCCAACTGCAGGACTACTGTCCGACCTGCAAGCGCATCCTGCGTGGGCAGGCGTACTACGAGATGATGGGACGACGGTTTCTCTAGACACACGGACGCACGAGACGAACCCCCGGCGAGGAGGCTGCCATGTCGGTCAACAAGGACACCTTCGTTCCCGACCGCGATTTCAACTATGACTTTCAGGAGGTCGGGCGCACCGACGAGCAGTGGCAGCACGCCACTAACATGCCCGACACGCTTGTCCCGACGCATTGCTCCTTTTGTGGCGTCCAGTGCGGGATGAACCTGCGGGTCGAAGGTGGCAAGGTCGTCGGCGTCGAGCCGCGTAACTACGCCCACAATCGGGGCTCGCTCTGCCCCAAGGGCGTCGTTGCCTATCAGCAAGCCAACCATCCCGACCGGCTGCTATACCCGATGATCCGCCGTGGTGGCAAGGGCGGCAAGCTGGAGCGCGCAAGCTGGGACGAGGCGCTTGGCTACGTGGTCTCCCGTTGGCAGCAGCTGGCAATCCGAGCATGGCCGCGACGCTGTTGCCGTCTATTCCGGCTCGTCGATGACGAATGAGAAGTGCTATCTGGCCGGCAAGTTCGCTCGGCTCGGGCTGCAGACCCGCCACATCGATTACAACGGCCGGCTCTGTATGTCGTCGGCCGCGGGCGCATATTCGAAGGCATTTGGCATCGATCGCGCTCCGCTGCCGATGACGGACATCCCGCTGACAAAGTCGATACTCGTCGTCGGTTCGAACGTCGCCGAATGCTTCCCGGTGATGATGCAATGGCTCTGGCGCGCGCGCGATCGCGGCGCCAGCCTGATCGTGGTTGACCCCCGCGAGACCCCGCTCGCCCGCACCGCCGACCTCTGGCTGCCAGTCAAGCCCGGCACCGATATCGCGCTCCTCAACGCCATGCTGCGCGTCATCATCCACGACGGGCTGGTCGATGAGGAATACGTCCGGTCGCGGACGAACGGTTGGGACGATGTCGTCGAGATGGTCGAGCCGTTCACGCCCGAATATGCCGAGTCGCTCTGTGGCGTGCCGGCCAAGCGCATCGTCGCCGCCGCTCGCCTCTATGGCCGCGCGGACCCATCGCTCGTCATGCACGCTCGCGGTATCGAGCATTCCACCCACGGCGTCGACAACTGCCTCGCCTGTATCAACCTCGCGTTGGCGCGCGGGCAGATGGGCAAGCCGGGCGGCGGCGCAATGACAATCACCGGCCAGGGCAACGGCCAGGGCGGTCGCGAAGTCGGCCAGAAGGCCAACCAGCTGCCCGGCTATCGCCATATGGACGTCCCCGAGGACCGCATGCACATGGCCCGCTTCTGGGGGATTCCCGAGCCGGAGCTGCCCGGCCCCGGAGCAGCCGCGACCGAGATGATCCACCTGATGGCTTCTGGTGATATCCGCAGCTGCATCGTCATCTGCTCGAATCTGATGGTGTCCTTGCCCGACCTCAACGTCGTCCAGCGAGCGCTGGAGAACCTCGACCCGCTGATCGTTGTGGACTTCTTCATGTCGGAGACGGCCGAGCTGGCCGATGTCGTCTTGCCCGGCACCGTCTGGTGCGAGGACGAGGGCACAACGACGAACCTCGAAGGCCGCGTGATCAAGATCAACGCTGCCCAGGAGCCGCCCGGTGAGGCCCGTCGCGACTGGGAGATCATGAACGAGCTGGCCGACCGGCTTGGCCGCGGCAATCTCTTCCCGGCCCGCAGCGCCCTGGCGATCTGGAACGAGCTGCGCGAGGCGTCTCGCGGCGGTATTTCCGACTATTACGGGATCACCTGGGAGAAGATCGAGGATCAGCAGGGAGTCTTCTGGCCATGTCCGGAGCTGGACCATCCCGGCACCCCGCGTCTCTTCACCGAGCGCTTCGGGCACCCCGATGGGCGGGCGCGCATGTTCGCTATTCCCTATCAGCCGCCGGCCGAGGAGCCGGGCGATGCTTATCCGTTCCGGCTAACGACTGGCCGCGTGGTCTATCACTATCTCTCCGGCAATCAGACCCGTCGAATCGGCTTTCTCGCCAGCCAGGCGCCCGAGCCGTGGGTCGAGATTCACCCGAATGCAGCCGAACGGCTCGGCATTCAGGATGGCGAGATTGTGCGTGTGCGCACCAAGCGCGCCCAGATGGAGGTCAAGGCACTGGTCGTCCCGACCATCCGACCGGACACGATCTTCATCCCCTATCACTGGGGCCATCGGCTCGCCGCCAACCAGCTGACCAATCCGGCCGTCGATCCCGGGGTGAAGATTCCGGAATACAAAGCCTGCGCCGCGACCGTCGAGAAGGTCCAGGCTGTCTCGACGATCTCCCAGAATGGCGCGATCGAGAACTTCACTCCGGCGAACGCCCCGAAGATGTTCCCCTACGCTAACGGCGAGGTGAAGACCCCCGTCGCGGAGGAGGCGAAGACCCATTGAGTGGCGCGTCAACGTCAAAGTGGCATATATGTTGGCGCGGCAGCCACCCCGGTGGCCTGTCATTTCGAGTGCGAACGCGAGAAATCTCTTCTGCGTTGGATTGGCATCGAACGGGTGGGAGATCTTTCGCTGCGGCTCAAGATGACGGGACAAACGGCAGGCTGCCGATCGGACAGTCTGACGTTGACAACCCATTGAGTGCTCCGACTAGGATAAAGTGTCAGGTTGGCAGCCTCCCCGCACCTTGTCATCCTCTGCCCAGAGGGCGCCCGCGCAGCCGAAGGATCTCCCTGCGTTCGACTGTATCCAGCCAGGGGAGATTCCTCGCTGCGGCCCGGAATGACAACGAGCGGTGGTGGCTGTCGCACCACAGTACAGGACACATCACGCTGGTCGGAGCATTGAGTGGCGCGTCAACGGCAATCTGTCCGGTGGGCGGCGTCTCCTTCCTCTGTCATCCTGCGTGGTGCGTCAACGCCGACCCGCCGGATCGGCAGTATCCCTCTGTGCCTGTCATCCTGAACCGCAGTGAAGGATCTCCCCCGCGCTGCCGCGCACGGACGCAGGAGAGATTCTTCGCGGGCCGGACGCGCAATGTCGACTGCCGCCCCCATCCCTCCGCCACCGAAAGGAGCGTCCGTGGCCGTCAAGTCAATCTTCCTCGACCCTAGCCGCTGTATCGGCTGCCGTGCCTGCGAGGCTGCCTGTCGGGAATGTGACACACACAAGGGTGAGAGCATGATCATGGTCGATTTCATCGACCGTGGCACGAGCGTCGCGACCCAGCCGACGCTCTGCATGCATTGTGAGGACCCGGTCGCCCCGTGCGCTCAGGTCTGCCCGGTGATGGCGATCCTGATTACGCCGGATGGCGTCGTCCAGCAAGCCGAGCCGTCGCGTTGCATCGGCTGCCGCAACTGCGTCTATGCCTGCCCCTTCGGGGTGCCGAAGTTCGACATCGAGGCTCGGCTGATGAAGAAGTGCAACCTGTGCTACGACCGAACCAGCCAGGGGCTACAGCCCTGGTGCGCGCAGGCCTGCCCGACGCAGGCAATCTGGTACGGGGACTATCAGGAGTTCATCAACCAGCGCGAGGGGCGCGCAGTCGAGGTGACCAGCTTTGGGCCGCAGTCGGTGCGGACCAAGAACTACCACGTTGTGCCGGCCGATGAGCCACGGTTGGACGTCACTCTACTGCTGATGGAGGCCGACGGGCGGATTGTGCAGACCGGCGGCGCCGACGAGGAGGCATGGGTGCTATGAAGCAAGCGGACGACGAGCTTCTCAGTCCTCGCAATCGCGACGAACGCTGGAACGTCGCGTTTCCCTTTGGCTGGGACGCCGACGACGCCGTCTCGCGCCGCCAGCTCCTGCGTTGGGCCGTGATGACTTCCGGCGCGCTCTTCGCTGCGACGGCCGGCCTCGCCGGTCTTGGCCTCTTCCGCGACCGACGCACGGTCGATTTCCAGAAGATCATCAAGGCGAATGACGTCGCTGTTGGCGAGGCGCACTACTTCAGCTATCCAGGCACGACCAACCCGGACCCAAGTAACGACCACCACGGCATCCTCCTGCGTCTCACAAACGACCGTTTTGTCGCCTACAACGGCAAGTGCACCCATCTGTCTTGCGCCGTCTACTGGAATGCCGATCGGGGGATCTTGCACTGCCCCTGTCACAATGGGTCATTTGATCCGGAGACCGGCGACCCGATCGCCGGCCCGCCGACCAGACCGCTACCGAAGATCGCGCTCCAGCAGGAGAACGGAGTCATCTACGCGCTGCAGGTGGCGCCATGATCGATCAGACCGATCGCGATGACCGCCCCCTCGCAATCCCAACCAGCTCCGAGGGGCGCCGCCCGTCCGTTGGCCAGACGGGCCTTGTCATGCTCGGCCTGGCCGTCGGCATCCTCCTGATGTCGTTGCAGCTCTGGCTACTGACGCTGGCCTTCGACTTGTACCAGCTGAATGACGACCGCGGCACGGTGCTGGTGGCGATCTTCTCCGGTCTCGTCTTCCTCGGCGGGGTGATCATGCTTCGATTGCTCGGCTGGCCACAGCGCCCTCCCCGGCGCGGGTCGCGGTGAACCGATCGTCCGGGGCAATGTCCGAGCCGCCGGAAGACGATAATCGACTCGCATATGGGCCGATCGGCGGGCATCTCGCGGCGATCCTCCATGGGTTGCTCGTTCGCTTCCGCTTCGCGTCGATGGTTACGCGCCACGATGCGCGCTGGATGCTGGCGATCTTCAGCTTCGTCAATGGCTGCCTGTCGATCGCGATCATGGCGATGGCGGCGCTGGTCAGCGGCCAGCCGTTCATCTTTCCCTCGCTCGGGCCGACTGCATTCCTGTTCTTCTATGCGCCGTTGACACCGCCGGCCAGCCCGCGCAATGCCTTCATCGGACATCTGATCGGCTCCGCGGCCGGCTATTTCAGCCTGTTTGCCTTTGGCCTGCTCCACGAGGGGCCGGCTTTGGCAACCGGCGTCACTGGTAACCGGGTCGCTGCGGCGGCGCTCTCGCTCGGGCTGACGAGCGCGCTGATGGTGCTGGCGAGAGCGCCACACCCACCGGCCGGCGCGACGACGCTGATCATCTCGCTCGGTATCCTCCGCGATCTGGACCAGATTGCGATCCTGATGGTTGCTGTCGTCCTGCTGACGATCCAGGCTATTGCGATCAACCGACTCGCCGGCCTGCCTTACCCGCTCTGGGACATCCCGCCAGCGCCCGGGCGCCGGGACGGGGGATAGGCGCGGTCAGCGATAGATCGGCAGATGGGGTACGGTATGCTCCAGTGACAGGATGACATCGTGGAGAGGGGTGATGGGATGGATCACGAATCGGTGCTGGCGGTCTTCGACCTCGATCAGGAAGTCGATCGTTTCCTGCCTGGCGGTGGACACAGTGGCCGGCGGGCGCAGATTCTGGTCAAAGCCGACCGGTTGAGAGTCGTGCTGGTGACGATGAATGCCGGGGTCGAGCTGCACGAGCACACCGCGCCCGGGCCGATCACGATCCAGACCCTGCGCGGGCGGATGGCAGTCTCCGTCGGAACCGGCGAAGTCACGCTCGACGTCGGCGCGATGATCGCCATTGTCGAGGGCGCCCCGCACTCCGTCCGGGCGGTCGAGGACGGCGCGTTCCTGCTGACGATCGGCTACCCGTCGGCTCGGGCTGCTGCCGCCGACGATCATCTGCCGTTCGACCGCGAGTAGTCGCGCGCCGTCTATTGCTCGGTTGGCACCGGCAGCGACGTCCCCTGAACACCGTCGAGCGCCTCGGCGTGCTGGAGCGTCAGGTCGCGCCGCGGGCCGTAGTGGCGGCGTAGCCAGGCGCTCAGCCCGTCCAGCCCGGGGAAAAGCACACGTTCGGTGATGTTGGCCTGGTCGAGCTTATCGCGGATCTCCCACTTCAGGCTGGCCGGGATGATGACTCGTCGCAGCAGCTCCGGGTGTTCCAGCAGCCAGTCATCGAGGCTCAGACGCGGGCTGGAGAGTAGCGAGAAGAGCGCATACTGGTTGACGATCCGGTTGTCGAGCGAAGGCGGCTCGAAGAAGGTCACGAACTGGCCGCCGGCCGCAAGCGCGTCGAAGGCCGGCAGTGACGCCGCCGCCCGCTGAAGCATCTCCGCCGTGAAGACGTTGGCCCCCTCGTCGTCCAGCACCGCCCGGAGACCGATCGGCAGAAAGCGCTTCGTCTCGACATAATCGACACACCAGATCAGCCCATCGGTGTCGAAGTGGTCGAGGGCGGCGGTCGCGAAGTGCATCGCGACGAACGGTGAATAGGTCCAGTCGAGCAGGCGAGTCGGCAGCCCATGGTGTTGGGCGACGGCCAGCCAGTGCCAGGTCGAGTCGATCGGGATGCGGTCGATCATCTCCATGTGCGCGTACTTGCGGAAGTTGCGCAGCAGATGGCCCTCCAGCTGCTGGTAGGGTCCGCCGAGGCGCATCAGGCTGGTGTTCAGCGTCGAGAAGGCGGCGTTCGAGACGCCGCGAAAGACATCGTCAGAACGGAAGCGCCCGATACCCGGCTCCCACGACCCGGCATAGAGGGTATCGACCAGCTCGTCCCAGCTCGCGACCCGTATCTCCTGCATTTCGCCCCTCGTCCTTCGCCCGGCCTGATTGATGCTCACAACGGTACACGCTGGCCGACCTGTCGCGAATCTGTTACGCCCGGCGCGCCTTTGTCACCCGTTCGTCACTCGCTGGAGACTACCCTTCCAACGGGTGAGATCGCCCACCCGATGGTAACGAAGGGGGCCGAGCCGTGACCACGCTGGTAATCCCGCTAAGCGATCCGCAGGTTGATCTCGACGGGATCGCCGCGCGAGCGATCGACTGCACGCGGATGATTCCGGGTGGCGATGATGCCGCGGTCGTCGTCGTCTCCGCGGTTTCGCGCGACGAGCAGGCCGCGCCGCGCCAGGGCTACCTGGACGGTGTCGCCGGGTCGATCGGCGAACGGGCGCGGTCGCTCGTCGAGTACGGTGATCCCGCTGTGGTCATCCTCGATGTCGCCGCCGAGGTTGAGCACCCTGTCATCGTGATGGCCAGCCATGGCCGGCGTGGTGTCGAACGCAAAGTGCTCGGCAGCGTCGCCGGCCGCGTCGTCACCGGCGCTCGTTGCCCGGTGGTCATCCTGCCCGGCGTCACCGTTGCCTGTCCCGTCCGGCTTCGTCACGTCCTCATCCCGATCGATTCGTTGGAGAAGGCTGGCGACCTGGTCGAGGCGGTAATCGAGCTGCTCGGCCCACAGCGAGATATTGCCCCGACGCTCCATCTCCTCGACATCGCTGATCCGACGCCGCCGCGGCCGGCAATCGTTCACGGGGAGGCGTTCGAGAGTAGCCACGAGGTGCCGGCGCATGCGCTGCGGAGAGTCGCCGAAAACGCCGCGCGCGACGGCCTGTCGGCGACGTGGGAGGTCAGGATCGGCGATCGTGCTCGCCAGACAGCAGTGGCGGCACGCGAGGGCGAAGCCGACCTCATCGTGCTGGCGGCGCGAAGTCAGGTCGATATCGAACGGACACTGGCCGGCCTTCTCGCCGAGCTGGTCAGCCAGCAGCTGCCTGTTCCGGTCCTCGTGCTGCCGCCGGCCTGGTTGCGCTCTCGCGATGCGCAGACGCCGATAAACACCGCGTGGGCCGGCTGAGCGGCAGTTATCGACGTCTCAGCGTCAGATCACCTGCTCGAAAGCGCTGGAATGTATCGTTTCCGTGACCGCGGCATCAGCTTTGCGTTGTCATAGTATGGGAGAGGATCGCGCGGGGCGGTCCGACGCCCGGGATCGAACAGGAGCCTCGCTCGTGAACATGGCAAGTCTCGCGCTCAGTGTCACGATAGCCGTCCTCGCGGTCGCGCTTCTGACCCTCCTCTATTGCCGGTCGCGCGTGTCACGGAACGGGGTGGATCCCATCGTTGGCCTCCAGCGCCATGGCCGCACGTACTATGTTCCCCGCTCTCTGCTCGAAGAACACCAGCCAGACGGCGTCGCCTCGGCGCTAACCGTCGCCGGCCGCGTCGCCCTTCTTGTCGCGCTCGGCAGCGCGCTCCTTGTCGCAGCTTTCGTCCGTTTCGCCTGATCATCTCACGTCGCAGAATCTGATCCTCGTCATCTGCGTGTATCACTTCACGCCAGTGATATAGTTCCACACCGTGGAACTATCTATGGTGTTGGAACAACACCATTCGAGCGCAGGGGTGATCATGACCGGGAAGCGAGAGGATCTGACCCGCCGCTTTGTCGAGCTGGCGGGACGAATACGGTCTGGGATGGCGCGGCGGCGCTACGCCGCCGAGTGGTCGCAGTTCGACCTGACGATGCCCCAGCTTCGGTCGCTTGCGCTGCTGTTCACCGGCCCGCAGCGAATGAGCGCGATTGCGGAAGTGCTTGGCACAAGCCTGCCGGCAACAACCAGCCTCATTGACCGGATGGTCGACAAGGAGCTCGTCGAACGGGTGAGCGATGCCGCCGATCGGCGTGTCGTCGTCTGCCGGCTGACACCGGCCGGCCAGCGCGAGGTCGAGCGCTTGCATGGCATCAGTCATGCGCGCCTCGATGAGCTCGTCGAGGTTCTGACCGACCCGGAGCTGGCTGTGGTCGTCGATGCGTTCGAGATTATGGCCAGCGCGGTCGAGCGACTGGAACATCGCCGGCCGACAGAACATGGCGCGGCGTGCTCGCTGCGCTACGTAACCGCTCAGCAGGCGGACTAGCAGGAGGCACCCGACGTTGGAATCGATCTCCTCAACCACGCACGAAGCCAACTCCCCATTCGACGAGGCCCGCGACTCACGCTGGAAGATAATCTCGATCGTGGCCGCGGTCATGCTCGGCATGCTGCTATCGTCACTCGACCAGACCATCGTCGGCACAGCGATGCCGCGCGTTATCGCGGATCTCCATGGTCTCGAGCACTATGCCTGGGTCTTCACCGCCTACATGCTGGCCTCGACGGTCAGCGTGCCGATCTACGGCAAGCTCTCCGACATCTATGGCCGCCGGCCGTTTTATATGCTCGGTATGGTCATCTTCCTGCTTGGCTCGGCCCTGTCGGGCATGGCGCAGAGCATGCCGCAACTCATCCTGTTTCGCGGCATCCAGGGGCTCGGCGCGGGGGCGATGATGCCGATCGCGATGGCGATCATCGGCGACGTCTTCCCGCCGGCCGAGCGTGGCAAGTGGCAGGGGCTGTTGATGTCCGTCTTCGGGTTGACGACGATCGTCGGCCCGACCCTCGGTGGGTGGCTCACCGATAACTGGGGCTGGCGTTGGGTGTTCTACGTCAACATGCCGGTTGGCGTGCTGGCGCTCATCGTCGCCGGACTGGCCCTGCCGCGCAAGGTCACTCGCCGGTCGCACACAGTCGACTACCTCGGCGCAGCCGCGTTGGTCGCGGGGACAGTCCCGCTGCTGCTTGGCTTCTCCTGGGCTGGAACGGAGTATGCCTGGGGCTCGCCGCAGATCATTGGCCTGCTCGTCTTCGCTGTCATCGCGCTGGCTGCATTCGTCGTTATCGAGACGAAGGCGGCCGAGCCAATCATCAGCCCGCGCTTGTTCCGCAACCAGATCTTCC
Organism: Thermomicrobiales bacterium; assembly: GCA_037045155.1. NCBI lineage: Bacteria > Pseudomonadati > Thermomicrobiota > Thermomicrobia > Thermomicrobiales > Thermomicrobiales bacterium. Next base: position 817,786 of record JBAOIG010000005.1, read on the forward strand.
GTGTCTCGTCATTGGCAACGTTCCTGACAGCGGCAGGAATGTTCGGCGCGACCCTCTACCTGCCGCTCTTTATCCAGGGAGTGCTGGGCAAGAGCGCGACGAACTCCGGCGCGGTGCTGACTCCGATGATGCTCGGCTTCATCGTCAGCAGCATCGTCGGTGGCCAGATCATGTCGCGAACCGGACGCTACAAGTTCCTGGCGCTGGGCGGCTTCGTGGTCGCGACGGTTGGCATGGCCCTGCTTGCGCGGATGCCGGCCGATGTCTCCAGCAGCGTCGTCATCCGCAACATGATCATCCTCGGCCTGGGCATCGGCGTCTCGATGAGCCTGTTCACGATCATCGTCCAGAACGCCTTCCCGTTCCGCCAGCTCGGCGAGGTGACCGCCAGCCTGACGTTCTTCCGTTCGATCGGCGGGACGATCGGCGCGGCGCTGTTTGGCACGATCATGACCAATCGCTTCCACGCATCGTTCAACGCGAGTCTGTCTCCTGAGATCCGGCAGGTCATCCCGGCAGATCAGCTCACCCAGCTCGGCAATCCGCAGGTACTGCTATCAGAGCAGACGATGACCAGCCTGCGCCAACTCTTCGGCGCAGCGGGGGCATCGGGCAACGATCTGTTCAACCAGTTCATGCTCACCGTCCGCGACAGCCTCTCGGCATCCATTGGCGACCTGTTCGCCGTGGGCGCCGTCATGATGGCGCTGGCGGTCGTCTCCGTGCTCTTCCTCCGTGAGATCCCGCTGCGCTCCAGCTTCGCCGAAGACCCCATTGCTGTGACTGGCGAAGCCGTTGCGGCAGCGGCGGCGGAGATTCCAACGAGCCTGGCCGGCGGCCAGAGCGCGCCGATTAGCGCCGGCAGCGACCGGCTGGGCCAATCCCGGCCATTGCCAGGGTCGAGCGACTAACTGGGAAGCAGGTCGGCCGGCGGCGCGTCCCTGCGACGGCTGTCGGCCGCCAGCACGAACGCCTCGTGGGTCATCAGTCCGGGGCCGAGCGACTCTCGAGCCTGTCGGATCAGGTTGTTCTCTCCGAATTGAGTTGCGTGGCACTCGGACGCTCGCCACTTGTCGTCGGTCCAGGCGGCGATATCGAGCATCAGATCCACCTCATCGTCGGGCCAGCCGGCCGAAGTCTCGATCAGCTCGTCGGCCCAGGTGGTGTCGAGACCCGCGCTGGACATCGCGTCGCGCAGCGCGCGAAACGCCGACCGGGGGAGGACCGACCACCAGGTCAGTGGCGTCCGCCAGGGCGCGCCAAGCTCGGGCGCATAGGTTGTCGTGCCTGCCGCGCTCAACGCCGCCATCGTGTGGTGGTGCGCCGCGATGTGGTCTGGATGGCCATAGCCGCCGCCCGGCTCGAATGTCAGGATCGCGCCGGGCCGCTCGCGGCGAATGACCTCGACCAGCTTGCGGACGACCGCGTCGGCCGGCTGCGCCGCGAACGCGCGAGGGTCGGTATTCCCCTCCGTCCCGGCCATGCCGGAATCGCGATAGTCCAGGAAGATCAGCTCGGAGATACCGAGCGCGGCGGCGGCACAGCGCAGCTCCTGCTCGCGGACCTCGCCCAGCGTCTCTGGCGTCGCCAGCGCCGGGTCGCTGATCTCTCCCAGCTCGCCGCGTGTTGCGCAGACGAGCACAACCCGGTGGCCGGCGGCGGCGTGGCGAGCCAGCGCCCCGCCGCAGCCGAATGCTTCGTCGTCGGGGTGGGCGAAGATCGCCAGCAACGTCGGCCTGCTATCCGTCTCGGTCATCGTGCCTGCCCTTCATTGCGTAATCAGCTTGACTGCGCCGAGAGCGCATCTCGAGCGCGAACGACGGAATCCTGATCGGTTCCGGTGATCAGGGTAACCGATGCTCCCGCCCGAATAACGGCGCTGTGCCGTCCCTGGCTGTCGCTGATGATCTGGCCGGCCGGGTCGGCCGTGCGGAACGTCTGGCCGAGGGCGGTAACGAACTCGCTGGCGTCCGCTTCGGTATCCCATTCGACCGTAATGACCATGAGCGAATCTCCGGCGGCCGGCCCGCTATAGAGGCTGTATTGGCCGCCACCCCAGCCAGCTGCGGCACTGTCCGCATTCTGTGCCCCGTTTTCGCGGAGGAGGATTCGCAGGTCGAACTCGCCGATCGAGTCAGTGCGCGCCATCCGCCACCCACTGCCGAGGGCTCGTTCGAGGTCAGGGACCACGACGGGCAATGGATCGTCACGCTCGACCAGATACTTCTCGGGATGAAGAATCTGCTCGGTCGAGATGGGTGGATCGGCGAGCGCCGCAGTCTGTCCCTCGACACCGCGCAGCTGGAACAGTTGGGTGGCGAACGTGACCCCCTCGATATAGGGAAAATAGAGGGAGTCGCGGATGTAGGCCGGAGCGCGGTCGAGGACATCGGATGAAGAGTCATTGCTCTCGGTGGTCAGATCCATCAGCTGGGAACGGCTGAAATACTGGAGCACATACCGGGTTGCGGTAACCTCGGCGTCCCCTTCGATCAGCGCGCTATGGGCCAGTGACCGATCCCCGTCGATGTCGTCGCTGCGAACTGACAGCAGATCCGAGTGCTGATCCTGCAACGCATGAACCATCTCGTGGGCGACGGTCATCTCGCCCAGCGGCGAGAGCGTCGGATTATCGTTGACGACGTACAGTTCCTTCGTCTCGGGGTCGTAATAGCCGAGGACGCGCTCAGTCAGCAAGTCGATGTAGAGGTTGAACAAATCCAGGTCACGGTCGTCGGTCAGCCGTAGCAGCCAGAGGGCGTTGGCATCCTCGCGCGCCTTCTCCTCGCTGTACTCGTCGGTCTGGAGCCGCACGAGATTGTCGTGAAGCTCCTGCCGGGAGATCAGCCTCGGCTCGATCGGCATCGTTGGCGTCAGCCCGCGCAAGTCGACGACACGCCGCTCGATCTCGGCGAACTGCTCCTGCAACCCCTCCGGCGACGCAGCCGGCGTGGCGGAAGGCTCGGTTGGTGTCGCTGTCGGACTGGCCGCCGTCTCCGTGGTGGCTGTCGCGGTCGCCGCTGTGGCTGTCGGCGCAACTGCTTCGACCGTCGCGACGCTGGCGGCGGTTGGCGATGTGCTGCTCGTGCCACCGAAGCCGGCGCAGCCGGCCAGCAACAGCAGGCAGAGCAGGACAGCATAGAGTGGGCGAGCGTTCATCCGAGCGGCTCCGTTCGTCGCGTGGTCCACATGGCGACCACGTGCCGCCCGCCGGAAAGGATACGTGGAGCCCGGGCCGGAGCTCAGCGGCCGGTGGCGACCCGGCCGTAGCCGGCAAGATGGGCGCGCCAGAAGGGTGTGTCGAGCTTGTCGACACGGACGAACTCGCCGACGTCCGGGGCGTGGATCATCATCCCGTTGCCGACGTAGATGCCGACATGGGTGATTACCCATACGGGCTGGCCGTCGTTCTGCTGGCCGGCCAGCGCGCTCGCCTGTCGGCCGACCGGGGTAGTGTTGGCGAAGAAGATGAGGTCGCCCGGCTGGACATCGGCCGGGTCGAGCCGCTGGGTCGCGGCGAATTGCTCGGCGGCGGTCCGAACAACCGATACGCCCAGTTGCGCCCATGCCCACTGGACGAGACCGGAGCAGTCGAACCCACCCTCGTCGTACGACTCGCCACCCCAGACATAGGGCGTGCCGAGCGCCGACATCGCCATGCGGACAACATCGACCTCGCGTGGGACGAGGCTATATGGCACGGCAACGGGTCCGATCGGATAGCCGAGGCTGGCGGACTGGCGCTCGATGAGGGCGACGTACTCGCGGCCGGTCAGGCCATGGTCATCCAGCCGCTCGACGGTGTTGCCCCGTTCGTCGATCCGCCCCGTATACGCTGCCGCAACCTGTGACCACGACCCCCAGCGCTGGTCGAGGGTGGCGAGAATCGCCACGCCAGCCCGCAGATTCGTCGCCGGGTCGGTCAGATCAACCCCGGCTGCGCTCGGGAAGAGGTCCGGCCGGACCTGCATCAGCCCGATGCCGCCAGACGGCGAGATCAGCGCGGGGTTGCCGGCCGACTCGACCATCACGACCGACGCGACGACCTGCCACGGAACGTTTTCCGCGGCTGCCGCCTGCTGAATCTGGTCCGACCACTGGCCGAGGACGACGACGACACCGCCGGGTTCGGCGCGAGCCACCGGCGTCGGCAGGCTGGCTGACGTAAGCAATGTGAGCAACAGAAGGATGAGCGGGATGCTCGAGAGGCGACGCATGCGCAGATCCATTACCGTTCGTGCGTAACCGACGCGGCTTGGGCCGTCGTCGCGCGAATCAGGCCAACATAGAGGATAACAAACGAGACCTGATATTGGTTCCGGATGCGTGCCATCTATCCAGACAGTCTTGTCATATATGCGCTGTCACTCGCTTCCCGGTTCGGCGCCACAAGGCTGAACTGCGCGCCGCCTTCGTCCTCGGCAAGCGCGACAGCGCCACGACGGGCAACCGTCGTGGCGCTGTCGCGCTTTGCCCGGAGGTTGGCGTGTCTAGGCCTTCTTGCTCCAGTTCTTCATGTCGTAGACATCGCTCATGAAGGCGGCCGGAGAGTAGCCCTCGAGAGTCTTCGATACGGCGATCAGGTTGCCGCGGTGCACGATCGGCACCTCGACGAAGTCGTTGACCGTCAGGTCGTTCATCGCGATGAACAATTCGGCCTGCTTGGCCGGATCCATCTCAACCTGTGCCTGATCGTGGAGCTTGTCAAACTCGGGGTTGTTGTAGCGGGTGACGTTTGTTGCTGCCCAGCTGTTGGACTTCTGGCAGATCTCATCGCTACGGAAGCGCCGCGCCCAGGCGATCGGGTAGGGGCTATCCGGCCCGTTGGTGTACATCTGCAGATCGGCATAGAACTTCCGGTTGGTGTCCGGGTTGCCGGCGTCGGACGAGAAGAAGACCGAGCCGTCGATCGACTTCAGCTCGACCTTGAATGCCACCTTCTCAAGACTCTGCTTGATGATCTCCTGCGTCTTCTGCCGCACAGAGTTGATCGAAGTCTGGAACAGCAGCTTGTAGCCGGCCGCCTCCGGTACTCCCGCCAGCAGCTCCTTCGCCTTGTCGATGTTGTACTCCCACGTCGTGTTCGGCGAGACGAACTGCGGTGGAGTATTCAAGTTATTCGGGGTAACCGTACCGCCCTTACCGTACAGCTGCTCGACAATCACATCGCGCTGAACCGACAGGGCGATCGCGTTACGCGCGTCCTTGTTCTTGAAAATCGGGTGCTGGGTGCTCGGCTCGGAGCGCGCGCCATCAACTTCTTTGTTCGGGTCGGCGAAGTTGATCATGACTCGCTCGGAGCTGGCGCCAGGACCAGAGAACAGAATGCCAGCGCCGCCTTGCTCCATCTGTGCCAGCACCGATGGTTCGACCTGCAGGTTCCAGGCCCAGTCAGCCTCACCAGATTGCAGCACGGCGCGGGCCGCGCCCTGTGAATCACCGCCGCCCTTCATCTCGACACTGTCGAAGTGAGGCTTGCCGGCATCCCAGTAATCAACGAAGCGATCTCCCCAGACGGTGTCGCCGGCGCGGAATTCCTTGAGCTTGAACGGGCCAGTGCCGACCGGGGCCAGGTTCGCTGATGCGTCACGGGACTTCTCGCCAACATAGTCGCCAAAGACGTGCTTCGGCAAGACGCCACCATTCGGCCCAACGAACAGGTCGTACCAACCCGGCGATGGCTTCGCGAATGAAACCTTGACCGTCAGGTCGTCGACTTTTTCGACGGACGCTGCGCGGGAATAGATTCCCTGGGTGACCGCGGAGGTCGCCGGGTTGGAAGCGTACTCCCAGGTGAACACAACATCATCAGCCGTAAACGGCTTGCCATCGTGCCACTTCACGCCTTCGCGCAGCTTCCAGGTGATGCTCAGACCATCCTTGGAGACGCCGCCGTTGTCCAGCGTCGGTGCTTCGGTCGCGAGAACCGGGAACATGTTGCCATCAGTGTCAAAGTCTGCGAGCGGCTCGTAGAAAATGCGCGAACCGTCGGAGTCCTTTGTGCCGGTCGAGAGGTGCGGGTTGAGGATCGTCGGCGCCTGCCACCACAGCAGCCGAAGCGTTCCGCTACCACCCGCCTGACCGGACCCCGCCGAGCCGCCAGCCGGGGCAGTTGCGCCGCCAGCCGGAGCCGTCGCGCCGCCAGCCGGGGCCGTTGCTCCACCGCCGGCCGGCGTGGTGCTGCCGCTGCCACCGCAGGCCGCCAACAGGCCAGCGATCACCGGCGCACTCAGGCCGAGAGCGAGTCCGCGCTTCAGCGTGGCGCGGCGTGTGAGCTTGCCCGATAGCACATCGGTTTGCAGCTGGTCCAGCTTCTGACTGAGGCTCACGTCGATCGATACCTTTCCCGAGGCCCCACGGGCCCGCTCAATACCCCCGCAAGACAGCGCGATCAAGGGCTTGCGCAGATGCGCAAGCGCCTGAACCAGGACGCCCGACAGGGGACTCCATACGTGGAAATTCGGCACGGGAGGACTTACGGGGTATCCAGCCACCCAGCGCGGTTGCGGCGCAACTAACTAAGTATGCGTCATTGTTTGCGTTCTGCGCAACCACTTTTGAATACTCGCGAGATGGTATATAATGAATTGGCGTCAGTATATAGTGGCAGAGGCAATGCGTGACAACATCGACGACAAGACGGCGCGGAAGACCCCGGTCGATCCCAGAGGCGCAGCGACGCGAGGAGCTGCTCGACGCCGCGATGGAGCTCTTCCTCGACCAGGGAATCGAGTTGACGACGGTCGCTCAGATCGCCGCGCGAGCCGGTGTCGCCAGCGGCACGGTCTACCTGTATGTCGGCAGCAAGGAATCGCTCGTCGCAGCGTTGCGGGCGCGGTTCCGCGAGGCGATGGCCGGCGAGATCGAGCGTCTGGTCGATGGCTGGGCGGGCCCGTTCGCTGGGCTGATCGACGCGCTGGTGGATCTGACATTCGAACTCCACATGACTCACCGGACGGAGATCGATCTGTTTCGCCGCCAGATCCCGGCTGACGCGATTCGCGAAGTGGCCGAAAGTCGTCGCCGCTACAACGCGCCATTGACCCGCGCGATCCAGCAAGCGGCTGCCCGAGGCGAGGCCGCCGTCCCTGGCGGAGACCCGGAGCTACTGGCCTACTTGCTATCCGGCGCGATCGAGGAATCGGTGTATGCATGCCTGACGTTCGGCTTTCCCGCCGACGCCGAGGCGCTGCGCGTGGCGGCCCGCGCGATGGCCCACAAGCTGCTGAATCCAGCAGCAGGGGTTCTGGCCGCGACAGGAGGTGCATGATGCGGACATCTGATCTGGAGGCATCGGTCGGCACGGCGAAGCTGGTCGGGATCGTCTCGGGCGGGCTTGGCCTGGCAACACTGGTAACGACGATCTCGCTCCTGGTTCGCCAGTGGGTGCGGACGCCGTTGCCTTACACACCGGATGAATGGTGGTTCACCTTCGGGGCGGATCGCGAGGCTCCCGGAGCATGATCGGCGGCTCGGCGCGCATTCTCGAGCGCCCGGATATCGTCCGGTGTGTCAAGGTCGAGGTGCGTGCCGCGCCGCTCCACGTCGGTGATCGGGATATCGGCTAGCGCCAGGCTGCGACGATGGCGAGCGGCGCTGCCGACGCCGAAGGCCGGCGCAATCCCGTCTGGCGGCGCGAGCAGCAGCGCGTTCGTCCCGGTTCCGTGGCGGTCGGGCGCCAGGACCGCGGCGTCCGGCGCGGCTGCGTCGATGATCGCGCGGATATCGGCGACATCGAGCGTTGGCAGATCGGGCAGCAGAATCAACAGCCCACCCGCGCCACCAGATAGCGCCCAGCGTTGCCCCTGGCGCACGGCGGCATTCAGCCCCTCGTTGTCCTGGAGCAGCACTTCGGCGCGTGGATCGAGGCCGGAAGCGGCCAGCAGCGGATCGCGTGTCACGACGGCGATGCGCTCGACTCCAGCGTCGGCAACGGCGGCTACCGCGCGATTCAGCAGCGCGAGCGCCAACTGGCGTCGCTCCGCCTCGGATAGCGCGCTGGCTAGCCGGCTCTTGGCGTTCACCAGCCCGCGGAATGGCAGCAGCGCGTAGATGCGGAGATCGGCCGCAGCGCTCATGGTTGTACTCCGACGATCGATCGCGCTGGTCTTCATCGTGCTCCGGCTCGCGCCGCGGCAAGCGTCGTCGCGAAATCGAGCACTTCGCGAGCAAGCCGCTCGCGACCGGCATCGTCGCGCATGATCGCGTCCGTAACCAATGCCTGCATGCCAAGTGCTTCTATCGCCGGGGCGAGCGCGGAATCGACCGCGTCGATGACAATTCCCGTCGCCAGGCCGGCATACATCCGGGCAACACCAAGCGCTGAGACTTCGTGGCCAAGCCCCTCCATCATCAGCGCCGCCGGCCCCTTGAGCGCTTCGCCACCGACGATCGGCGAGACGACGATGAGGGGACCCGATGCCGACTCGACCGCGTCGCGCAGCCCCGGCACGGCCAGAATCGGGCCGATCGACACGATCGGGTTCGATGGGCAGATGATGACCGCGTCGGCTGTGGAGAGAGCGTCCAGCGCGGCAGGGCTGGGCCGCACCGCCGCGATGCCGTCCAGCACAACGTCGGTGACGATATCTGCGTGGCGACGGGCGACGAAGTAATCCTGAAAGTCCAGCCGGCCGCCGGGCGTGTCGATCAGTGTCGCAACAGGGTCGTCGGTCATCGGCAGCAGGGTTGGTGTGATGCCGAGTGCCCGGGCCAGGCTGGTGGTTGCCACGGTTAGCGTCGTGCCCGCGCGCAGCGCCCGGGTGCGAAGGATGTGGGTGGCGAAGTCGCGGTCACCGAGCTGGAACCAGGGATCCTCGCCGTACTGTGACATCATCGTCAGCGTCGTGAACGTATCGTCGCGGACACCCCAGCCGGTGGCCGTGTTGGCGAGGCCGGCCAGCGTGTACATCACTGTGTCGATATCGGGAGAGATATGCAGCCCGTAGAGCTGGAAATCATCCGCGGTATTGATGATGACCGTCATCATGGTTGGGTCGTCGAGCGCCATCTGCAGTCCGTGGGCGAGCTTGGCTCCGCCGACTCCGCCTGCCAGTGTCACGATTCGCTGGGTCATCTCGCGCCGCTCCTCACCGATCGTCCTGCCCGCGGCGTCCGACCGGGGCCGGAGAATCGTACCGCGATGGCGGCCAGAGCGGTTCTCAGGCGTGGTGCGCGGCTGAATACCAGGGCAGTTGAGCTCCCACGTGGCGGTGATTGATCCAGATGTGCTGGTGGCTCGTGTGCGCGTCACTGAAGACGAAGGCGAGGCAGGCAGTGAGTGTTGCGATGTCGAATGGCTTCTCGATCATGACATCGATATCGAGAAGAGGATCCAGACTCTCCGGCGTCTCAATCGCGGAAATGACGATAACCGGCATCTCGCTGAGGTGTGAATCGGCCCGCACGGCGCGGACCAGCTCGATCCCGTCCATCACCGGCATGTTGACATCACAGACAATCGCATCCACTCGTGATTCCGCCAGCCGATCGAGCGCGTCGCGCCCGTTTGCCGCCATGATCACCTCGTAGCCGGTTTCCTCTTCGAGAATCGAGACAAGCAAATCGCGGATGACATCGTCGTCGTCAACAACGAGAACGCGTTCCATCGCCTCTCGCCTCCGCTCGTGTGCATCGTTCGTTGAGCCCGGCCGGACGCATCGTTGTCCGTACTGACGCGTCTATGCAGAGCGCATGCCACATCCTCGAACACGCCACCATCGGTAGCTACCCGCAGCGAATCCAGCCGATGCTGCCTGCCGCATGCTGGGGGTCAGAGGAGCGACTTGATATCGTCGGCAATCATCTGCGTCGGCGCCTGGAACGGATAGATCACGCGCAGGCGCCCGTCGGCGTCGATCAGATACGAGTAGGTCGTGTGGTCGACGGTGTAATTCTCGCCAGCCGCCGTTGCTGTCCCAAGCGTCACTCGCTCAAAGTATACATAATAGTCTTTGCCGATCGTTCGCACCAGCTCCTCGTCCCCGGTCAGCCCGATGAACGCGGGGTCAAATGCATGAAGATACGCAGCAAGAGACTCCGGCGTATCGCGGGATCCGTCGACGCTGATGAAGACGAATCTGGCCTGCTCGCCCTTTTCGCCCATCTTCGCCTTGATCTGGCGGAATTCGCCCAGTGTGGTTGGGCAGACGTCGGGACAATGGGTGAAGCCGAAGAACAGCAGCACTGGTGTGCCGCGCAGGTCGCTCAGCCGGAGCGGTTGGCCCGAGTCGCTGGTGAGGGTGAAGTCGGGCATCTCCCTGGGCGGATCGATGACCTGTTTCGTGCCGACCCCTGGGAGAGGCGCATCGTTGCGCGTGAGGAATGTCCAGGTGGCGAACGCTGAGACGGCGATGATGCTGCTGACCAGAATCATCAGCCCCGCCCGCGCAAGCCACCCGGGCCGCTTGTTCGTGTCCGAAGCGGTGTCCCCGGTCTGCTCGCTCATCGTTCGCTCTACCCTTCGTTGCGCTCGGTCCCTACTCGCCGCGCATGCGGGTCGAGCGGTCAATCCTGAACAGTTGGTGTCGGTGTCGAATAGCAGCGTTCGGACGGTATCAGAGGCTGGTCTACCGACGGTGACCCTATTCTGACCGCTCCGATATCAACCTGCTTCCTGAGTGGGTCGCCCGCGCTTGTCGTGCCGCTAACGACCAGTACCCAGTTCCCAGCCATCGTGAACTCGAAGTCGTCGACCTCATACTGACCCCGGGTGGTCTCGACAGCATCCCGGATGACCGGAAGCATACCGGCATGGCTCATCGTACTCTCGATGCGGATTGTTGCGCCGCTAATCGGCGTGTTCGACCGATCGGTCAGAAGCATGACGATCCGCGCCGGGCCGACGATGGCCGGGGCTGGGTCGGTCGTGACACGGACCGTAATATCGCCAGCCTCGCCCGCGCTTTCACTTCGTCCACATCCCGCGAGAACCAGCAGGATAATCGCCCCGACAATTGCGATTCGTTTGCGGCTTGTCGTCCGGCCGTCCTCGGTGGCCGATGCCGGGCGGCACGCGGCCGGGAGGGTCATGGCTGGCGAACCTCGACTGCGTTGAGCTCGATTGTCACTCCCGATTCGAATGTGAGCGTCAGCGCGATCGTGTCGCCCGCGTTTAGCGGTTGCTTCAGACCGATCAGCATGACGTGGAGTCCGCGTGGCTTCAGCTCGACCGAACCGTGGGCCGGAACGACAACGCCTCCTTCGACGGGCCGCATCCGCATCGTGCCGTCGGTCATCGTGGTCTCGTGAATCTCAACGACCTCGGCGACGCTCGATGCTGCGGAGATCAGTCGCTGCTCGGTGTCGGAGTCGTTCTGGATCACCATGAAGGCGGCGCTATTCGTGCCTCCGCCGTTACCCATTCCTGCCATCGGAGTCCCCATATTGTGGCCGGGCATTGGGCTGGCGTCCGTGGCCATCGGGCTGCCGGATGCCATCGGGCCAACAGCGGCCCGAGCCCAGGCGCTGCTCACCGAGATACCATCCGCTGACGTCGCGGCTGTGGCCGCCCCTGCGGCCGGCGATGTGGCTGTGGCGTTGCCGTCGTCGTTGCCGCAGGCAGCCAGCAGCACCGCGAGTATGACAATGGTTAGCGGCACGATCTTCCATGCCCGAATCTCTGTAAACATTCGATACTCCCGACTGATAACGCCCGATGGCCATTCGATCGAACCATACCGATCGAGCGACCCGTTCCCCATAGCCCGATAGTGAACACCGGGAGTCATTTCGGAGCTACCAGCCGTGGATCATGACTGTCGTCGTGGTTGGATCCAGCCGCGTGCGACGGCGTACGCCGCTGCCTGACGCCGGTTGCTGAGCTGGAGCTTGGCCAGGATATTCTTGAGATGGTTCTTGACGGTGTGTTCGCTGATCGAGAGTCGTTCGGCGATCTCCTTGTTCGACAATCGATCGACGACGAGCTCCAGGACCTGAGTTTCCCGCGCGGATAGCCCGCCCTCCGGCTCGATGATCGCTGCCTGCCGGTCGAGGGAGCGGAACTCGTCGAGGATTCGCGCCGCCATTCGGCGGCTGATGGCCGCCTCGCCACGCGACAACCCGTCGAGCTGATCCACCAGCTCCTGTGAGCGAATACTCTTCAGTAGATATCCCTGCGCGCCAGCGCGGATAGCCTCGAAGAGCCGGTCCTCATCGTCGAAGACGGTGAGCATCACGATACGAATGTCGGGCAGTAGCGCCTTGATGTGGCGCGTCGCCTCGATTCCATCGATGCCGGGCATATTGATATCCATCAGCACGACATCGGGGTTGAGCTCGATGGCCATCTGGATCGCCTCTTCGCCGGTCCCGGCGTCGCCGACGACATTGAACCTGCCGCGATAGGACAGCAGATTCCCGAGGCTTTCACGGAATAGCGCGTGGTCGTCCACGATCATTAGCCGCGGGGCCGACATTCGTCAGTGCTCCGTTCTGGTGCAGTGGGATCAGCGCCGAAAGGCGCGTCCCCCCGTCAATTACGCTTTCGATATGAAGCTCGCCACCGAGGCTCGCGGCACGCTCGCGCATGGTCATGAGCCCGAAATGACGTGAGACGACATCGTTGGCGACGGAAGCCGTATCGAATCCTCGTCCGTTGTCCTCGACTTCCAGTGATACGTCGTCCTCGCCAGCTGAGAGTCGGATGACGACGAGTGTTGCCTCGGAGTGCTTGCGGATGTTCGAAAGGCTCTCCTGGATGATACGGATCAGCTGGAGGCCGGCCTCGGGGCTCAGTGGCGTATCCGGGTCGTGTTCGACAACGAGGTCGGTCGCGATGCCCGTCTGGTCCTCGAAGTCCCCGACGAAGGTGCGCAATCGCTCGAAGAAGTCGCGATCCAGATCGGAGAGCAGCCGCAACGACGCAATCTCGGCGCGAATCTCGGCATTCGCGCGTTCGGCAGTGTCGCGCAGTGCGCCAAGCGCGATGAGGGAATGGTTGCGCTCATCGTCGTTTGTCAGGGCTTCGACGATGTCGATCTGGACCAGGATCGAGGCGAGCAGCTGGCCGAGACCGTCATGCATCTCGCGCGCGAGCCAGTGCCGCTCGTCAGCAATAGCGGCTGAGCGGAGCTCCTTGAGTAACAGCGCGTTTTCGATCGCCATCGTCGAGGTATCGGCGACGAGATGCAGGAGACGCTGCTCGGAGACGTCGAGCTCGCGCTCTGGCTGGACGATTGTGATCGAGCCGATTGTCCCGCGGTGGGACTGGAGCGCTGCCTGGGTCTGATGGCTGTCGGGCCGGGGCGCCGGCGCGGGCGCCCCGCCGGCCGGGTGTTGCCCATGGAGGGATATCGTTACGATGGCTGATGGAAACAGAGAGGCGAGCAGCGCGCGTGTGCGCTGCACGATACCGGAGACATCCAGCATCGAGACTGCCCCGGTCGCATACTCGTTGACAGCCGCGAGCTCGGCATTGCGGCGCAAGAGCTCGGCCTGCATGCTGTCGATAATCCGAAAGATAAACGCGCTGAAGGCGAACGAGCAACAGAACGCGATGACACCGACGGCGATGTTTCCGACGATGTTTGCCGGCAGGTATGGCTCGATCCAGTCGTGGCGAATCGTCTCGCTGAGATAGATAGCCAACGCGGGGATGATCGCGCCGACCCACTTCAGGTAGTTGAGGTGTCGTACTCGATCGAGATGGGGTGCGGCCACCGTCTGCGCTCATGTTCGTGATGGTGATTCGCCCGCTACCGCCGTCATGACGGTTGCCGCGCAGAGGGCCAAAGCCATCTGCGCGGCAAGTATAACCGAGCGTCGACCCCGCCTAGTCTCGCGCCTTGCAGGTGTTGCGTAGCGTGCCGATGCCCTCGATCTCGACCTCGATCGTGTCGCCGGCCTGCATCGGGCCAACACCCTCCGGCGTGCCGGTCATGATCACGTCGCCCGGCTCCAGCGTCATCACGTTGGAGACGAAGCTGACCAGGAACGCCGGGTTGAAGATCATGTCGGACGTATGGCTACTCTGGCGCACATCGCCGTTGAGCCGCGATTGAATCGCGACGTTGCCGGGGTCGAGCTCGGTCTCGATCCACGGGCCGAGTGGGCAGAATGTGTCGTACCCCTTGGCTCGCACCCACTGGCCGTCCTTCGCCTGCTGGTCTCGGTGCGAGACATCATTGCCGCAGGTGTAGCCGAGGACGTAGTCGAGCGCCTCGGCCTCGCGAACGCGCGAGGCGCGCTTGCCGATGACGATGCACAGCTCGGCCTCGTAATCGATTCGGTTGGCCGGCGGCAGCGCGATCACGCCACCTTGCGGCAGCAACGCGCTGGGCGGCTTCATGAAGATGACTGGCTCGGTCGGCGCTTCGCGGGTGGGGTCAGTCTCCGTCACATGGGCGGCGTAGTTGAGCCCGATCGCCACGATCTTGCCTGGCACGACCGGCACGTCGAGCGCCACATCATCGAGCGACCCGACGCGCGCGCCCTTTGTCAGCCCGCCAAACAGATCTCCGCTGGCCATGTAGACATCGCCGCCCTCGACGATCCCGTGCGCAGCGCTGCCATCCTGTCGATACCGTGCGATCTTCACGATAAACCCTCCCTGTCAGTGAATCAAACAACCGTATCTTAGCGTGGGGCCGGCGATGCGCTGATCGTCCGACGTGTCATAACCTGCGTCTGCTGTTTGCGTGCGAGAGTTATGGCCATTCCTGGTCGATCGTCGACGTCAGACGAATCACCAATTCATCCGTCACTGCGCTGTTGCGCCGCCATCGGCAATGACGGTGCTGCCCGTCATGTACGACGAGTCGTCCGAGGCGAGAAACAGGGCGACGCGCGCGATCTCCTCGGCGCTGCCGATGCGGTGGAGTGGAGTCTCGTCGAGAATCATCTGCTCGTAATCGGCGCTATTTGCGTGACGATCGATCGAGCGACGTAGCATCGGAGTCTCGATCGGTCCGGGGCAGAGAACGTTGACACGGATACCGTCCGGCGCGTGGTCGAGCGCCATCGACCGGGCCATGCCGATCAGCGCCGCTTTCGAGGCGGTGTAGGCGGCGTTACGACGCGAGCCGACCAGGGCGAGCTCGGACGCGGTGAAGATGATCGAGCCGCCGCCACTGGCAGCCATGTGTGGGATGGCATGGCGGGCGGCGTGGAACGCGCCGAACAGGTTCACCTCAATGGTGCGCCGGAACTCCTCCTCGGCGATCTCGACCACCGTGCCGTTGCCGGAAACACCTGCGTTGGAGAAGAGTACGTCCAGCCGGCCGAAATGGTCGGCAATGGCGTCGGTGGCGGCGCGCACCTCGTACGACCGTGAGACATCCGCGACCTGTCCGAACGCCGCCCCGCCGGCCGCACTGATCTCCGCGACGACCGCGGCCACTGCGGCGGAGTCGACATCGACGATCCCGACACTCGCGCCCTCGGCCGCGAACAACCTCCCGCTCGCTGCGCCAATGCCCGACGCGCCCCCAGTGATCATCGCGACTCTGCCTGCCAACCGTGCCATGCCACCTCGCCCCTCTCTGAAGCCACCGTCCTACATCGAATGGACGATAGCAGGTCGTCGAGGGCGTGGGTATGAAACGGCGTGTGGAGCGGGGTCGATCAACTGGCCGGCGTGGGTGGCGCGAGCTTGGCGTGGGCGTCGGGCGTGTTCTGCGCGCCGCCGACGAGATCACGCAGGGTGTTCAACCCCAGATCCGGCATATATGCGCGCACAATCGCGTAGCCGATCTTCGGAAGCACGCTAGCGCCGGGATAGGCGATGTAGACCGGTTCCCAGCGTGGGGAGAACTTGTTCTTGAACTCAAACAGCGAGTGCGCGCCGTAGACCGGTTCGACCAGGCCGGCCAGCCCGATAACCGCCTGCTCGACGGTGCCGATCTCCTCACCCTCGCGCTCGACCCGCGCCAGCGGCGCGGTTGCGAGACTGACGAACGGCGCGCCCTCGTCGCGGAATGCGAGCGCGGAGCTGATGATGAGGAATTCCATGATGCCGTTGAACGCATCTGGCCGGCGGCGCATGATGTCGATGACCCAGCCACCCGTGCCATGGATCGGTAGCCAGGTGACGAACCCGTGGACCTGCCTCTGGTCATCGATCGCGACTGCAAAGCGCACCTCCGGGTCTGGCTCGCCAGACAGGCTCCCGAGGGTAAAGCCCATCTCCGACATCCGCTTGGCGCGCAACCACGCGTCCGAGATCTCACGAAGCTGACGAAGGATGTCGGGGTCGATCTGGCTCGCGTCGACGAGCTCGAGCTCGATTCCCGACCGACGGGCCCGGTTGATAGCGGTGCGGGCATCCTGCCAACGCCGGCCGCGAAGATCGAGTGCCGGCAGGTCGATATAGGCGTCCTCCCCGACGTGCATCATTGCCAATCCATTGCGAGCATATTCCGCGCGCAGCGCCTCGCCGACGCCATAGAAACAGGGAGTCCAGCCCCGATGACGGGTGAGATGAGTAAACTCGCGGATCGCGGCGGCGCAGCCATCCGGCGATCCGATCGGATCGCCCAGGACGAGCGCGACGTCGCCGATCAGACGGTAGGCGATATAGGCATCGCGGTGATGGTTGAGCAGTAGCGTGTTGCCGGGCCAGGTCGTCATGTGGGCAACCGACGAATTGCCATAGCGGTGGAGCAGCTCGAAGGCATCTCGCCGGTCGGCATCAGTCTCCTTGGTCAGTCGCAGGATCGGCCGGAGGAGCGCGATAACGCTGACGAGCAAGACGGCGACCCAGATCCAGGTGATCGAGTCGAGGAACCAGCGCGCTCTGAAGTGTTCGCCGTTGATCTGATGCGTCGTTGTCAGCAGCACGCGCGCGAACGTCTCTCGCACGGCAATGCCAGGGGTGATCGGCTGATTGAATCTGTCGCGGAGCAGCCAGAAGCCCAGCGCCGCATAGAGCGGCAGCATCGCCAGAGCGACGGCTGAAAACCTGAGGCTGCGGCGAACGGTTGGCAGATCCGGTCTCGCGACATAATCATCGTGATGCCAGAGCAGCCAGAGCAGCAATAGCACCTCGATCGTTGCGACCTCGATCTCAAGGCCCTTGATCACCTGGGAGATGGCGCCGCCAGCTAGCAGCGCTAGCGTCGCCAGCCATGCCACCCTGCGACCGTGCCTCAGCCCGTTGCCGAGCAGAATGAGCCCCAGTCCGGAAAGCGCGACGAACGTGCGCGACCCATGCAGCGCTGCGAATGGAATATCGTTATCCCATGTTCTGGTGTGGAAGTGCGTCGATGTGACGAACGCCGAGTAGACGTTGAGCAGCCCGGCCAGGACGACCAGTATGACTGCGACGTCGCGCGAATGAGGCCACGGAAATCGGTTGAGCGTGCGCGCGATGCCGGCCCCATGGTTGCGTTCCACCAGCAGCCAGCCGGTCCCGAGACCGATCATGCCCGCGATCAGATGCTCGATATCCCATATCTGATGTGTCAGGATCAGGAACCCCATGAAGTACAGAAACAACGCGACGATGCCTCGCCATTGCCAGCGTCGAGGCAGGTACCAGACTAGAGCCGCGAGGCAGCCGAAGGCGCCTGCCGACGGTCCGACATCCCGCGCCGTCGCGAGTGACTGGCCCCAGGCGCTCCCGGTCGCGGAGAGCGGCCAGGCGACGAGCAGCGACGCGAACAGATAGCCGCCGACTTGCGACGCGAAGAACACGACCGCCGTCCGGCGCCAGCCGGCCACCACCTCGAAGGGCGCGACGCCGATCAGAACGAGGAACGTGATCGTTACCAGCATCCAGGGATAGAGCGCAAACGGGATGTTGGTGATCAGCGTGTCGAAGCGGCCCACCCGAAGCGGGTCGAGACCGTAGCCGACGTCATTCAGAAGGGAATGGCCAGCAATGCTGTGCGTCAGCGAGCCACTGATCGCGTTCGCGACGAACATCGTCGCCAACAGGCTGGTGGTGAACGGCAACAGCCATCGGCGCGCACGACCCAACTCGATGAACCGCGTGGCTCCGGCGCTTGCTTCACGCCAGGCCTGTTCGATCATGTCGTGCCACCCCCCGTAGTGATCGGCTGTCCGGTTACCGATGCGGCGTTATTCGCGGTTGCGGGGAAGTGTTGATTGGCGTATTCGAGCGCGTCGAGAAGGTGCGTCTTCCAGAACTCCCAGCTGTGGCCTCCCGATGCGAAGAGAGTCCGATGGTCGATCTTGCTCTGGGTCAACTTCGCATCGAATGCGTTGGTGTCGGCGACCCCTTGCCCCTCGTCGAGCCCTTCCATGAGGAGGATATGCATAGGCTGTGCCAGGGAATGAACCTGGGAGATCGGGCTGTTGGCGCTTCGGGCAGCGTCGCTTCCCCAGATATCATGCCCGTCGTACGTGTTTGTCGGCTTGAAGTAGCCCGAGAGCGAGAAGGCCACCCCGAACGTTTCGGGGTGGTGGAGGGCGATGTTGATCGACCCATACCCGCCGGACGAGAGCCCGCCAATGGCGCGTGCGTCGCGCCGCGCGATTGTGCGGTATTGCTGGTCGATCACGGGAATCAGGTCGTCGATAATGGCGGCCTCGACGCGCTCGCCAGTCACTGGCGAATTACCCCATTGCGTGTCGTGGTGGGGATCTCCGAGCGAGCCGTCTGGCATGACGATGATGACCGGACGGATGGTGCCGCTGCGGATCAGCGCGTCGGCCGTCTGATCGGCCGACGCGCCATCGACCCAGTCTCCACATCCACCGGGCGAGCCGTGCAGCAGGAAGACCACAGGATAGCGAGTCTGGGCGAAGCGTGGGTCGTCGTAACCAGGAGGCAGGTAGATGCGGAATGCAACGCTCTTGCCGAGTGTTGCGCTGTCAAAGTGTCCATCCTGAACCGCGCCGTTCCCCAGTGTCATCATGTCGATATGGCTTGTCGTCTGGGCGGTTGCGGCCGGCGCGGCGTTAGCCAGCCCACCGGCCGACGGCGGGGTGTTTGCCGGGGGAGTCGACAGCGACTGCAACAACGCCTGCTCGTGGGAGCGGCCCCAGTCTGGAAGACGGCGATAATGGATGTAGCGATCCCACCCCTGGGTGTAACCCCAGATGCCGAGTAGCAACCCAGCGACCGAGACGACACTCAGGAGGACTGCCGCCCGCCGGAGCCAGCGCCTTTGGTGATGGACGGTGTTGTGCTTCCTGCGCATCGCGATGGTTCTCCGTGTCCAGGTGTCATGGCGGCCGGCCGGGCGTTGAGGTCGCGCAATCCGCATCGCGATGGTGGCAACGTCCCGGTTCGGCCCCCAGGTCTATCGAGCCCCGTCTCCCGGTGGAGGCATTACGACGATATTGGGCTGACATGAAGCCGACATGAAATGAACCTGAAAACATGTCGAATGTGCTAACCAGCGACGGGTCGCCGACACACGCGGAGTACACTGGGGGCGCGGATTCGGTGGCGCGAGAGGACAGTACTTGGCATCGCAGACGATCCTGGCGGCCGCGCCCGACCTTGATACGCGCAAGCACCTTGTGGGGCTGACCGGCGCAGACGTCGAGGACCGGCGGGCGCGCGGCGCGGTCAACACAGTCAAGCCTCAGAGCAGCCGCTCCTACCGCCGCATCCTCTTCGAGAACGCGATCACCTTCGTCAATGTTCTCCTCTACGTCATCGTCGGCTTCCTGCTCGCCCTCGGCCTCTACGGCGATGCCTTTATGACAGCGATCCTCGTCGTGGCTAATGTCGTCATCGGCTCGTTCCAGGAGGCGCGGGCGAAGCGAAAGCTGGACAAGATCGCGTTGCTGACCCGGCCGGTCGCGACGGTGCTGCGCGACGGTGTCGAGCGCCAGATCGAGCCGGGCGAGATCGTCGTCGATGATCTGCTTCTCGTCGGGCCGGGGGATCAGGTGCTGGTCGACGGATCGATCGTTCTCTCGACGTCGGTAACAATGGACGAGTCGCTGCTGACCGGCGAGTCCGACCTCGTCCCGAAGAACGTCGGTGATCAGGTCTATTCCGGCAGCTTCTGCATGACGGGTGGTGGGATCTATCGGGCCGAGAAGGTCGGCGCAGCCAGCATGGCGCAACGCATCACCG
The DNA here is from genome assembly GCA_037045155.1 of Thermomicrobiales bacterium. NCBI lineage: Bacteria > Pseudomonadati > Thermomicrobiota > Thermomicrobia > Thermomicrobiales > Thermomicrobiales bacterium. The sequence continues at coordinate 837,779 of JBAOIG010000005.1, forward strand.
AGCAGGCCCGCGCCCACCGCGCAGCCAAGACACCTCTCCAGCGTGAGGTGACGCTGGCGATCCGGATCATGTTGTTTCTGATGCTGTTACTGGGCGTCCAGGTCGCCGACACGTTCCGGCAGATCTACACCCATGTGCCGATGACCGAATCGGTCCGTGCTGCGGCGGTCATCGTTGCGCTCATCCCGCAGGGGCTGATTTTCATGGTTACCGTGTCCTACGCAATGGCAGCGGTGCGGATGTCGGGCAAGGGAGCGCTGATCCAGCGCATGAACGCGGTCGAATCTACCAGCCAGGTTAATATTCTCTGTCTGGATAAGACCGGCACGCTGACGACCAATGAGCTGCAGGTCCGCGAGCTTGCGCCGATCGGGCTGGATGAGCCGGCGCTGCGGCGCGCGCTGGGCGACTTCGCCGCCAGCGCTAGCTCTGGTAACCGCACGAGCAACGCGATTCGCACTGCCTGCCCGAGCGAGGGCCGCCCGGTTCTTGCCGAGACCCCGTTTTCCTCCGACCGTAAGTGGAGCAGCGTTGCCTTCGACGATGGCGTCTGGGTCCTGGGCGCGCCGGAGATGCTGTTGCCGGCGCTCGCCGGCGGGGCGGAGATCGCGTCGCGCGTCAGCGCGTGGGCCGATCAGGGATACCGGGTACTGTTGTTTGCCCATGCCGCCACCGGCGCAACATTGCCGGATCCGGCTGGGTCGCCCGAATTGCCGGCAGGCCTCGAGCCAGTGGGACTGATCAGTATCAGCGACGAGCTGCGCCCTGAGGCGCGAAGCACGATCGCCGAATTTGCCGCTGAGGGCATCGCGCTGAAGATCATCTCCGGCGATAACCCGACTACCGTCGCGGCGCTGGCGAAGCAGGCAGGCATGCCGGGCGATCTCGCTGCCTGCTCGGGCCTCGACCTCGACGGGATCAGTGATAGCGACCTTGACGAGCTGGCCCAGCGCACGACCGTCTTCGGACGCGTCTCTCCGCAGCAGAAGGAGCGCATCATTCGAGCGCTCCGCCGTGGCGGCGATCACGTCGCGATGATCGGCGATGGCGTAAACGATGTGCTGGCGCTGAAGCAGGCGAATCTGGCGATCTCGGTTCGCAGCGGCAGTCAGGTCGCGCGGAGTGTGGCCGATATCGTCCTGCTCGACGACTCATTCGCGGCGTTGCCCGCAGCCTTTCGCGAAGGGCAGCGCATTCTCAAGGGGATGCAGGACATCATCCGTCTGTTCCTCATCCGCGCGCTCTACACGTCGTTGCTGATCTTCGGCGCGACCCAGCTGCGTGTCGAGTTCCCGACGACGCCGAAGCAGAGTGGCCTCATCGCAATGTTGACGGTTGGCATCCCCGTGCTGTTTCTGGCGCTCTGGGCAAAGCCCGGTGTCACCCCTCGGCGGCTGATCCCCTCCTCGGGTTACTTCGTGGTGCCGGCCGGTGTCAGCATTGCCATCGCTGGCCTGACCATCTATGCGGCGATTCTGTCGTTGGGCGGCAAGCCCGAGGAGGCGCGGACGGCGATTACGGTGACGTCGATCGCCTGTGGGCTGCTGTTGCTGCCGTTCCTCTCGCCGCCGTCACCCGCCTGGGTTGGTGGCGACGAGCTGACTGGCGACCGGCGGCCGGCGCTGCTGGCCGGCGCGATCCTGGTGTTGTTCGTCGCCGGGATGTTTGTCGGGCCATTGCGCGATTTCTACGAGCTGATTCACCTGCCGCTGTCGATCTACGTATTGATCGGGTTCGTTGTCGTCGGTTGGGCGTCACTTCTGCGCTTCGTCTGGCGGCTGCAGCTGCTGCCACGCTCTGTCGCGGCAGTGAGCCGCTGGATCGCATCGATCCGCGGCTGGTTCCGTCGCGTGTTCAGGCGCGAGGAACCAGCCGCGACAGGCAGCAGCAATTGAGCGCGAGACCATCGGAATAACTGTAGGCCAGCGCGTCGCCTACTGCCGTGCGATCTTGTCCCAGTTCGCCAGCTGCTCCTTGGCTGCGCCGAGCAGGTCCGCGTCGGTCATCAGGTCGAACGCGGTCAGCGCCATCGCCTTCGATACCTTGATGAGCTGGTCGTAGCCAAATTCAGAGCAGGACGCGTCGACTACCTCCTGCGAGTGACCCGGCATTGGCTCATGGCTAATGATGAAGTTGCCCGTCACCGATGGAGCTTTGTAGCTGACGTTGCCGAAGTCGGTCGAACCCATCCCGCGTCGCGAGCGAGGCGGCTGGATCTCGAGCCCGACCTCTTTCATGTTCTCAAGGTAGCGGGCGGCGACGATGTAGTTTGTCCGCATGTCGTAGAACGTGTTGCCGCGGGTGAGCTTCATCTCGCAGCCGGTCATCAACGCGGCGCCTTCGGCCACCTTGTCGAACTTCTCCATCAGCGCGTCAAGACCCTCGATCGATTCCGAGCGCACTTCGATGAACGCCGACGCGTAGTGTGGAATGACGTTTGCCATGTCGCCGCCATGGGTGATGATGCCGTGGATCCGCGTGTCCATCGTGACGTGCTGGCGCAGCGCGTCCAGCCCGGTGAAGAGCTTGATCACGGCGTTGAGCGCGTTGATGCCGTTGTACGGATCGGCGGCGGCGTGGGCCGGCTTGCCGAAGTACTCGACCTTCGTCCCCACCAGCGCCAGGCTTGTGCCGTCGGGATAGCTCAGTGGCACGCCCGTGCGGTCGCCGTAGTGCACCATCAGCGCGGCGTCGACATCATCGAAGACGCCCGCGTCGACGAGGTCGATCTTGCCGCCGGTGGTCTCCTCGGCCGGCGTCCCGACGATCTGGAAGATGCCGTTGATCTCTGGCATCACCGCCTGCAGCCCGATCGCCGAGGCCAGCCCGCTGCCGGCGATCAGGTTATGGCCGCAGCCATGCCCGACGCCTGCGAGCGCGTCATACTCGGCGAGGACGGCGACGATCGGACCCTCGCCCCGACCGTGCAGCGCCGCGACGAAGGCAGTCTCCAGCCCGCCGGCCGGCTTCTCGACCTCGTACCCGAGCCCCTGCAGCTTCGACGCCAGCAGCGCCGACGCCATGTGCTCTGCGTTGCCGACCTCGGGGTTCTGATGGATCGTCGCAGTGACATTGATGATCTCATCGCGATGCGCGTCGATCGCGTCCACAATTCTCTTGCGAAGCTCGTCCCGACTGGCCATTCGCTCACCTCCACTCGTTGTGCCTGTATCGTTGCGGCAAAACGTAGCATGAACAATGAAGTTTGTCATTCGGCGGGCGCCGGCCGGCTCGGTGAAATGGGTCATGATGCGTCGTTGCCCGCATCGCCGACGCGATCATTCGGGGGCATGCCGACTGCAAGCATGGTCTGGCGGACTGGCATGGTGGTGTCGTATTGCCAGCGTTAGGCGTCACGCGGCGGCCGTGTGATGATTGAGATGGATAGTCGTTACAGGTTCAGGCGCGAGACGGAGGCGCTGATTGCCGGACGCATCGATCGCGGTGAGTCATCTGACGCGCTCCTATGGGAAACGGCGCGGAGTCGTCGACCTCGATTTCACGGTCGGGGCCGGCGAGATCTTTGGCTTCCTCGGGCCGAATGGGGCCGGCAAGACGACGACAATCCGCCTGCTGATGGGGTTGCTGAGGCCGGGAGCTGGCGGAGCGCGTATCTGCGGGCTGGACTGCTGGCGCGATGCGCCGGCTGTCAAGGCGCGGGTCGGCTTCCTGCCCGGCGAGATTCACCTCTACGAGAAGATGACCGGCGCGGCGTTCCTCGACTTCTTCGCCGCGTTTCGCGGCGGTCCGGCTCCGCGCCGCGATGAGTTCGTCGAGCGATTGCAGCTCGATCTCGCGCCGCGCATCCGGCACCTGTCCAAGGGTAACCGGCAGAAGCTGGCGGTCGTCCAGGCGCTGATGCACGACGCGCCGGTGCTGATTCTCGATGAACCGAGCAGCGGCCTCGACCCGCTGATGCAAGCGGAGCTGATCGAGGTCCTTCGCGAGGAGCAGCAGCGGGGCAAGACCATCTTCCTGTCCAGCCACACGCTCTCCGAGGTCGAACGTGTGGCCCAACGCGTCGCGATCATCCGCGAGGGACGGATCGTCGCCATCGAGGATGTCGAGCATCTGCGGGCGACTCGCGAGCGGCGGATGGAGGTGCTGTTGCATCAGCCGGTGGATCCCGCCGTCTTCGAGGCGCTGCCGGGCGTGCGATTCCTGACGACCCACGCCGACGGGCGTCACGTCGATCTTGCAGTCAGCGGCAACCCGCGCGCCCTCCTCGAATTGCTCGGGACGCTGCCGATCGATGACCTGGTCTACGGCCCGCCGGATCTGGAGAGCGTCTTCCTGCGCTACTACGATCGCGCGGATTCCGTCGCGGCAAACGCCGACAGGTCTGCGGAGGCGCGTCGATGAGTATGGTGATGTTCCGTCGATGGCTGTGGAGCTCACGCTGGTCGGCGATCGGCTATGGAATCGGCGCGGCGGCATACATTCTGATCATCATCGCCTTCTACCCGACTGTGCGCGCCAACTCGGCGCAGATGGATCAGCTGCTGAAGGTCTATCCCGAGGCACTGAAGCAGGCATTTGGCATCGCGAATATCGGCACGCTGGCCGGCTTCCTCGGCGCAGAGGTGCTCAACATCATATGGCCGCTGATCGTCGGTGTCTTCGCGATCATGGCCGGCAGCGCCGTCGTCGCTCAGGAGATCGACAACGGCACGGTCGATCTCTGGCTGTCCGTGCCGGAACGACGTTCACGGCTGCTGCTGGGGAAGATCGTGGCGCTGGCGATGGTCGCGCTGCTCATCGTCCTGGCCACGCTGGCCGCGATCTGGGTCGGCGCGATGCTGGTCGGCGAGTCGTTCACAACGCGTGGCTATCTGGCCGCCGGTGTGTCGATGCTGGCGTTGATCCTGGTGATGCTCGCCTACTCGGCGCTGTTCTCATCGTTCGTGAGTGACCGCGGCCGCGCCGGGGCTCTGGCGGCGGCCGTGACTATCGGCGGCTACCTCGCCTGGATCATCGCGGGGATGAGCAACAGCTGGAGCTGGCTGCGGTACGTGTCGATCTTTGCCGGCTACAAGCCGCAGCCCGCGCTGGCCTCCGGGACGTTTCAGGTCGGCGGAATCGGCATCCTGCTGGGAATCAGCGTCGTCTCTGTCGTTGCCGCGCTCGTGCTGTTCGAGCGACGCGACGCGATCTCGTGAGCGGGGGTGAGGCGGAACGATGACACGACAGCGCTACCCGGGACGGGGCTGGCCACTCGGAGCGCACTGGGACGGTCGCGGCGTGAACGTGGCTGTGTATTCCGAAGAGGCGACCGGGGTTGACCTGTGCCTGTTCGACGATGCCGGCAACGAGGAGCGGACGCCGCTCTATGCAGGGCTCCAGAACGTCTGGCACGCGTGGCTACCCGGCATCGGCCCCGGACAACGATATGGATTCCGCGCCACTGGCCCGTACGAACCGATCAATGGTCTGCGCTATAACCCCAACAAGCTGTTGGTAGACCCATATGCGCGCGCGCTGTGCGGCTCGGTCGACTGGGGCGCGCCGATCAACGGATATCGGCACGATGACCCCGCGCTCGACCTGTCGTTTGACGAGCAGGACGACGCCCATGGCGTGCCGAAAGGGGTCGTGATCGACCCTGAGTTCGACTGGGACGGCGATACGCAGTTGCGTATTCCCTGGCAGGACTCGATCATCTACGAAACCCACGTCAAGGGGTTCTCTCAGCAGAACCCGGCGGTCCCCGAGCCTCTGCGCGGCACGTATGCCGGCCTGGCTCATTCTGCGTCCCTCGACTACCTCACCAGTCTCGGCATCACTGCCGTCGAGCTCCTGCCGATCCACCCGAGCGTCGACGAACAGCGGCTCTACCAGATGGGCCTGTCGAACTACTGGGGGTACAACTCGCTCTGTTTCCTCGCGCCCGATGGACGATACAGCAGCGCCGGAAGCTGCGGTGAACAGGTGCGCGAATTCAAGGCGATGATCAAGACGCTGCACCAGGCAGGAATCGAGGTCATCCTCGATGTCGTCTATAACCACACTTGCGAGCACAACGAGTTCGGCCCGACGCTCTCGCTGCGGGGGCTGGACAACCCGACCTACTATCGCCTCGTTCCAGGCCGCGAACGGTACTATCTCGACTATACCGGCACCGGCAATTCGCTCAACGCACAACACCCCCAGGTGCTGCAGCTCATTATGGATTCGCTGCGCTACTGGATCACCGAGATGCACGTCGACGGCTTCCGGTTCGACCTGGCCGCCACCCTGGCCCGCGAGCTGTACGACGTCAACCGGCTCAGCGCCTTTTTCGACATCATTCACCAGGATCCGGTCATCTCACAGGTCAAGCTCATCGCTGAGCCGTGGGATGTCGGCGAGGGCGGCTACCAGGTCGGCAATTTCCCGGTGCTGTGGACTGAGTGGAACGGGAAGTACCGCGACACCGTCCGCCACTTCTGGCGTGGCGACGCCGGCCACATCGACGAGCTTGCCTACCGGCTCTCTGGCAGCAGCGACCTGTACGACGAGGCCGGCCGCGGCCCGTTGGCCAGCGTCAACTTCGTCACCGCCCACGACGGGTTTACGCTCGCCGATCTCGTGTCATACTCAACCAAACATAATGATGCAAACGGCGAACACAACCGTGATGGCGCCGACGACAACATCTCGTGGAACTGCGGGGTGGAGGGGCCGACGGACGACCCGGAGATCCTTGCGTTGCGGGCGCGGCAGCAGCGCAACTTTCTGGCGATGCTGTTGCTGTCCCAGGGTGTCCCGATGATTCTGGGCGGGGACGAAATCGGCCGGACCCAGATGGGCAACAATAACGCCTATTGCCAGGACAACGCGACCTCGTGGTACGACTGGGATCTCAGCCCGGCGGACGAGGCGTTGCTGGATTTCACCCGGCAGATCATCGACTTTCGCAAGGAACACCCCGCGCTTCGCCGGCGTCGATTCTTCCGCGGCCAGCACCACGAGGAGCATGGCACAGCGACCGATGTCGCCTGGCTCCGGCCGGACGGGGCCGAGATGGCGCACGATGACTGGAAGATCGGCTGGATCCGCAGCCTCGGCGTGCTGATTCCCGGCGACGAGGTGCACGATGTCGACGCGCTGGGGCGTGACCTGGTCGACGACGATCTCCTATTGCTTATCAACGCATCCGATGTCACTGAGTCGTTTCACTTGTCGCTCGCCGATTTCCCCCAGGGCTGGGAGATTGTCATCGATACGACGGTCGGCGCTCGGTTTCCATATCCGCCCGTCGCCGCAAGCCAGGTCGATGTCCCGGCCCGGTCGCTCGTTCTGCTCCGCAAGCATCACTGGGCTGGGTAAGCCCAACGAGGAGGTTCTTGATGTATGCCCGCGTGATCTCCGTAACGATCCAGCCAGGGCATGAGGATGACCTGCTGGACACCACGACATCGATGGTTCTGCCGGTCGCGCGCGAACAGGCCGGGTTTGTCGATGCGGTGGGATTGTTCGACCCCTCGACAGGCCGCATGATGTTCATCACCCTCTGGGCGGACGCGCACTGCCTCGAATCGTCCGAGGCGAGCGGCCACGTCTCCTCCCAGTTGGCGCGCGTCGCCCCGTATCTCAAAGGGCCGGCGGTTCGCGAGACGTTCGAGGTCGTCATTCCCCCCGCCGGCCAGGTACCTCAACCGAGCTGATCCTCGATGGCCTGCTTGGGCAAACAGTCTGATGTCGCGACATGGGCGGTCGCAGTGGTGACGGTTTCGAGCCACTGGGCGATCTCGGCCGGCGAGCGTAGCCGCACGAAGGCGGTCCGCGACCAGCGCGGGTCGGTCAGCGCCTGCGCAAACGCCCGGCGACGAGTTCCGTGGGTCCGAACCATGTAGGCGAGAATCGACCGGTCGGGGTTCCACACCGAGAGCGCGTTGCGCAGGTTCTCCCGGTTTCCGTTCCATAGCTCCTCGCGAAGAACGACGCGTCGCCCGGTGCGCCACGAGACGCGCCACAGCACCGTCATCAGCGGCAGGTCCAGCCAGACAATCGTGTCGGCCAGCGGCCAGGAGATGTGTTGCTGCTTGCTCGTGTAGTTGCCGGCCATGATCCATGCTTCCGCGGCGGTCGCCGCAGAAATCCGAGCGCGAAAGATCGCCTCGGTCGCCGGAACCCAGGCTGGCTCCCAGTGCAGCGCATCGAGCTCGATGAATGGCCGGCCAAGCCGCTGGGCAAGCTGCTCGCCAAGCGTGCTCTTGCCGCTACCCGAACCACCGATGATGATGACTCTCTGGCCGATTGTCTGGCGCACTCGGGGCCTCACGTTGGTCGGTGATGATCCATCGTCGGAGCCGAAGACGATAACAAAAGGCGATGGTCAGCGGCGCAGGCGTCCGGGCGGGAGGCGATTCAGAAACGCGAGGTCGACCGCGGCCCAGATCGTTTTCGAGATCGGATAGAGAAAGAATGGCAGGACGATGTTCAGAATAACGCCGCCCAGGATGAGCCGCCAGACCGGGATATCCGGCCAGGTGGAAATGACGATCGCGACGAGCAGGGCAGCAAAGATGAGCTCGGTCAGGACGATGTTGAACGCCATCGCGCCGACCCAGTAGCCTTCTTCGTGCTCGAAGCTCCAATCGCAGCGTGGGCAGCGACCGACCATATGTGTCCAGCGCTGGAACAGCTTCCCACTGCCACAGACCGGACAGCGCATCGTGACCCCGCGCCACAGCATGACCAACTCGTTCATTCTTCTCCTCGCTGCCTCGCCCGGCGAGCCCATTCCATCTAAATGGTACTGGCTCGGGCCAGTGCCGCGGCCCCTGACCTTTCCTGGCCAGTCGGACAGGCCCGGAGCGTGCCTGTCGGATGATGGCGCGGCCGCGGGCGCCCACTAGACTGGTAGAGGTCGGCAGGCCGGCGATGTCGCCGGAGGACGCAATGACGCGGCCGACATGGAGACGAAGGAGAAGCCTCGGCAATGGATGCAACGATGATGAAGTACGTCGTCAACTACACCCAGCAGGAGCTGGCGCGAGCTCGCGGTCAGTCCGCCTGGCGGACCTTGTTCAAGACCAGGTAACCGCGCCATCGGCTCACGGCAACGATCTCGCTCATCCCCGAAGAACGCCCGGCCAGCAGTGGCCGGGCGTCCGTATGCTTGCAGGAAGAAGGATGGGGGCGCCGGGCGTGGGTTCTGGACGACGCGGAGCGGGGGTCGTTGCGGCGTTGCTGCTGGTGGCGGTGACGCTACTGAACGTTGCCATCTCGCGCGGGGTGTTCCTCTATGGCGACGACACGCTGATGTTTCAGGTGACACGGAGCATCGTTGAGGATCGCGATGTCCGTGTGACGTCGCCGACCTGGAACGAGGTGGCAGACAACCCGGCACTCGACACTGCCGGATTTACCGCGGCGTCAATCCCCGGTGTCGATGGCGCTCGCTACGCCAAGTACGGCGTCGGCCAGTCGCTGGTGGCGATCCCGGCCTTCATCGCGGGAACGCGCTGGATCTCGCGCTTGCTGGCGCTGGACATCCGCGTCGATGCCTGGGGCAATGAATACACCGGGACGCCGATCTATGCCGTCGGCCTGGTGAACGCGCTGATTGGCGGGATGACGGTCGCCCTGTTGTTCCTCCTGTCGGTTGCGCTCGGATACCCCCAGCGGACGGGATTCGTGCTGGCCGGCCTGCTGGTGACCGGGACGGTGCTGTCGCACTACGCTGCCTCGTTTCTCAGCGAGCCGTTGTCGGCGCTGTGCCTGACGGCAGTGGTCTACGGGATCGTGCGCGCCCGGAATGCCGAGTCGGCGTCGGGCTGGCTGGCGCTCTCTGGCTTCGCGGCCGGCCTGGCGCTTGCGACGAAGATCGCGCTTGTGGTGGCGGTGATCGCACCGGGACTCTGGCTGCTCTGGTTGCTCTGGCAACGTGAGCGGGGGGAGATCCGCGCCGTGGGGCGGATGTGCCTGGCCTGGGGCGCCCCGGTGGCGCTCTGGCTGGGCGTGATCGGCGCGTATAACTGGCTGCGGTTCGGGAGCCTGACCGAAACAGGCTATGGCGCTGAGGCGAACGCATACACGACGCCGTTGCTGGATGGGCTGGTCGGTCTGCTGTTCTCGCCCGGCAGGGGGCTGTTCTGGCACGATCCGCCATTGCTGCTGGCGTTTGTTGGCGCAGTCTGGTTTGGCCGGCGGCATCCGGGGCTGGCGTTGACGATCCTCGGGATGCTGGCGGGACTGCTGCTGCTCTACGGCCGCTACTACGCCTGGTGGGGAGGCGGCGTCTGGGGGCCGCGCTTCCTCGTGCCGCTCCTGCCTCTGTTGCTTCTGCCGGCCGCCGAGGTGATCGAGCGCGCCTGGTCGGGACGCCGCTGGGCGGTGGTTAGCGTCGGCGCGGTGGCGATTCTCGGCGCGATCGTCACAGCGCTGCCCATCCTCGTGCCGTTCGACCGCTACGTTGCCGCCTACATGTCCTCGCCCGAGATGCTGCGCGAGGCGCTCTGGACGGTGAGCGGCTCGCCGATCGTCGTCGCGGCCCGCGATGTGCTCGACGGGCACGTTACGCTCGACATCGCGGCAATGCGCTACGGAGATGGACGCCTTGTGGTGGCATCCGTCGTGGCTGGGGCGCTGGGACTGGCGCTGCTGATGCTTGCGGGTCTGCGGGTCATGCGCGAGGAAACCGGAGACGGACCTCGCTAGCTAGCGCCGAGAGATACGACAGCATTGTCGCGATGAACAGGATAATGCCGGCGTTCTCCAGTGTTTCCTCGACGCCGACCATCAGCCGGTAGGGCATGTTCTCGACGCCGTGCAGTGTGTCGTAACGCGCCTCGAAGCTCTCCACGATGAGAGCGCCAAACACGAAGACCGTCGCCGCGACGACGACGCGCCAGCGGGTGGCCGGCGGCAGATGAAACAGGAACCGTAGGTACGCGATCCCGACCAGCGCGACGAGTGCCGCCGCCGGGATCACCCAGGCGTAGGCGAGAAACCCGCCGGTGTCGAACATCGCGTGGAGCGTATACGACGTGTGGCCGTGAACATCCGCGGCATCATCGATCGACATGGCGAGAAAGATCAACGCCAGAACAACCCAGTGGCGGGCGTAGCGGTCTCCGGAGGCGCGCTTGCCGGCGGCGATGATGGTGAGGACGCCGGACGCCAGCAGCAGAAGCGTTACCGAATACCAACTCGGGATCGACACCTCATCCCACATGTCAAACAGCACATAGAGATCGTTTGCGCCGAAGAACGTCAGGCCGAACACGTAGCGATTGAGCGATGTCAGCAGATGCGCGACGAGCAGGAGGCCGGCAGTGGCCGACAAGCTCCACACGAGCCGGTTTCGTGGGATCACCAGCGTCAGGTCGCCTGCCTCGACCCGCGCCTTCGCGTCGATTGTCACTGCTCCCCCCTTCCCCTCTGGCCTCGTAGATCGTAGCAGGGCGGGGGATGGGAGGACGGGGGGCGTGGCGGTGCAGGGTTCCTGGCTCTGTCCGCTTTTCAGTCATCCTGAGTACAGCGACCAGCGTGATCTGTCATGTCGTTAGGTACGGCAAGCCCCCTTCCCTCTGTCATCCTGAACGGAGTGAAGGATCCGTTTTCCCGCATGGAAACCCAGAAACGGGGAGGACGGATGTTTCGCTCCGCTCAACATGACAGAGGCACAGGTGGCTGTCGACCGGACACTTCATGGTAGTCGCTGTACTGAGTGCTCCGACCAGCGTGATGTGTCAGGTCGGCAGCCAGTCCCGTGTCTTGTCATGTATCGTCCAGAGGGCGTCCGGAGCGAAACAGCCGTCCTCCCCACTGCTGGGCGTACAGACGAGGGAAACGGATCCTTCGGCTGCGCGGGCGCCCTCTGGGCAGAGGATGACAGAGAGATGGGGTGGCGGCCGCAACCAACAATCCGACATTTCACGCTGGTCGGGCCACTCAGTACAGTGACTAGCATGATGTGTCAGGTTGGCAGCCTCCCCGCACCTTGTCATCCTGAGGCCGCAGCCGAAGGATCTCTCCTGCGTCTGAATGCATCCAGCATGAGGAGATGCTTCGCTGAGGCTCAGCATGACAAACGGCCGGGGTGGCTGTCGCACCACAGTACAGGACACATCACGCTGGTCGCTGTACTGAGTACAGCGACTAGCATGAAGTGTCCAGTTCAGGGACCGGATACAGCCGGCGCAATTTGATGCGTGCGTGCTCCACCATGAAGTGCCATTGCACCGGTTTGGCGCGGCTGTTGCGCCGGGTTGTCCAGGCATCAACCGCCTGCTGCAAGTCCGTCGGCGTGGGGATGCGCTGATCCAGACATTGGCGCACCAGCGCACTAAACTCCAGTTCGGCGATGTTCAGCCACGAAGCATGCTTGGGGGTGTAATGCAGTTCCAGCTTGTCGCGAATGCGCTTTGCCTCCCGGGGCGGGAACGCCGCATAGAGTGAGTGGTCGGCATGGATGTTGAGATTGTCGAGCACCACCACGATCCGCTCCGCCGTCGGGAAGACCTCATCGACGAGATGGCGCATGGCGACGGCCCAGTCGACCCGGGTGCGCCGCTCGGTGACGGTGATGCCTCGCTGTCCAAGATGGGGCGCACACCAGAGAAAGAGGTTGGCACTGCCGTGGCGGATATAGGCCGGATCTTCCCGCAGCGCGTGACCGGGTCCAGCTGGCTGACTGGGACGGACATCGCCCCGGAGTGCTTTGCCACTCTCGTCAAAGCAGACTAGTGGACGCAGTGGGTCGATCGGTCGAGCATAGACGTCGAGCACATCTTCCATGGCTGCGACGAATCCCGCATCAGGCTTCCCGGACAGACACCAGCTGCGTTTCAGCCACGGCTTGAGGACGTTTTTTTAAGTGTCATGCGGACCGTCTCCGGGCACACCTGGGGGACAATCTCCTGCTCCACCACGGTATCGGCCAGCAAGCGCAGCGTCCAGCGGGCAGCACCCGCTGGTGCAGGACTACAAGCAAGCGTGGTCAGCCGGGCTTCCGCTGCGCCATCAAAGCGTCGCCGATAGACCCGTGTCGAGGGACGTCGCCCCAGACTGGCGGCCAGACCCTCACGACAGCATCGTTCCCGGAGTCGCGCGACCGTCCGGGGACTGCATTCCAGTGCCTCCGCAATCTGGACATCGGTCCACCGTGGTCCGGCGATACTGGCATCGGCTTTGAGCAGGATGCGGGCGCGTTTAAGGCGCCTGGCATGGGCGGACCCTGTCTCAATGAGCTGGCGCAATTCCGTTCGTTCCGCTGCCGTCAGCCGTACCACGTGTTGCTTATTACTCATGCCAGACCCTCCCGCTGGTGCACACAACTGCGTTGCATCCCATCAGCCAGTTCTGTGCCAACAAGTCACTTCATGCTAGTCGCTGTACTGAGTGCATCGACTAGCATGATGTGTCAGGTTGGCAGGCTCCCCGCATCTTGTCATCCTGAGCCGCAGCGAAGGATCTCTCCTGTGTCTGAATGCATCGAGCCAGGGGAGATGCTTCGCTGCCGGGCGCCCTTTGCGCAGAGCATGGCAGGGTAATTGGAAGGCTATCGACGTGACACATCATGCTAGTCGCTGTACTGAGTGCTTCGACTAGGATAAAGTGTCAGGTTGGCAGCCTCCCCGCACCTTGTCATCCTCTGCCCGGGTGCCCCTGGGCGATGGCGCCCGCGCAGCCGAAGGATCTCTCCTGCGTCTGAATGCATCCAGCCAGGGGAGATTCCTCGCTGCGGCTCGGAATGACAACGAGCGGTGGTGGCTGTCGCACCACAGTACTGGACACTTCATGCTGGTCGGAGCACCCAGGATGACTGATAAGCAGATTGGTGATCGAGAGCGACTACCCGGCCTGTTGCTCCCGGACGACCTCTCCGAGAATCACGATGCCCTTCTGGATCTCGGCGTCGTCATTGAATGAATAGGAAAGCCGGAGGTTGCGCTCCCCGCCGCCATTGGCGAAGAACATGAGTCCCTGCCCGACGCCGACGCCGCGCTTCATCGCCGCTTCGGCCACCGGGCCGCAGGTGACCCCTTCCGGCAGGGTTAGCCAGATGAAGAAGCCGCCGGCCGGAGTCGTCCAGGTCGTGCCTTCTGGCATCTGCTCCGCCAACGCCTCCAGCATGACGTCGCGGCGGTGCTTGTAGAGCGGGCGCAACTCGGAGATATGCTCCTGAAGAGCGCCGGATTCGCAGAACTGGGCGGCGATGTGGTTGGTGAAGGCGTTCGCCCCGGCGTCGCTCTTCAGCCCGGCCAGCCGAGCAAGGATCGGGGCGTCGGCGACGCACCAGCCGAGCCGGATGCCGGCCGCGATGGTCTTCGAAAACGTCCCGCAGTACATGACCAGCCCCTGATCGTCGAGCGAGTACATCGTCGGGATCGTCTCGCCATCGAAGCGCAGGTCGAAGTAGGCGTCGTCCTCGAGGATCGGTAGCCCGTGCTTCTGGGCGAGCGCGACGAGCGCCTTGCGCCGCTCCAGCGAGTAGGTGATGCCGGAGGGGTTCTGGAACGTCGGGACGCAGTAGAGCAGCTTGGCGCGCTTACCCTCGGCCTCGATGGCGACGAGCGTGCGTTCCAGCTCCGCAATGTCGATCCCCTCGTCGTCGAGCGGAACCTCGCGGACTTCGGCGCCGAGCGCTTTCGCTCGCCAGATCGCGCCCATGAACCAGGGCGCCTCCGCGATCATGACATCGCCGGGGTTAAGGAAGAGATCGAAGATGAGGGCGAGCGCCTGCGACGATCCATTCGTGATCAGAATGTTCTCGACGCCGGCCTTGATGCCCTGATCGCGAGCCAGCTTCTTGCTCAGCTCATCGACCAGCTCGGGGACGCCCGAGCCGAACGCATAGGCAAGCGCCCAGTCGCCGTCGCGCTCCAACGCGATGCGGGTGGACTCGATCAGATCCTGGATCGGCAACGAGGCGGGGTCGGGGTAGCCGCCGCTGAGGGCGATCACGTTCGCGACCGCGCGCGGATCCATACCGACCCCTCCCGCCCGCGAACGTCGGGCCAGGTCGGAAAACAGCTCCTCGATGTTGCCAGTTGCCGGTGTCGTCGCCATCTGCTCCTCCAGTGTAGGTGTCGGCCAGTGTTTGGGGACAATACACGGTCTCGGACGATTGGGGAAGAGGAATGTCCACCGCGCGGGTATGCTACGCGGGGATGAGGGACGGGGGACGGGGGACGATGCCGATCTATGTTTATGCGTGCGCAAGGTGCGATATCGTGCTGGAGGAGCGGCGGCCAATGGAGCTGGCCGATTTCCCGCCGGTTGAATGCCCCGTCTGCCACGAGCTATGCGAACGACAGATGGCGGCGTTCAGCATTAATCGCGGGGCTACCGAGGTAATGCCGGACTCCAAGGCCGGCCATCCTCCCGGCTGCCCATGCTGCGCCGGCCTGCGCTATCCTGCCAGCGGAGACGCCTGAAGGATCGGGCGAGGAGGGGACGACGATGAGCGGTGGATACCCGGACGGGGCGATCGATTCGTTGCCTCGAAACCAGCTTCGCGCGCTCCAGTCGGAGCGCCTTGCGTCGATTGTGCGGTGGGCCTACGATCGGTCGGAGTTCTACACGCGGCGCTTCGACGACTACGGGATCAACCCGAACACGATTCAGAGCGTCGATGACGTGGCGACGCTGCCGTTTACCGTCAAGGGAGACTTCCGCGAGCATTACCCGCTCGGGATGCTGGCAGTCCCGCGCGAGCAGCTGGTGCGGGTGCAGGTATCGTCCGGCACACGGGGCACGCTGACGGTGGTTGGCTACACGAAGCGCGATATCGCGACCTGGGCCGAGGTCTGCGCGCGATCGTTGGCGCTGGCTGGGACACGGCCGGGAGACATTGTCCAGAACGCGTTCAGCTATGGGTTGTTCACCGGAGGCCTCGGTCTGCACTACGGCGCAGAGCGGCTGGGCGCGGCGGTGATACCGGCGTCGGGCGGCAACACGTTGCGGCAGGTGACGCTACTCCGCGATCTCGGCGCAACCGTCCTCTGCTGCACCCCATCCTATGCGTTGATCATTGCCGAGGTGCTGGAGCGCGAAGGGGTCACGGCCGATGAGCTGGCGTTGCGAGTCGGGGTGCTCGGCGCAGAGCCATGGTCGGAGGAGATCCGGGTCGAGATCGAAGGAACGGCTGGGCATCCACGCGATCGATATCTACGGGTTGAGCGAGGTGATCGGGCCGGGCGTCGCCTGCGAGTGCGCTCATGCGCGCGACGGGCTCCATCTGATGGAGGATCACTTCCTGGCCGAGGTCATCAACCCGGCCACCGGCGAGCTGGTCCCAGATGGCGATTTCGGAGAGCTGGTGCTGACGACGCTCAGCAAGGAGGCGATGCCGGTCATCCGCTACCGGACCGGAGATATCTCGGCGATCATCGATGCGCCGTGCGATTGCGGGCGGACGCACCGGCGGATCGCCCGGCTGCGCGGGCGGCTCGACGACATGATCGTCCTGCATGGGGTCAACGTCTACCCCTCCGAGGTCGAGGCGACACTCCTGGAGTTCGACGAGGTTGCGCCGTTCTACCAGATCATCCTCGACCGCGACTCTGGGCGCGAGACGATCCAGGTGCAGGCGGAGATCACTCCGCAGTACGCCGGGTCGGCAACTGCCTCGGACATGGCTATTCTGACTAATCAGATAACCCGGATCCTGAAGAGCCGATTCGACCTGACGATGGGCGTGCGGCTGCTCAAGCCGGGCGAGCTGGGCCGAATGGAGAACGACAAGGCGGTTCGCATCGTCGATCGACGAACCGGCTAGCGGCCGGCAGAAGGGAGCATCGACCGTGACCCAGCTGGAATCCGACGTCCTCCTCGCCGAGCAGAAGGGCGGGGTGCTGATTATTACGCTGGATCGGCCCGCGACGCTGAACGCGCTCAACCGGGCACTGCTGCTCGATCTGCTCCGGGCATTCGAGCTGGCGGCAACAGACGATAGCGTGCGCTGCGTCGTGCTGACCGGGGCGGGCCGGGGATTCTGCTCCGGCGCGGATCTGTCGGACCTTGGCACGCAGTACGAGGGACCGGAGCCTCCCTCGCTCGGCGCGTATGTCCGCGAGCTGTACAGCCCGCTGGTGCTGGCAATTCGACGGATCGAGAAGCCGGTGATCGCGGCGCTGAACGGGATCGCGGCCGGCGGCGGGGCCAGCCTGGCGCTCGCCTGCGATCTGCGGATCGCGTCGGACCGCGCCAGCATCGCCGAGCTGTTTGTCCGCATCGGCCTGCTGCCCGACACCGGCGGGACGATCATCCTGCCGCTGCTGGTCGGGCTGGGCAAGGCGGCCGAGCTGGCGTTCAGCGGCGCGCGGATCGGCGCGGCGGAGGCGGAGCGAATCGGCCTGGTCAACCGCGTCGTGCCGGCCGACGATCTCGTGCCAGCGACGCTGGCCTGGGCCGCCGAGCTGGCTGCCCTGCCGACCCGCGCGATCGGCCTGACCAAGCGCGGCTTCAACGCGGCCCTGCTGCCGCACCTGGAGCAGCACCTCGAGCTGGAGGCCCAACTGATGGACGAGGCCGGCCGCACGGCAGATCACCGCGAGGGCGTCCTGGCGTTCCGCGAGAAACGCGAGCCGAAGTTCGTCGGGGCGTAAGGGATGGGGGACGAGGGACGAGGGACGAGAGGTGACGTAGGGACAGGACCCGGCCTGTCCGCGTCCGCAGACGCCCTCTGTGCCATGTCGCCCAACCCCGCGCCAGAGAAGGACGCGCCATCCGGATTCCCGATTCCTGATCCCTTAAGGATCGGGAATCGGGAATGGGGACGACAAGCGAATGGAGACCGCAACGAGTGACGTAGGGACAGTGCCTCTGGCCTGTCCGCGCCCGCAGGCGCCCTCTGGGCTGTACAGACACAGACCGGAGATAGTCAGGGAGTCGCTGTTGGATCGTCGTTCAGCTGGTAGATGATGCCCTCATGGAGGAGGTACTTCGGATCGGGCCGCCCACTGGATCCGCCGATTGTGCCATCCGGCAAGACGTACTGGTGAACAACGGCGATTTTGTCCCCCGTAGCGTGCAGGTAGGAGACGATCTGCGAGCGCGTACCTTCTGGATGACCGTACGGTGGGGGGTTCGGGGTTTGATTGCGCTTGACAATCATGCGAAACTCGCCGTCACGCGCTCGCTCCCAGTAGCGACCTTCATTGAAAAGTCGGCGAAGGTGTTGTGCTGGCACGCGACGGGAAGGAAAGCCCCCGATGGTCATCCGCGTCGATTCTCCTTTTCGAGCCCTGATCGAGCGCTATTTGCTCGATGAGATCCCGTTCCTTGATTTCGAAGAACGATTCGTCGTTGCCACATGGGATAGTGAGAAGCTCGGCGATCCTGACCTGACCAGACTGGTGGATGCTGTTATCTGTCTGCTGGTCGATTTTCGCGATGGCCGGATTACCGATGACGAGTTTCACTCTTCCCTGTGGGCCGCGATTACCACTGGCATCCACGGCGAAATACTATCCCGCATCACGCTCTCGGGTTCCTCCGCAACTGAGCCGAAAGATGAATCTCAGCCATCGGGAACTACGACGTGTAACGTTGGTACACCACTCGTAGCGGCACTTTCGTGACGAATCGATCGTCGAGCTTCACGGTGAACCAGTAGAGACCAGCGCCGCTAATCGGATAGTCACCGAGATAGAAGGTGAAGTGCGCGCCGCGATCCTCGCCCTCGAAGTGGACTGGTAGCGTCAGCGGATCTCCAGCGACCATGCCCGAAGGCGACTCGATCTCGACGACGAGCGTGCTACTCCCACGCGCCTGACCCGCGCGAAACGCGATCACGAGTGACATAGGGAATGTGATTACAGGCATCTCGACAGGCGCGTCCGGCCCACGTTCGACGTGGACGAGGCGGTCGATTGCGCGAATGAAGCTGTGGACTCCGTCTCGTTCGATCATCTCGCGCTCGCAAAGGAACGCCCAGGCGAGATACGGCCCGCCATAGTCACGGGTTGGGGTAACCGATTCATTCATTCTGCATGCCTTTCGGATGTACGTACGTCTTAGATCAGGAATATCACACCCGGGTCGACAGAAAACGTTTTCCCAATCGCAAACCGTTACTCAGTCTGTGCCCGCTCCAGGTTGAGGGCCAGCAAGCGGGTGAGGATCGTTTCGTCGTCGGTTTCGGCCGGCGGCTCGGGCCAGCCGTAGGCCTCCCAGACGGCGGCGTCAAGGCGGGCGTGGGCGTTGGCGAGCCAGGTCGGGCGCTGGTTGTAGAGGTTGGTGAGGGTGCGCTTCTTCAGCTCGGCGGGTTCAGCCCCCTCGGGGTCGAGCCAGGCGCGACGCAGGTCGTCCAGCTTCCCGGCGGCGGCGGCGATGGCGTCGCTCTGGGCGTCGGTCGGACGGGGGCGGGGGAACGTCTCGAAGCAGGTGGTCGGCGTGTAGCGCGGGTCGTTGCCGACGCCGAGCCACGTCCCCATCCGCAGCGACCAGACCTCGTGGGCGCGAGAATGCAGGACGCCGAAGAAGTAGTCGTCGTCGCGGGCAAAGACGATCAACAGGTTTGACGCAAGCGCGGTAGCATCGAGCCAGGTGAAGAATCGGTGTTTTGACACGTGTGGTGTGACAACGTAGCGATTCAGGCCGGTGATCGCCTGTCGCATCTCCGGCCGAGGCCGCCAGTGCCTCCACCAGAAGTCGCGCGCCATCCTCTGCTTGTTCTTCAGCCGAACCGGCTTGACATGCATTCGTGCGTACTCGAATGGCGTCTCGTAGAGCGCTGCCTCGGCTTCGTCGAGATCCACGCCAAAATCAATGATCCAGCGGTTGGCAGATCGGCCAGCGAGATCGGAAGCGGTTACGTACGGACGGACGACGTCTGAGTTAGGTCGACCGTTCGGATTCAAGGGCAGCGCCACCCATCTGGCCGCGAACTCGGCACTGATATCGAATGGCCCCGTCGGCTGGTCGCCGGTGAACGAGATGCCCGAGTTCTCTGTCAATCGGCCTGCTAGCGCGAGGTCCACTCCCGATGTCAAAGCGGAAGTAATCGAATTCACCGGTTTACCATCGAGGGTTCGAAGCGTTTCGCCACCATCGTCAAAGCCGATAATTGAGATGCGGACGGCAGCACCGTCGATTACCCATGGTTCGTCATGCCCACGCCATGAAGATATCGCCGGTCGTCTTGATTCGATCGACGACAGTGCGATTCGCGCCACCGCGAATAGAGTTCGTGGCAAGGAGACCGGCGCGCTTGGCCTTTCCCGACTCAATCTCCTGTCGCGTCTTCTCGAAGAAGTAACAGACGAGGTCCGAGAACGGTGGAAGACTACCGGCAAATAACCGATGGAGGTCATCCACATATAGATCCCCCAACTCGGCGCGGAGTCGCTTGCCACCCAGAAACGGCGGGTTGCCGATGATGACGTCGGCGGCCGGCCACGCCGCCTCCCGTGGCTGCTCCGGGTCAGAGCGGTCGAGGAGGGCGTCCTGCAGGCGGATGGCGTCGAGGCTCTCCAGGATCGCGCCGGTCGTCCGCCGGCCGAGCATGCCGTTCTGCTGCAGCCACTGCAGGTAGCCGATCCAGATGACGACGGAGGCCAGCTCGGCGGCGTACTCGTTGATCTCCAGCCCCATCACCTGCCGTGGATGCACCTGGCTGATCATCGCCGAGAGGCCGCTGGTGGCGGCGTAGCGTGAGACCTCCTTCTCCAGATCCAGCAGCGCGACCAGCGCGACGTAGAGGAAGTTGCCGGAGCCACAGGCTGGGTCGAGCACGCGAATCGACGACAGCTCGTCCTGGAACTGGCGGAGGAGCGCGATCAGCTCGGCGCGGCGGGTGTTGGCCGTCCGGGTGGTCGTGGCGGCCTGCCAGGCCTCGCGGAGCGCCTCAGCTTCGGCGCGGACCTCGTCCCACCTCCGGCGCAGCGGGGCCATCAGCACCGGCTCGACGACGCGCTCGATATCGCGCCGGCCGGTGTAGTGCGCGCCGAGCTGGGCGCGCTTGGCCGGGTCCAGCGAACGCTCGAAGAGGGTGCCGATGATCGACGGCTCGATGCTGCTCCAGTCCAGCGTGGCCGCTTCGGCCAGGGCGGACAGCTCGTCGGGCGCGAGCGGGACGACGTCGACCTCGGCGAAGAGGCCGCCGTTGAAGTGGGGGATGTCCTCGAAGGCGACGACGCCGCCATTGCGCATGGCGACGAAGAGGGCTTCGATCTGGGTGGTGAACTCGGCCGGCTTGCGAGCCGAGAACTGCATCAGCTTGGTGAAGACGCGGTTGGGCAGCAGGCCGATGTCCTCGGCGAAGAGGCAGAACAGGAGCTGGACGAGGAAATGGGCGGCGCGGTGCGGGTCGACGCCACGGCCGGCCATCCGCAGGGCGAGATCGCCGAAGTGCTCGGCGACGCCGGTCGTGACCTCCTCGACGGAGATGCCGGGCTTGAGCGCGTCGGGGTCCTCGAAGGCGTTGCGGAGGATGCGTAGGAACTCGGGACGGTCGATCTGGTCGAGGGTGAATTCGTGCACCTGAGTGATCGCGCCGGTGAAGTTGGTGTAGACGCGGAAGCGGTTGAGGTCGCAGACGACCAGCAGGGGTGGATTCTGGAGGTCGTCCTTGTACATGAGGAGCTGGCGATAGGCGACATCGAGGTTGGCGTGGCGGCCCTTGTACTCCCAGGCGAAGTGGTTGAGCATCCAGACATCGGCGAATCCCTGCCCGCCGCCCGCGCGGGTGAGGCCCTTCTCGAACGTGTACCAGCTGCCGGTCGGATCGGCCTCAGCGGGGGTAGGCTGTCCGAGCATGTGGCAGAGGTCGAGGAAGTGCTGCTGCGCCGCCGAGCGCTCCGTCAGCTCGACGTTCCGCCATTTCGCCTGGAACTCGTGAACGAGCATCGCGCGGTCTCCCATGCATCGCTTGCGTCTATGGATGATAAACGAACGAAGGGATGGGGGATGGGGGTGTTATTCGTGGCACTTGGCGTGCTGCAGTCTGGCTGACGAGAGGAGAGTCCAGGATGATGACGGTGATGAGCGAGACGCGGGTGAAGGCCGGCCACGAGGCGGAGTGGGACGCCGCCTACGCCGAGCGCGCCGCCGATGCCAGGACGCAGGACGGATGGGTGGATCTCCATCTGCTTGTGCCGGAGACGGATCCGGCCGCCCGAGTGATCGTCGGCACCTGGCGCGACAAGGACGCCTGGCGTCGCTGGCACCAGACCGAGACGTTCCAGCGCACCCGCGAGCTCCTCGACGGAGCCTCCGACGACCGGGGTGACGACCATTGGTACGCCGTCGTCGAGCAGGAGACGGCGTAGCGTTTAGCCGAGCTGGCCCGAGCGGCACAGCGCGCCGATCAGCGTCAGGATCAGCCGTGTCGCGACGAGCGCGGTGTGGCCGTTGACGTCCATGCCGGGCGCGTACTCGACGACATCCAGCCCGGCGACCTTGCCGCGTGCCGCCAGACCAGCCAGCAGGCCGGCCACCTCCTCGTAGCTCAGGCCGGCCGGCGCAGGCCCGGTGACCCCGGGCGCGACCGCTGGGTCCAGCCCGTCGAGGTCGATCGTGACGAGGTATGGGTGTTCGGTCGGGATCCTGCCCAGTAGCCACTCGACTCCTTGCTGGCGAACTTCCGCGGCAGTCACCAGCAGGTTGCCGTTGTTGCGAGCGTCCTGCACGTCGCTCGGGCGGGCGCTGCCGACCCCGCGCAGCCCGACCTGGACGACCTTGTCGATCCATGGCATCTCGCTCGCGCGGCGGATCGGGCTGGAGAATCCCTCGCGAACGCCGTCCAGCTCGTCGCGGAAGTCGAGGTGCGCGTCCACCTGGACGAGCGTCAGCGGCCCGTGGCCCTCGAATCCGCGGAAGAACGGGATCGGGACCGAGTCGTCGCCGCCAAGCATGATCGGCAGCGCGCCGCTGGCGACGATCTGGCGCGTGGCCGCCGTCGCCTGGGCCGAGTTGCCGGGGATGTCGAGCGGGTCGGCGGCCACGTCGCCGCAGTCGACGATGCGGACGGCGCGCCCATCCAGCAGCGGGCCGTCGAGATCAAAGTCGTAATGCTCGATGAAGCGGCCGTAGCCGAACCTCTGTGACTGCGCCCGTAGCGCTGTCGGCGCGGTGGAGCAGGGGCCGGCCACGCCAGCCATGCCATAGGGGACGCCGTAGGGGATGCCGAGGATGGCGACGTCAGCGTTGAGGTTCGCCAGGTCGCCGGCCAATGGCGCGTTGAGGAAGGTGTGGCCGCCGGCCGGCGGGGTTGTCAGGGGGTTGGGCATGCCATGACTCCTTCGTTACTCCAGCCGCGTGAGGGCTTCGTAGGGACAGGACCCGGCCTGTCCCGCCGTCCGCAGACGGCAATCCCCGTCCCGATGTTGCTCCAGCCGCGTGAGGGCTTCGTAGGGATGCCCGCCGTCCGCAGACGGCAATCCCCGCGTCCCGGTGTGCTTGGCGTCGGCCGAGCGGTCTGGCATCGGCGGGGGAGTGCGCCCATCGCCCAGATGGCGCCCGGGCGCCGGACAGGCCGGGTCCTGTCCGTACGCATCGTTCATCCTTGCGTGGTGTAGCGGTCGCCGTCGCGGGTGAGGCGGCCGTCTTCGACGAGCTTGTCGAGGTTGGCCTGCAGGGTGCTGCGGGCGGCGAACGAGAGGTGGTCGAGGATGCCGGGGTAAATGATCGGCAGCAGCTCCTTCAGCGTCGCCGCGCCGCCCACGACGGCGTCGTAGACCTCCGTCTCGCGCGTCTGCCGGTGCTCGATGTACTCCTCGATCTTCGCCCTTGTGGCCGGGATTACCGGGCCGTGGCCGGGGCAGGTCAGCGAGAAGGGCGCGATTTCGTCGGCCGCCAGCAGCCGTCGAAGGCTGTCCATGTACTGGCGCATGCTGCCGTTCGGCGGGAAGATGCCGACGCTGCCGAAGCCGGAGATCATGTCGCCGGCGATCAGCACCCGGCTCCGCGGCTCGACGATGCAGACATGGCCGGGGGAGTGGCCGGGGGTGAAGATCGTCTCAACGGCGAAGCCGTCGCCTTCGATGGTCTCGCCGTCCTCGATCCAGTGATCGACGACCAGCCCCTTTGCGAAATGCGCGATTTGCGCCCGCTCCAGCGGATGCGCCCAGACCGGCGCGCCGGTTGCCTGCTTGAGCATCGTGGCGTTTCCGACGTGGTCTGGATGGCAATGGGTCAGGACGATCCGGGTGATCCGGGCAAGGTCGATGCCGCTGGCGGCGATCGCGTCGAGCAGCGCTTGCTCGCTACCGTGGTCGCCGGTGTCGACGAGCATCAGCGGGCCACCCTGGTCGACATATCCCAGAAGGAACACATTGGTCGGCTGGCCGGCCATCATCCCGGTGTTCGGCACGCCGAACATCAGAATATCCGGCGCGTCGGTTGGCAGTGTGTCAGTCGTTTCGCCAGCGGCCGGCTCGCGTCGGAAGACACGCGCCGTCACCGGCTCGAAGTGCGGCGCGGCGTCGTCGCGGACCTGGACCGGCAGGCCTTGCCAGCGGCCGCCCTGGTGAAAGCGCGCGTAGCGTTCGTCGTCGCTCACCGAGCCTCCTTCGTCGGGCTGAGGTTATCAATGAAGACCGGCACGTCGAAGTAGCGGATATCAGGAGGCGTGCCGTAGAGCGTGGCCGCCTTCGCCTTCCACTCGTCGGTGTAGACTGCCTCGGCCGCCTCGCGTGACTCCCAGAGGTAGAACCCGCCCAGGTCGGCGCCGTCCTCGGCGTAGATGTATGCCTTGGCATGCAGGCCGGCGCGACCGCGATAGTTGGGCGCGGTCGTCTCGAAGCGGCTCACCGCGTCGCTTTGCGGTATCCCGTCACCATTCCCGAACAGCACCAGCGCGGCGATCATCCTCGTCCCCCTCCTGCCGACAATTCATCTCGTTGCAGGATACCAGCCGTTCAGCCTGCCCGGGCGTACCCCGGACATCGAATGACGGCGTCTCTGCCAGCGCCGCTTCCTCCTCGATACGCGATTGCTGAAACGAGATTGTCACGAACACGAGGGATTGTTGACGGAATTCTCACGTGCTGCCACCCATACTGTCACCGGACATATTCACAGTTCTCCATGCGCCTGGCTCTGGCTCTGTAGTGGTTTCTCGGCGAGGAGGTTCGATATGGCCTCTGCTGCGCGCTCGTCCCGTTCGGACGCAGGCGGCGCGTCGTCCTCGGCGTGTCCCGCGTGCGGAGCGGCGGTCGATTCGTCGCAGGCGTACTGCGATGAGTGTGGGGTGGCGTTGCCGCCCAAACCGGCAGACATCCGCGGCACGCTGGAGTGGGGCTACCGCATTCCCGTACTCAGCCGCTACTTGCTTGGAACGATGCTGTGGGTGGTCGCCCTGTCGGTCGGCGGAATGCAGGTGGTCGTGTTCATCGCTGGCCTGGTGTTTGCCCGCGAGGTTATTCTGCTGCCCTGGCAGATTCTCGGTCTCGTCATGCTGATCGTCTTCGGGCTCGCGCTCATCGCGATGACGCTTCTGCACGTCATTCGGACGGAGACCCGCTTCCGCGTTAATGCTAACGGCGTGTCCTGGCGCAGCGGATCGCGCGAGTCGCGCCTGATGGTCGGGATCGCGCTGCTCGGTCTGCTCATGCGCAAGCCGACCGTCGCGGGCGCTGGCATGCTCGCGTCCTCGGCCACATCCGGGTCGATCCGCTGGCGTGACATCAGCCGCGTCGTTGTCCACCCACGTGAGCGAGCCATCTCGCTACGGTCCGGCTGGCGGACGGTGCAGCGGGTCTATTGCCCTGCTGCGCTCTTCGATGAGGTCGTCGAATATGTCAATGAACATGTATCACACGCCCCAGCACGGAGGCGATCATGATTGCGCGAGTCGTGCGGGTTACTATCCTGCTGCTTCTGGTCGGCCAGATGTTGGTCATCGCGCCTCCGCGGGGCGCATCGGCTGAAGATCAGGACACCTCCAAGCTGGGCTTCACCCATGGTCCTCTCCCGACGGGCTGGTCCGAGGCGCCGCTGCCGGATGACAAATATTTGTATACAACGTTCACCGCTGGCGCGGAGACCGGCACGGACTGGCCGGGGATCACCGTGGCCGATCTCATGCCGATGGGCGGGACGGTGGAGATGTGTCTGGCTGGTGAGATGCTGCCGAAGGACGGCGACAATCTCTCGTACTGGGGTACGGGAGATGTCCGATTCCGGACGGGGTTTCCCATCGAAGACGGAGCGTTCGAGGCCGGGAGCTGGAGAGCCCAGACGCGCACGATCGATGGCAATGTGGAGCGATGGACGTCGGAGATGGGCTGGGAGCCCTGGGTCGGGATTCGGTATCGCTCCTACTGTGTCGACCTCCCGGGCGCGAACCGGGCGATCGGCATCCTCGCGATGTGGGTAGGCAACCAGGAAATGGAGGTTGAAAACTTCATCCGCACGTTCCAGTTCGCCGGTAACGAGCTCGCGCTCTGCGAGGAGGCCTGGCGCTACTTTGGCCGAGCCGCGCTATACGAACGCTTCCCCGACCCATCATCTCCAACCAAGATCCGAAAGAGCGGCGACCAACTCCTGGTTGACATCATGACCGGCATCTCGGACTACGACTTCAAACACCAGGACGCGCCAAGCTACACCTCCGTCTCCTGGCGTGGGACGCTGCGGGCGATCGACTGGCTGGGCCACGAAGGTGGCATGAGCAAGTTCATGGTGAACTCGTGGTCGGATCGTGATCTCAATTTGGCAACGCCGGATGACACCGTCGAGCTTATCTCGGTCAACGTGGTCGCCGACGAGTTCTCATTCAACAATCCGGACGACGCGTTGCTGCGTTGGGGAGGGCCGGGGACCGAGCCAGCACTACTCGCGGCCATCAAGGCACGCGTGGACAACGATCCGGCACACGCGAAGCTTAGCCCGGCCGATGTGACGTACCTGGCGCTGGAGCAGACGAAGGGTGACGTCCGGCAGGCGATGTTGCTGGTCCACAACACGATGCGGTCGGCCGGCCGCGACGACGCGTTCTTGCCCGGCACTGGGGATACGCCGTCCACTGGGGTGGTGTACGAGCCGTCGCTGTTCACCGATTATCTCGAGCCGATTCGCGGATATCCGGGACGCACCTTCGCGAATGCGCAGGATGCTGCTGAGAACGGCGACAACGCCGGGCCGTGGTACCACCTGTTCGGCACGACGTTCTTCGAGATGCAGGCCATGGGCGACATCGGCGTGGCGCCATTGGCGTTTGGCGTCCTCAACATGCCGCGCGCACTGCTGACCTCCATCTACACCAGCTACTTGCAGAACCTGTTTGCCGATGAGGCCAGCATGGCATCGGACTTCAGCAACGTCGCCGAGCAGTGGTTGCGTTGGGTCGGAGGGTCCGAGGCGGATCCGGAGAAGTTCTGCTTCAACGTCTGGGGCGCGAAGATCGGCCACGAGCTGCACAACTACTACAGCCAGCGAGAGAACGGGATCCGTTGGGGGCCGCCGGGCGCGCAGAAGCCGGCTGGTCCGAGCACCCCGCAACTCCCCGGAGAGCCTCCGCCGGCCGGCCAGGCGCCATCGCTATCGTCCGATACGGTCCATCTCGACGCTGTCGGTCCGGCTGCAGCCTCGGGAACCAGCCCCGACCTGTACCAGACGCAATCGCCAGTCAGCGTGACGTGGCGTGGTTCCAGCGGCGAGCTGCGGCTGGATCAGGACACCGAGACGCTGACGGGGTGGTATCCCCTGCAACTCGTGCCGCTGCTGGAGCCTGAGTCGGAGACCTGGGGCGTGACCTGGGTCGACCTCGGCGCTGAGTCGCACGAAATCGTTTTCGAAGCCTCGGACGACGGGACGTTCACGCTCCTCTGGCGAGATGGCGACAGCGGCCGGGTCGATCTCTGGTCGGCGCCAGTCGCCACAGGCGACGTGTTGACGATGGCCGTCGATCCACGGAGCGAGGAACGGGAACTCCTGCTCGCCGATGGGTCCGCCGTCGCGCCGATTGTGAGCCTGACGCCGGACGATGAAGCAGTGGTTCAGCCGCCGTCCGGATCAGATGACGAGCCGACGGTCGGTGTCGCAACACGCACTCCCGAGAGTGACCAGACCGGACTCATTGCCAAGGTGATTGCGGGGTTCGTGGTTCTGCTTGGCGGGGCGCTGTGGCTGCGGTCGCGCGGAAAGCGTAATCAGGCGACGAAGGCTGCTGCGGCGTCCGCGCCGAAGCAGTCCCGGAAGCGGGCCAGCGCCGCGCGGAGGAAGCCGATGACACCGAAGCAGGACGCCGCAGGGCTGCTGGCCGGCCGTCAGTGCTCGGAGTGCGGCGGCCAACTGACTCCGTCGGCGAAATTCTGTCCCACGTGTGGCGCAGTCGTGCCTGAGCCCGCACAGCCGCCACCACCGGCGACGGTGGCCGATTCCCCGTCTCAAGTGTTCTGCGACCAGTGCGGCGCCTCGGTGCGACCGGAGGCACGTTATTGTCCGAGGTGTGGCGCCGGTCTGCCCGCGTCGGCCGGCGTCGAATCTGTGACGCCACGCGACTGAGTCGTTGGGACCGCCGCACTGCTTGGATCCCTCAGGTCAGCAGGTCGCGCCATCGTGGTGCGACCTGCTGCCGATCCGATGGTCCTGCTACCTCAGTTGTACTATCACAGCCTCGAGATCTTTGACTGTCGCTACAACGCGGCGAAGTCGAGCTTATCATTCGCGATGTTGCCGAACGCCTGATCGAATGAAGTGGGGCCTCTGTTCGTCCCATTAGCATCCCCACGACGAACCCGTCGATCAGCGCCTCTGCGCCTGTCGTGCCATCGGGCCGGACGATGGGCAGGTGTGCGGAACCAGCACAGGGCGGCTCTTCCGTATACGCGAATTCTGCTCACTTGACGCCGATCAGGTCGGAGCGTATTCTCTGAACCAATCTGGACAATTGCCAGCTTCTTGCCGCGCGCTGAGATCGCGGCGGTCTGTCGAGAGGGGAGAGGGCTACTCCGTCATCCGTGGGGGGGATGGGCGCGCGCCTCGCGTCGCCCGTTGTGCGCAACGATTCATAGCAGGGGGACACTATGCACAGGCGACGACTCCGCCTTCTCGCGCTCGTCGGCGTGATGATGCTTCTATCGGCTTTCCCGCTTGGCGCGGTTGGCAAGGGCGGACTACAGCCCCTGACTCCGGCCCCGTCGGCGGAGGACGGCGTCAGGCGCAATGAATCGACGAACCTGTGGTTCGTTGAGCTTTCCAGCCTTCCGACAGCTGACGGCGCCAGCGCGGCCACGCTCTCGCGTGAGCGCTCGACATTCCTCGCCGCCGCGCACAGGGACGGCGTTCGGTTCACAGAGCGCTATTCGTTCCAGACACTCTGGAACGGCGTCTCGGTCGAGATCAATCCGGCTGATATCGGAAGGCTGAGCCGCATCAGCGGCATCAAAGCGGTCTACCCGATCGGCAAGATAACGTACGACCCCGGAACGCAGATCAGTCCCGAGATGGAGTCTGCGCTGGCGATGACGGGCGCGGATATCGCGCAGTCTGAGTTGGGCCTGACCGGCGTGGGCGTCAAGGTCGGCATCATCGACACCGGCGTCGACTATCACCACCCCGATCTCGGCGGCTGCTTCGGCCCCGGCTGTCGCGTCGCGATTGGCTGGGATTTTGTCGGCGATAGCTACAACGCCGATCCCGATGACCCGAACTACCAACCGGTCCCGCAGCCGGGTCCTGATCCGATGGACTGCAACGGCCACGGCACGCACGTCACCGGCATCGTTGGCGCGAAGGCTGCCAGCCCGACCGGCGTCACCGGCGTCGCGCCGGGTGTGACGTTCGGGGCCTACCGCGTCTTCGGCTGCGAGGGGTCGGCGAACGACGACGTCATCCTGGCGGCGATGGAGCGCGCTGTGGCGGACGGCATGGATGTCGTCAACATGAGCCTCGGCGAGGACTACACCTGGCCGCAGGATCCGGTTGGCCAGGCGGCGGACCGGATGGTGCGTCGTGGCGTCGTCCTCGTTGCGGCGGCCGGCAATGCCGGCTCGACCGGCATTTACTCCAGTGGCTCACCGGGCGTCGCCGCGAACGCCATCGGCGTCGCGTCATTCGACAACACCATAGTGACGCTGAATTCCTTCACGATCACGCCAGATAACAAGTCGATCGGCTACATGGAGGCCTCCGGCGGCGGGGCTGCGCCGACGAGCGGTAGCTCTCTGATGGCCCGAACCGGCACGACCTCGACCCCGAACGATGCCTGCAATGAGGTTGCGCCCGCCCCGGGCAGCCTGACCGGCAAGGTCGCGCTGATCCGACGCGGGACTTGCTCGTTCTACGAGAAGTCGTACAACGCGCAGCAGGCGGGCGCGATCGCGGTCGTCCTCTACAACAATGTCGCCGGGCTCTTTGCGGCGACGGTCAGCGGCTCGCCGGCAGTCACGATCCCGGTTGTGGCGATCTCGAACATCGACGGCGCGTTGATTGACGGCCGGCTGGCCAGTGGATCCGTGACGATGACCTGGACCAGCGGCTCTGGCACGTTCCCGAACCCGACCGGCGGGCTGATCTCATCGTTCAGCTCCTACGGCCTGGCAGCCGACCTGACGCTGAAGCCGGATATCGGCGCTCCGGGCGGGCTGATCCGCTCGACCTGGCTGCTGTCAGACGGCGGCTACGCGACGATCAGCGGGACCTCGATGGCCTCGCCGCACGTCGCCGGCGCGGTCGCGCTCCTGCTGCAGGCCCGGCCGGGCCTGTCGCCCAGCGCGGTGCGCGACATCCTTCAGAATAGCGCTGAACCGAAGAACTGGTGGGGTAATCCAGGCCTCGGCATTCTGGACAACGTCCACCGCCAGGGCGCGGGCATGCTCCAGATCGATAAGGCGGTCCTGTCGACGACGACGATCAGCCCCGGCAAGCTCTCGCTCGGCGAGAGTGACCGCAACCGGGCGATCCGCACCCTGACGATCCGGAACACATCGTCCAGCCCGGTCACCTACGACTTGTCGAACGAAGACGCGCTGGCGACATACGGCAATACGTTCGCCCCGAGCTTTGGCTATGCGCCATCGTCGGTCTTCTTCAACCCACGAAGCGTCACTGTCCCGGCCGGCCGCAGCGCCAGCGTGACCGTGACGATTACGCCAAACTCGGCGTATGACGACCTCACCATCTACGGCGGCTACCTCACCTTCACGCCACGAGGTGGCGGCCAGGTGTACCGGGTGCCGTACGCCGGCCTCAAGGGTGACTACCAGAAGATCACGGTGCTGACGCCGAATCCGTATGGCATGCCAGTGCTGGGTCAGCTCGTTGCCGGCGACTTCGAGGACCGGCTATCCGGGGCGACCTACACCATGCAGGGCGACGACATTCCGTTTGTTCTCGCCCACTTCCACCACCAGTCGGCGCTGCTGCGGATCGACGTGTTCGACGCCAACACCGGCCGATTCCGTGTTCGGGCGGTCAACGAGTGGCTGATGCCGCGGAACAGCACCACTACTGGCTTCTTTGCGATTCCGTGGGACGGCACCGGCCCGAACGGCGCGCGGGTCGTCGCGGTGCCGAACGGGCGGTACATCCTCAAGGTGTCGGTCCTGAAGGCGCTGGGCAACCCCGGCGTGTCCTCGGACTGGGAGACCTGGACATCGCCGGTCGTGACGATCAAGCGGCCGTAGCGCGGTTCGTCTGACCGAGAGGAAGCAACGCGGGCCGGCGAGGATTCACTCGCCGGCCCGTCTTCTTACCGGACGATGAACCCGTCGATCAGCGCCTCTGCGCCTGTCGTGCCATCCGGCCGGACGATGGGCAGGCGCGGGTAGCCTTCCTGCCATGCGTAGAGGGCGGTCAGCAGCCGGTAGCTGCCGGCCGGGAAGTCGGGCGGGACGGCAAGCTGGTAGTGGAGGGTGACTTCCTGGCCGGGCTGCCACTGACTGGTGGGTGGGTCGTAGCCGCCGGGGAGCAGATCGTAGCCTGCCTTCCGCTCGCCCCCGGCGTCGATGAGCTGGACGGTCGAGGCATATTCCGCGCCGAGCGGCCGCAGCACACGCCAGGTGACGTCTACGGCGACCGTCGCCCCGGGCGTGACTGTCGTTGGGTCCCAACGGACGCCGACCAGCTTTGCGGCCGGCTCGCCAGTCGCTTCAGCGTGGAAGATCTCGACCTGCTGCTCGCGCCGGGTCGCCGGGTGGCCGTCCAGCCAGGCCTCGACGGTGTAGGTTCCCGCTTTGGCCGGCGTCTCGACCGGCGTCAGCGTCCCAGACGTGCCCGGCTCGGCGGCCAGCGGCAGCGTCGACGCAGAGTGCTGGCGCAGGACGATGTTGCCGGCGGTGTCGCGCCAGACGATCTGCAGGTCCGGGGACGGCGTGAGCCGCAGCAGCGCGGGGTTCGGGTTCGGGTTCTCGATCCGGAGCGACACGTAGTACGGCAACCCCGCGCCGATCGCGGCCGGCATGCTGATCTGCGCGTCGTCCAGCGCGATGGGCGCGCGTTCCCCAGGGCTCAGCTCGTAGATGGTCGCGCCGTCGACCTGGCCGGCCAGCCGCAGCTCGGGCAGCGCGTTGGCCAGCGCGGTCGCGCGTTGCCAGTCGTACCCCTGCTTGTGGCGGATCACGATCCAGCGGATGCCGAGGTCCTGGAGGACGCCGACCGAACGGGCAGTGACGGCCGACGGCTCGTCGCCGTGCTGGCCGAGGAGACTGATGAGCGCGAAGTGGGGCTCGGGGATGAAGCCGCTATATCCGGCGACGATCGGGTTCCAGGTGCGAGTGGAGAGGTACATCGCGCGGATCGGCTCGAACAGCCCGTCGTCGGTGCTCGTCCGGTGTGTGATCAGTCCGTCGGCCGGGAACTCGACGACCGGGCCGGCAGGGTGCTCGGCCAGCCAGGCGACGAACGACGGATCTGGCGGGATGTGGTCGGTGCGCGTCGCGCTGCGTAGCTCGACAGTCGCACCCAGAGTCAGCAGCGCGGTCAGGGCGAGCGCGACCGGCAGCGCCCGATTCCCGAGCCGCGGCGCGAGACGTCGCCAGGCTGCCGTGTAGCCGAACGCGGCCAGCAGCGGGACGCCGATCGCGGTCAGCAGCCCGAACCTGCCGACTCCGCGGATCCCCCGGATCGGCGGGAAGGCATCGTAGATCAGCGCCCAGGGCATCGGCACGCTCCGCCCGGCGATGTGCAGCGAGAGACCGAAGGAGAAGATCGCGGCGACGAGCGTCAGCAACAGCGCCCAGCGGGCCGGCCAGCGTCGGCAGGCCAGCGCTGCCAGCGCCGCGCCGGCCAGCGCAATCGCGCCGGGGAAGAATGCCTCGCTGCGCGTGCCGAGCCGGCCCGCCCAGAAGTGGTTGGTTACGAAGACATCGAGGTACGCCCCCGGGCTGGAGGCGAACGCCTGCAGCTCGGCGCGACTGCGCTCGAATCCGTAGATCTCGCCGACCCACAGGTGGGGCAGCAGCGTCGGCGCCAGCAGCAGGTACGGCACGACCAGCGCCAGCCCCAGCGTCACCCACTCGCGCCGCGCCAACGGCCTCCCGCGCCACAGCACGAACGGCAGGAATAGCCCGAGCGCCACCGTCGACAGCACGGTAGCGTGTAGCGAGGCGAGTAGCTGCATTGCCAGCGTCACGCCGAACAGCACGACATAACGCTGCTGACGAACCCTGCCTGGCTGGTTGGCAGGCGTCTGTCGGGTCGGAAGATGATCAGCTTCCTTGTCATCCTGAGCCGCAGCGAAGGATCTCTCCTCAGTTCGGCTCCCTCCAGCCGGGAGAGATTCTTCGCGTGTGCGCTCAGAATGACAAGAAGGCGGGATCGACACAATCCCCGTGGATTTGTCATCCTGAGCCGCAGCGAAGGATCTCTCCTCTGTCCGGCTGTCTCCAGCCGGGGGAGATTCTTCGCGCGCGCGCTCAGAATGACAAGAAGGCGGGATCGACACAATCCCCGTGGATTTGTCATCCTGAGCCGCCGCGAAGGATCTCTCCTCTGTCCGGCTGTCTCCAGCGGGGAGGAGATTCCTCGCGGCGGCTCGGAATGACAAGGGAGCGGGGGAGCTCCCGGGCGGGCGGGTTGACGACGATCGGGTCAGGTACGCAGCCAATGCCCAGAACGCCAGCGGCAACCAGCAGAGGGCGAGGAGGTGCAGGTGGCTGAGGTGGCTGTAGCGGGCCGGGGCGAACGCGGCGGCGACTCCGGCGATGAACGCCGCCCCGGGGCTGGCGCCCAGCTCGCGGGCCAGCAGGAAGACGGCGAAGGCCATCAGCCAGAACGTTGCGATGAAGACGGCGTTGTAGGCCAGGATGTCGTTGCCGCTGGCGAGGTAAACCGGCCAGGCCACGAGGGCCGTCGAGATCGCCTCCTCGGAGTAGGCCAGCGAGTACTTGAAGGGGTAGAAGGCGTTGCCGTCGTACAGGCGGAGCGGCTGGTGGATGAGGTTGTGCTGGACCGAGCGCATCACCCAGATCTCGAACAGCGGGTCGCCGGGGTCCTGCACCGCCGACCCGGCATAGCGCGGGAGCGGCCAGAGCATCCAGCAGGTGAGCAGCAGATAGAGGATGGCGACGGCCGGCGCTGGCCGCCTGGCTATTCGGTCGAGCGTCTGCATGGCCGGAGTATGCCAGTAGTCGCGGGAATCGTCGTCATGCGCGATACTCCGCGGCGGCCCGGCAGCGTCGCCGGGTCGGGACCATCGAGGAGGAGCACGAGTGACCGACGAGCAACGACCGATCGATATTCAGGACGCGATCAACCAGCGCGCCCCCAGCGGCATCGCGATGAGCCCGGATGGTAGCCGGGTCGTCTTCAGCCTCGGCCCGATCGCCAAGAAGGGCGAGTACCCGGAGGCCGACCTCTGGCTGGCCGAGACCGACGGCAGCGGCCTGCGCCGGCTGACCACTGGGGAGTCCAGCGACGGGCAGGCGCGCTGGTCGCCGGATGGCTCGCTGATCGCCTTCATCTCTGACCGCGAGAAGCGCGGGACCGGCGCCCTCTACGTCATCAGCCCGGACGGCGGCGAGGCGGTGCGTGTCTCGCAGTGGGACGCGAACGTCGCCAGCCCGGTCTGGTCGCCGGACGGCGCGAAGGTCGCCGTCCTCGCGACCGACCCGGAGACGGAGGACGAGAAGAAGCGCAAGGAGGAGCGCGACGACACCTACGTCCATCAGGAGGACGAGAAGCTGGCTCGCCTGGCCGTCGTCGAGCTGCAGTCCGACCCGCTGGGCCAGCCGGCCCTGGTGGCGGTCGAGCCGCAGCGGCTGCTGGAGGGCGAGTGGAACGTCTGGCAGCATGACTGGTCTCCCGACGGCGAGCGGATCGCCGTTGTCGTCTCACGGCATCTGGGGTTTGGCGAGGGGCAGTATGGGCTTAGCCTCGGATTGGTTCCGGCCGGCGGCGGCGAGCTGACAGTAGTCGGCGGGGAATCGCCATCGTTCCGCGCGCCCGGCTCGGTGGCCTGGTCGCCGGACGGCGCGCAGCTTGCCTTCCTCGCCGCGTTCGATCTGAAGCGCGACGCCGGCCATGCCCTCTACCTCGTCGACGCAGCCGATCCGGCCAGCGTCCGCGAGCTGGCCCGCGACGAGGGTTTCACTGCGCTGTCGCTCGCCTGGCCGCTGGCCGACCACCTGGCGCTGCTGCGTCTGAAGAGCGTCTATTCAAACGTCGTCACCCTGACGCTCGATGGCGAGACGGTGGAGCCACTGTTCCACGGCGAGCAGCAGGAACGCGGCGCCTGGTCGACCGGCATGCAGATGACGCCGCTCGGCCTGGGATTCAGCGCCGATGGTGGACGCTTTGCGGCCATCTGGGGCGATTCGACCCGCCCGGCCGAGGTCTGGGCCGGCGTGGTCGGCGCTGCGCCGCGCCAGCTCACCCGCTTCAACGCGGACCTGGCCACCCGCGCGCTCGGCCGCACTGAGTTGGTCCGCTGGGCTGCCGAAGGCGGACTGGAGATCGAGGGGCTGCTGATCTACCCGGTCGGCTACGAGGAGGGCAAGGCGTACCCGACGATCCTCCACGTCCACGGCGGGCCGTCCTGGGCCTGGGACGACCACTTCTACGCCAACTGGCACGACATGGGCCAGTATCTGGCCGGCCATGGATACGCCGTCCTGATGCCCAACCCACGCGGCAGCACCGGCCGCGGCTGGGAGTTCCAGATCGCCAACCATAATGACTGGATGGGCGCGGACTATCGCGATTCGCAGGCCGGCCTGGACCAGCTGATCGAGCGCGGCATCGCCGACCCGGAACGCCTCGGGGTCGGTGGCTGGAGCTACGGCGGCCTCACGACGGCCTGGACGATCACGCAGACGAACCGCTTCAAGGCGGCGATCGTCGGGGCTGGCGTCACCAACCGGACCAGCATGCAGGGCACGACTGACATCGTCGACTGGGCGGGATCCTGGATGGTGGCCGAGTTTGCCGAAGACACCGACGCCTACTGGCACACCTCCGCGATGCGCTACGTCGGCCAGGTGGCGACGCCGACCCTCGTGCTGCACGGCGGCAACGACACCCGCGTGCCGGTCAGCCAGGGCTGGGAGATGTACAACGCGCTGAAGACAATGGGCGTGCCGACGAAGATGGTTGTCTACCCCCGCGAGCCGCACGGCATCGGCGAATACCACCACCAGCGCGACCTGCTGGAGCGAGTGCTGGGCTGGTTCGATCAGTACGTTAAGGGATGAGGGATGGGGGATGAGGGATGGGGGATGAGGAGCGGGAGACGGCGCTCTACGGTTTCGTAGGGACAGCGCTAGCGCTGTCTGCGGGCCGCAGGCCCGCCATCGCTGGACTGCCGGCCGCTCGGACATAGCCCGTCGGGTGCCTCACGGCACCCTCGCGCCCTGATACCCCGGCTCCCCCTGGCTCCAGAACGATTCGGAGTAGCTGACGTACCAGCGGCCGTCGACGCGGACGAACTGGTACGTCAGCACCTGACCGCCGGCCTCGGGCGGGTCGAAGGCGACCTTCGCGCTGCCGCGGTCGGCCGATGCGCGAACGTCGAACAGGTGGTAGTCCGGCTCGATCCAGCGGTCGGCGGTGACGCGCTCCATCGGCACGAACCCCTCGGGGAGGTCGTCGATCGACGGTTGCCGGCCCTCGGCTTCCGCCGTCGCGATCGCAGCCTCCCACGCTGCCGTATTGCGCTCGCCGTAGATGAGCGACGCGATCCGGGCCGTCAGGTAGCCGTCCCGTGCGCCGATCGGACCGCCGGAGAGCGTCGCGAGGGTGGCGCGTGCCTCGTCGCCATACAGGCTGAGAGAGTACTCGTAGTCTGGATGCATCTTCACGGTGGGGTCGTTGTAGTAGACCGTTGGGTAGCGCGACGGATCGCCGGAGACGATGGCGTCGAACAGGATTCGATTCTCGGCGCGGATGAGGGCGATAAGCTCAGCCTGGACAGGCGGTGAGGCGGCCGGCAGAGCCGTCGGCTCAGTCGGCCCGGCGCGCGCGCAGGCGACGATAGTGAGGACACAGGCAGTAGCGGCGAGCGCGACGCCTATCCGCAATCGAGCGGAGCCCGTTGCTCGACGCTCATCGCATGCCTGCGTGCTCAATGACTACTCCATTATCGGTTCGACGCGTAACACACTGACGCGCCAGACGGACTGTCCGTCGATCTCGTCCCACAGCTCGACGGGCATGGGTGGGATGATCGTGGTCGTATAGACGATCGTCTCACGGCGCGTGAACGTCGTTCCGGTTGCGCAGGCCGTGGGACGCTGTTCGGGACCTGCCGCCGAGCATGGGACAGTCACCTCGCGTTGATACTGGACGACGTTCGACGTCGGGTCGGCTGAGCGGTGGAACCCCTTTGACGCGAGCGCGGCGTCGCGCCCCGGCACGAGCCAGGCATTCGGCATGACCGGTACGCCATCCGTGTGGTCGATCGCGATGTCGTCGGCGCCGGGCAGCGAAAGATCGACGATGAATCGCTTGCCGTCGAAGTGGTACGTGTCGCCGACTGCTTGAGGATTCGTCGTGCTGCCAGTCAGCTCCTTCTCCCATCGCCCCAGACCATGCCAGGTCACGACCCAGGTGTCGGTCGTCGGGGGCGTTGACACGCCGCTCGGGTAGCCGAACTCCTCATACGTCATCTGGAACGGCGGCCAATCGGGACGGCGAGCCGGCGCATCCGCGGCAGAGATGCTCGAAGTGAGCGTGATCACCAGTGATAGCCCCAGGAGAACGAACACTCTACGACCTGATCGGCTAAGCATCCTCTGCATCGATGTTGCCCTTCCTGTATCACTCAACCAGACAGACGGTCGTCGTCACCCTCTCATGACGACGCGATGTAGTGATGCAAGACATCTGAGTACCAATACCAGCAGGAGCCACCGCCGTCACATGAGTAGTAGTTGCCCAGGAAGATCACATCAACGAGAGTCGTTGAGTAGCCATGAGTACTGCAGCGACACTCCCAACCATCGAAGAACTGATTATAGTACCATCTGCTCCATTCCTGAGACCGTCCAGTAACCCAGCCCGATCCGTTCCAATACAGGTCGCGGGTGTACGCTAATCGCCACTGTTCCGCACCACCATTGCCTCGGGAGTCGTCGTAATAGCGTGCAGAAACCGACACGCAGTTTGTCGATTTGCTGTATGACACATAGGACTTGAGATATTTGCCGTCAGATCGTATTTGACGGTTGTATCGAGCGCGAATGCTTCACCCGGTAAGAGCGCGAGCCATCCGAGCGTTAAGAACGAAGCTGCCAACAGTGTTCGGATGATGTCGAACCTCGTCCTCTGTCGCATTCATTCCCTCAATTCTTGCTGTTGGTCACCCGGCGTCACAGCCGGAGTGCTTGGCTGCAGCCGAAGCAATGGACCTATTGTTGATCGAGATCAAGCATTGGTCAACGCAGAATCCGCCAAAACGATGGCGAGTCCCCGCCAAAATCGTGGCAAGTATTCGCCATCGAACGTTTCAGCGGACGAGGCCGTGGTTGACGGTCGCGACGATCAGTCTCTCGGAGGTCGGGCCGATCAAGACGCCCCTGAGATCGTCGGCGCCGTTACTCCTCCAGCGCTGGGTTGAGCGGCGCGGCATTGAGCGGGACGACTGGCGCAACGCCCGCGATCGGGCCAGCCGGCATCTCGCCGAGCAGCGCGTCGCGGATCGCGGCAGTTGCTGACGCCAGCGGCTGACGCTCGAACGCGGCGTAGTGCGCGGGCAGGTCGGTAAACATGTCGTCGTCGGTCAGCCGCCAGTAGCCCTGCCGCTCGCCGACGACGAGGTAGGCATCGCCAAACTCGATTCGCTCGTCGTGGTCGAGGAAGAGCAGGAAGCGGTCGCCGGGCGCCAGCTTGAGCTGGCCCATCGGATCGGCGCAGCCGCCGGGGATCTCGCCGCCCGGCTGCCGGATCGTCAGCGTGTCGATCGGCTGGCCACGGACGTACGATTCGACCTTGATATCGAAGTCCGTGTGGAGCGGCAATCGTGCGTCACGAGGATCGGGCGTTGTCGGGTGCGCGCGCAGGATCTCGCCGCCGACGATCTGGTCCGACGCCCAGGCGAGCGACGCGATGTCGGGGATCATCGCGATCGACACGCCAGTTACGATGCACTCGCCCTCTCTCAGTTCCACATCGAGCGTGTTTGTTGCCGTTGGTGCTGCTTGCTCAGCACCCGCGCCGTTTAGGCGTTCGGCCTCCGGGCTAGTTTCCCCGCATGCGGTGATCACCAGTGCCAGGCCGATCAGAACCAATGACCGAGCGAACATGGAATCGCATCTCCCTTCGGCACGGCACCGATGACTACATGTCTAGCACCAGTACGTCGAGCCGCCGTTCCTGCAGCCGTACATAACCCAAGCCTGATGCCGATCGTGCCAGTTCAGGGTTCGTTTCAGTGTCTCCCCGAATGAAATCCATCCATACATAGTATCGGCGGAATCCGCTGAGTCATACGTATCCAGAAGGAAGAACCAGTGGCCGAACTCATGAAGCTGCAACATTATGCAGATCGTGCATATTGTTTGTTTGGCAGTACGTAGGGCCAGCGGCCAGACAGTCGCTGTACCAATTCACGTTGTTATGAAACGTCGTCGTGATTTGGGTAATGGTGCGATATGGTTGTGGCGAAGGATCAATATGGCAGTCGATCACGCCCACGGCGGTTCTCGCGATCACGTTCGGCCGCGATGGATCAGGATTACCTTTGACCACCTTATTCGGTCTTGACCCGTATAGATCCCGTTGGAGGACAAGGTTGAAATTGCCTTCCGACCACGTATTGCCACCGTACTGAATGCGATTGGCATGGTCGGCCGTGAAGTGGGACGAGACGATTTCGTAATTGACGGTAGTCGGCCATGGCCACGGCCACTTGCACCACGTCGCCGTGTTCGCCGCATCAACCGTTGACGGTAACGTGAGCCACATGCTGATAATGGCTGCCGAAAAGATGATGTGAATCAGGCGCGGAGCTAACTTCGCTCGGCCAGTTCGTCTGGTGGCGAGCTTGGCACGTAGCCTCATGAATAGCATGGTGCCCTCCGGTCATGCGTCAATGCTTTGCAGATCACCGAACTAACGCCTTCGAGACATGCTATGAAGTAGCGTTTGGGCCTGTCAACGCAGAACTCGCCATTTACGCGGCGAATCGTCGCCACAACAGTGGCGAATCTCCGCCAACCCGGCTCGTCAGCGCAAGGGGCCGAGGTTGACCGCTGTCACCATCAGGCGCTCGCGGGCCGGGCGGAGGGGGTGGGCTTGAGGTCGTCGATCGTTCGGTCGACGGTGCGTCGGCTGATGGAGAGTTGCTCGGCGATCTGTTGGCGGCTGTGGCCGCGGGCGAGCAGGCGCAGGACGTTGGACTCACGGTCGGACAGTGTCGGGGCTTGCGGCGCCGGGCCGGCCGGATCGCGCAGGAGCTGGTCGTACGCCTCGGCGACCTCGTTGGAGAGGACGACCGTCGTGCCGGCCAGCGCCACCTCCAGCGTCGGGCGCAGGTCGGCGGCGGAGAGGCGCGACCAGAGCAGGTAGGCGGAGACGCCGGCCCGCGCCAGGTCGGGCAGAGTCGCTGACTCGACCTCGTTGTCGACAATGATGAAGACGGCTGCGCGCAGGGTGCGACGGATGTGGCGGAGGAGCGGCGTGACTGGCTCGCCGTGGAAGTGGGCAGCGGTGATGACGGCGGAAGGCCGGAGCTCGCGAACGCGCGTCAGGATTGCCTCGGCATCTCCAGCCGCGTCCTCGACCCGGACAC
Organism: Thermomicrobiales bacterium; assembly: GCA_037045155.1. Lineage (NCBI taxonomy): Bacteria > Pseudomonadati > Thermomicrobiota > Thermomicrobia > Thermomicrobiales > Thermomicrobiales bacterium. Next base: position 878,823 of record JBAOIG010000005.1, read on the forward strand.
CCGGCAGGTCCGCGAGCTCGTGCCGGAGCGCGGTCCAGCCGACATCGTTCGTTGGGGTGAGAAGCACCGTCCGTGGAGTCATTCGCGACTGCCTTGTCCGCACTGATACCCTACCATAGCACATATGCAGGAGTTGAGCGCGGCAACGGGTCAGCGTCACGGCGGCGCGTGCCTTCGATGGCGTGCGAGAGCGGCGATCTCGCTCAGCCGTTAGCCTGTTCTTCGCGTTCGTCCTTCCGTCGGAGGGGCCGAAGCGCGATCCAGATAACGACAACCACGGACGCGCCGAGGACAACCACGAATAGCATCAGCACGAACAGAGCGGCGAGGAGCGACACGTCGATTGTGGGCATGTATCGCGTCCATCTCGTGAGATCACGACACCTGAAGTTCGCGTTCGGCGATGCTCGTTGTGGCGTAGTGATCATCGATATTCGTCGTGAGCGCGTGAGGGATGGCGCCTGCCGAAGGCGCGCATCGTCCACCTAATGGACGATCATCGATGAAATCTTGTCGTTGGCAGTATTGCCGACGTAGGCACACTCTGGACTGCACAGATACGGCCCAGTTGTCAGGTTCGCGTCGAGATAGAATCGAAATCCACCGTCACATCCGTAGTTGCGCTGAGTGAATCCCGACGATGTGCGATCGTTCATGTAGTCGCCGACATAGTAGAACAATGCGGCTTGCGAACTACACGGGAGCGACGCAGTGTAGTAAGCCGCTCGACCGCTCACATACTGGTTGTAGTCCGCGTGCTCATAGAGATGTGCGACGATGTACGACGACGGCGCAAAACCTCCTTGCGGTTCGGCAACTGAAGACTCCGGCTCGTCAAGCGTTTTCACGAACTCCTGAGCCTCAGCTTCTGTTGCGAAGCAGTGTTCTTCGCCGATCGTGTACCGTCCGAGCGGCTTACCGATCTCATCCTCAATACGCTTGAGCTTGACTGCCTCCTCAGCCGTCGGCGTGTCTGTGATTGGTACCCCGATGCTGACGCAGACTCCCGCGTCTGGCGCGGCGGTCGATGCCGTCGGTTGTATGACGCCAAAGACAAGAGCGAATAAAGCAAGACTCGCCACAGTGGCGAACGCGACGAAGATTCGGGCGCGCATAGCATGTCTCCTTTCGGCGCGCTTCAGGCAGAACACCATCCCTAGCTCACCATCGCCCCGACGCATACGATCGGTCAAGGGAGAACTCGCCATTTCCGCGGCGAATGGTCGCCAAAACGGTGGCGAATCTCCGCCAACCCGGCTCGTCAGCGCACGAGGCCGAGGTTGACGGCCGTCACCATCAGGCGCTCGCGGGTCGGGGCGGCGAGGACGGCCTTGAGGTCGTCGATCGTCCGGTCGACGGTGCGTCGGCTGATGGAGAGTTGCTCGGCGATCTGTTGGCGGCTGTAGCCGCTGGCGAGCAGGCGCAAGACGTTGAACTCACGGTCGGACAGTGTCGGGGCTTGCGGCGACGGGCCGGTCGGCTCGCGCAGGAGCTGGTCGTACGCCTCGGCGACCTCGTTGGAGAGGACGACAGTCGTGCCGGCCAGCGCCACCTCCAGCGTCGGGCGCAGGTCGGTGGCGGAGAGGCGCGACCAGAGCAGGTAGGCGGAGACGCCGGCCCGCGCCAGGTCGGGCAGAGTCGCTGACTCGACCTCGTTGTCGATGATGATGAAGATGGCTGTCCGCAGGATGCGGCGGATGTGGCGGAGGAGCGACGTGACTGGCTCGCCGTGGAAGTGGGCAGCGGTGATGACGGCGGTCGGCCGGAACTTCCGCACCTGCGCCAGGATTGCCTCGGCATCTCCAGCCGCGTCCTCGACCCGGATTCCCGGCAGGCTCGCGAGCTCGTGCCGGAGCGCGGTCCAGCCGATGTCGTTTGTGGGAATGAGGAGCACCGTCCGTGGCGTCATGTGCGCCCGCCTTGCCTGTCGCGATGTCGCAACCATAGCATGCGGGCGCGAGTTGAATGTCGACGCGAGCAGCCGGTCAGGCAGGCGACGCGGCGTCTTGCTGGCCGTGGGCGTCCTTGAGGTAGGCCATGCAGCGCTCGAACGTGGCGGCGTCGATCAGGTCTGACGAGTGGTAGTAGTTGAGCATCGTCTTGAGCCGCAGGATCGGGAGGACGTTATAGCCCCGTTCGTGGAGCCGCTCGACGCCGCCCTGCTCGCGGTCGATCAGGACGATGGCGTCGCGGACGGCCATCCCGGCGTCTTCCAGCCGCTCGGCGGTCGAGAGGATCGAGGTGCCGCCGGTCATCAGGTCGTCGATAATCAGCGCTGACTGGCCGACGAGGATGCGTCCCTCGATCACCGGCTGGGCATCACCCACATTGCCGTTGCGGGATGGACGCAGATAGATCAGCGGGGTGTCGCTCTCCAGCGCGTAGGCGGTGGCAATGTGGAGCCCGCCCATCGGCACGCCGGCGATCGCAGCGAACGAGTGAATCCGCGAGCGGCGGCGGGCGTGGTCGGCCTGGATCTCGGAGTGGATCAGCCGGGCGACGCGGCGTAGCATCGACGGCTCGCTGATCAGCACGCGCGGGTTGATGTAGATCGGTGATGTTCCTGCCGTCGGGCCGAGATCGAATGAGCCGAACTGCACGCCGCCCAGGTCGAATAGCGCCTGTGCGAGATCGAGATTGGAGTCAACATCCAGCAGCACTGCGCTGCTCCCTTCCGCGCTCGTTGCCCCGGCGCCCACTTCCCCGGGCAATCCCCGCGCGTCGGGACGTGTCATAACGCCAGACGATACCACGCGGGAGACGGAAGGCGCTATGAGATCATCGCGAGGACGTATTAGACTAGTCGGCAGTCGGTCGGATCATTCCGATGCGGACTGCTGGAGCCGTTGAGGCTTGGACGAATCTCTCGTGCGTGCCGGATGAAGTTGAGCACGGAGCGACCAGTGCCAGCCACGGATACCCCGTCACGCGGCTGTCGCTCTTCGAAGAATGTGACGCATGAACTACCGCGAGGCGATTCGCTGGATCATCGAGCGGGCCGGCTACGAGAAGGGGTTTGTCGCCAATCCCTTTGCCGGCGACGACATCGCCGCACTGGGCCTGCGACGCACTGCGGCGCTCCTGCGCGGCCTCGGCTCGCCGGAGATGACGTATCAGATCGTCCATGTCGCTGGGACGAAGGGCAAGGGCTCGGTCAGCGCGACGGTTGAAGCGCTGGTCCGCGCTGCCGGCCGGAAGACCGGACTGTACGCGACGCCACACCTGCACACCTTTCGTGAGCGAATCCAGGTCGGCGGCGTGCCGGTCTCGGAGAAGGAGTTTGCGGCGCTGGCCGACGCGCTCGTGTCGATCGACGCGGACGTCCAGGCAGACCAGCCCGAGATAGGCCAACCAACCGCCTTCGAGGTCGCGACGGCAATGGCATTGCTTGCTTTCCAGCGGGCAGGAGTCGACGTCGGAGTGCTGGAGGTTGGCATGGGCGGGCGTCTTGACGCGACCAACGTCGTGACGCCGGCGGTCAGCGTCATCACCAGCATATCCTTCGACCATACCGCGATCCTCGGCAACACGCTGGAGGCGATCGCCAGCGAGAAGGGCGGGATCATCAAGCATGGCGTGCCGATCGTCGTCGGTCCCCAACAACCGGAGGCCTTGTCGACGCTGGAGCGGATCGCGGCCGAACGTGGCGCGCCATTGCTGCGCTGGGAGCGCGACTGGCAGGCAGCCGGGTCGTCCGATTCCGCGCGGCTTGCTGGCCCGTGGGGTGACTGGCGCGGTGTCGGGTTGGCGCTGTCCGGCCCGCACCAGGTCGAGAACGCTGGCGCCGCGCTGATGGGTGTCTGGCAACTCGATCCGGGGTTGCTGGCCGACGAGCAGCGTGCCCGCGAGGCGTTGGCGAGCGTCCGCTGGCCCGGTCGCTTCGAGCGCGTCGCCGAGCAGCCGGATATGTACGTCGACGGCGCGCACAACGCCGATTCGATTGAGAGGCTGGTCGAGACAGTGCAGTGGCGCAGCTCGCGCCCCCCGATCGTGATCCTCGGCGTCAGCCGGGATAAGGATCTCGGCGGCATGCTCGCGGCGCTGGCGACGCTCTCGCCGCACCTGATCGCGACCGCCTCGCACAATCCGCGCGCCGCCGATCCGACCCGGATCGTCGAGCTAGCTATCGCGCGGGGAATGGCTGCCGAACGCGCCGGCGATATCGAGTCCGCGCTCGACACGGCGCGCAGAATCGCCACTCCCGACGACCTGATCCTCGTCACCGGCTCACTCTACGTCGTGGCTGAGGCGCGGGAGGCGCTCGGCCTGGCCGAGACTCCCGTATTCGAGCGCGCGCTGCTCTACAGCTGATCGCCGATCGCCCGTTGACGAATGCCCCCGGGGGCCATACGATACGAGCACGATGCGTACGTACAGTGGCGGGATGACGGCGGGGGGGTCGTCGACAACACGCCCGACGGCGCGTCTCGATCGGCCGGCGGGCAGCTCATGTCCGCCGGCTCCCGGGGTAGGACGGCGCCAGTGCGCCGGGCGGAGGGGTGTGGAGTGTGAGTAGTCGCGCGAACAACGCCGGGGCCGCGCCTGAGAGTGGTCTGGAGGCGACGCTCGATCGCTTCTTCCGCTTTCGGTCGATGGGCTCGAATATTCGAACCGAGCTCTTTGCTGGCCTGACGACCTTCATCGTCATGTCCTACATCATCTTCGTCAATCCCCAGATCCTTCATCTCCCGGACGGCAGCGGCCTGCCGATAGCGGCGACAATGACGTCCACCTGCCTCGTGGCCGGGGTGATGACGATCATCATGGGGCTCTACTCGAATCGAGCCTTCGCCCTCGCTCCCGGTCTGGGGCTGAACGCAATCGTCGCTTTCACCCTCGTCCTTGGCGAGGGGCTGACCTTCCCGCAGGCGATGGGCGTCATCGTTGCCGAAGGCATCCTCATTACAGTCCTCGTTCTCGTCGGCCTCCGGCGCTACGTGATGGATCTGGTGCCGCTGGAGCTGAAGAAGGCGATCTCGGTCGGCATCGGCCTGTTCATCCTCTTCATCGGCCTGGTCAATGGCGGGATCGTCAAAACCGGCGCCGGGACGCCGCTGGAGCTCGGCAACTTGCGTGGCCTGCCGGTGCTGATGACGGCGATCGGGCTGGTCATCACCATCGCCCTGCTAGCTCGTGGCCACCGCGCCGCAATCCTGATCGGCATTGTGGCGACGACGGTCATCGCTATCATCCTGGAGAAGATGCTCAACACTGGCCAGTTCGGACCGGGGCAGGCGCAGGTACCGACGCAGTGGATCGACACGCCTGACTTCAGCCTTGTCGGGCAGTTCTCGTTCCGCTTCTTCTCGCACATGGGTATCGGCGTCGCGATCCTGACGATCCTGGCGATCATGATGGCCGACTTCTTCGACACGATGGGGACGATGGTCGGAGTTGGTAGCCAGGCCGGCTATCTCAATGAGAATGGCGAGCTGCCCGACGCCCAGAAGCCGCTGCTGGTCGATTCAGTCGCAGCGATGGCCGGCGGTATGGTGTCGTCTTCCTCGGCGACGACGTATATCGAGTCGGCGGCAGGCGTTGGCAACGGCGGACGCAGCGGCCTGGTTTCGGTTGTCGTCGGTGTCCTCTTCCTGCTGGCGATGCCGTTTGCTCCGCTGGTTGGTGTCGTTCCGACCCAGGCGACGGCGCCGGCGCTGATCGTCGTCGGCTGGATGATGACCAGCGTGCTCTCCGAGCGCGAGGAGGTCACCTCTGATGGCCGGATCGTTCGCTCCCGCGGGATCGACTTCGGCGACATCGAGGTTGGCTTGCCGGTGCTGGCGGCGATGGTCATGATGCCGCTGACCTATAACATCACCAATGGCATCGGCGCTGGATTCGTCGTCTGGACGCTGGTGAAGATGTTCCGTGGCAAGGCTCGCGAGATCCACCCGATGATGTACATCATCAGCCTGGCCTTCCTTATCTACTTCCTGCGCTCGTTCCTCGGCGTCCACGCCTGAGAACGAGACGACAGCACAGACGAGATTCGACCGGGGCCGGCGAGGGTCATCTCGCCGGCCCCGGCCGTCATCGACCAGATAGTTGCGCTCGAGCTGGGCTATCGATTCGGGCGGCCCTACGGCCCACCCTGACGCGGGCCAGGCTGCTGGTTGAGCTGGGTGCCGACCAGCCTGGGGATGGCGATCTTCGGGATGCCGCGGATGGCCTCGACCTGAAGCCCCCATTCGAGCAGATCGCTGACATCCGTGTACCAGTTGTCGCCATCATCACCGACGACGACGGCAATGACGAAGCGACCGTCGCGAGTTGCCGCGCCGGTCAGGCAGTAGCCGGCGTTATCGGTAAAGCCGGTCTTTCCGCCGATGACATCGTCGCGCATCTGATAGAGCTGGTTGTGGTTCCAGATTTCGTAGCCATCGATATTGATGGCCGGCGTCTGCATGATCTCGCGCAGCACGGGGAAATTCAGCGCCGCCCGCAGGATAATCGCCAGATCGAACGCGGTTGAGTAGTGACCGTGCTCGTCCAGCCCGTGCGGGTTCATGTAGTGCGTATCGCGGAGCTGGTACTCCCGTGCTGTCTGGTTCATCAGATCGACGAACTTCTGGACAGCCTGTTCGGGATCGGTCGCTCCGCTCTGCCCACCAACGGATCGGGCGATCGCGTGGGCGGCGTCGTTGCCAGAAGGCAACAGCAGGCCGTAGAGCAGGCCACGCAGCGTGACCGTCGTCCCGGCGGTCAACCCCATCGAGGCCTCGCCGACAATATCGGACTCGTCGATCAGCACTGGCGTGTCGAGCCGGCCGTAGCGGACGGCGACGATCGCAGTCATCATCTTCGTCGTCGATGCCATCGCGACGCGGACGTTGGCGTTCTTGTCGTAGAGGATTTCGTTGTAGTCGGACAGGACGATGGCGCCGTGGGAGAAGGAGCCCGGAGAGGGCGGCTCTTCGACGGCGGCAGCCGGCCGCGGCGCGTTCGTCAGCGCAAGCGAGATTGCTGAGATCAGGGAGACGAACAACAGCAGTCGAGTCATCCAGCCGTGTCGTCGGGTGTTGTAGTTGAACACGGTGCAGACTCCGCCAGCCATCAAGTGGGTCATCGTCACCCCGGGTGACATCAGGGAGTGTACGAACCCGAACACCGACCAGACAAGGCTTACGAGGCGTCGCGCGCGGTCGCGCCATGCATCGCCTGCCTGTTGGTCCTCCACCGCGGCGCCAGGGGAGAAATCCTCGCGCTCGTAGAATACCCGCCCCGGCGGCGTTATTGGCTCAGACGTTCTGTATCTCTCCACCCGCGCCGCTCGAATTCCGATTGATCTTCGCTGATCTCTTATCCGTCCATTCCTCACTATGCTATTGTCGCGGGCGATCGCCGCGCCACGAGATGGAGGCCCAGGATGCAGGACGACATCATCGACCGTCTGCTCGACGATCTCATTGTCGAGGGGCAACGATCCGGCAGGATGTGGAATGTCGGGCGAGAGGGAGGAGCGCTGCTAGCCTGGCTGGCTGGCCTGCTCGGGGCTCGTCGGGCGCTGGAGATTGGCACATCCAACGGCTACTCAGCGATCTGGATCGCCCGCGCGCTGGTTGCCACTGGCGGCACGTTGGTGACGCTCGAACGTGACGCAGCAAAGATCGCGTTGGCTCGCGCCAATCTGGCTCGGGCCGGCCTTGCCGATCGCGTCGTCATTGTCGAAGGGCCGGCGCTCGCTTCACTGGCCACTCTCGGCCCCGGCTTTGACCTCGTCTTCATCGATGCCGACAAGGGGAAGTACGTCGACTATCTTCGCGCCTGCCTGCCGCTGGTTACGACCGGCGCGGTCATCGTCGCCGACAACATGACCAGCCATCCAGCAGAGACCGCCGCGTATCGCGCCGCCGTCGCGTCGGATGCGCGTCTCCAGAGCGTGACGGCTCCGGTTGGTGGCGGGTTGCTCCTCAGTCGCGTCATTGGGCCGCCGACAGGCTGAGCACGTCATCTCTACGCCGATATTGTCTATGGGCCGGGTGTGCGACACGATTCTGGTCTCGTGGGGTCGTCACCAGTGGCTCTATATGGTACTCATTATGCGTGGTTGCGTTCGCCAAAGCGGCGCGTTCCGATACCAGGGACGGCCAGATCGCCCGGCGACACGTATAGTAAGTCAGGGCTCTCCACCGTGGGGGTAGGAGAGTCGGCCGACTTCATCACCGGCGCCGCCGCCCTCGCTGTCGTGTTCGCGCGCATCTCGTGCGCGACGTGGACGGTGAACGGCAGCCGAGCGATCAGGAGCCGCGCGGCGTTGCGCGGCTGCTGGATGCACAAAGGAGGTGGTTGTCGCTCAAAACCAGGGCGTCATGTCCGGTTTTGGACGCGCCCCAACCCGTCGTGACCGTGTGCAGGGGGGTCGCGATGTCCGTGTTTTCCGATCGAAGCCGAACACTCGAGTATCACCGCTGACGCTAGTCGTCCGTGCTCTCGCGCGTGCTCCGATCGTGGAACGCGATGTCCTGTGCGCGTGGTGTGTGCCACGCGATCCGGTATTTCATTCGATGGAGGAGTGATTTGCGACTCATGCCCAGATGGCTGCGATATGCCGGGCTCCTCATGGTCATTGCGCTCGTTATGCCACTGATCGTGGCTTGCGGCGGCAGCAGTGAGGCAACGGCAACCAAGGGAACCACTGCCACTGAGCCGGCAGCGGCGTCCAGCCCGACCGAATCCGGAACCACCGGCACTGCAACCGGAGCCGAGCCGACGAAGGCGGCCGAAACCCCGTCGACCGGCTCGCCAGTCAGTAGCCCGCCCACTGGCAGCGCTGGCCGGGTCGAAGGTGGCGATCTGACGTTCGGGCAGACGCTCAAGCCGGTCGACAACAAGGGTGGCACCCTGATCGAGGGCGCCATCTCCGATATCTCGACTGTGCTGCCGATCGTCACTGACGACGTCCCGTCGAGTAACTTCGAGGCGTTGATTTTCGAGAGCATGATCACCGTCAACCCGTTCACCCTGGAGCCGGTCGGCCTGCTCGCCGAGGCCTGGGAGTCGAACGAGACGATGGACGTCTGGACGATCTATCTACGCGACGGGGTGACCTGGCAGGACGGCAAGCCGTTCACGGCCAAGGATGTCAAGACCACCTACGATCTGCACATGAACCCGGACTCCGGATCGAGCTACACCTCGGATCTCACGAGCAAGATCAAGAGCGTCGACGTGGTCGATGACCACACCGTCACATTCACGCTGAACCACCCGCTGGTCGACTTCCTGGTTGATGTTGCTGGATACGCCATCGTCGCGGACCACATCTGGGGCAGCGCCCCGGCTGCCAGTGTCAAGACGGACGGTGGCGCGACTGGCCAGGATCCGACGCGTGTTGTCGGCACCGGCCCGTTCAAGTTCAAGGAATGGCTGTCCGGCGATCACGCGACCGCGGTTCGCTACGATGACTACTGGAACGGGGCTGCCGCGCTCGACGAGTACATCATGAAGGTTGTGCCGGACCGCGCAACCGGCGCCCAGCAGCTGAAGACTGGCGAGATCGATTTCTTCCAGGGTCTCCTGGGATCCTCGGTCAGCGAGTTCAAGGGCAGCAACGTTGATGTCGTCGCTGCTGACGCGCTGAGCTTCACCTTCTTCGGTTACAACATGGACCCTGCTCGCAAGGGTGTCTTCGAAGATGTCAACGTCCGCCAGGCGCTGATTTACGCGCTCGACCGGGACGCCATGGTCGAGGAGATTCAGTTCGGCTTCGCGCAGGTGGCCGTTGGCACGATGCCGCCGCTGTCCTGGGCCTACAACCCCGATGGCATCAAGCTGAAGTACCCCTACGATGTCGACAAGGCGAACCAGCTCCTCGATGAGGCCGGCTGGGTCAAGGGCTCCGACGGCGTCCGCGCCAAGGACGGCAAGAAGCTCGAGTTCACGATGTACACCAACGCGGGCAACAACGTCCGCGAGCAATACCTCGTGGCTGCCCAGGCATACTGGAACGAGATCGGCGTCAAGATGACCCCGCAGCTCGAGCCGTTCCCCGAGCTGGTGGATCGCATCACCGAGACGCACGACTTCGATATCTTCCTGATCGGCTTCTCGTGGAGCGCCACGCCGGACCAGTCGATCATGTTCGGCTGCAACTCCTACGAAGGTGGCTTCAACTTCGGTAAGTACTGCAACGAGGAGGTCGACAAGGTCCTGAACGAGGCTATGTCGGAGCCGGATCGCGCCAAGCGCATCGGGCTCTACACCGAGTTCCAGAACCTGATGCTGGCCGACGCGCCGGCTGCGATCCTCGACTTCCCGCAGTCGCCGACGGGCGTTAACCAGCGGCTCCATAACGTGTTCCCGAGCGGGATCAACGCTTATTGGAACGTGAACCACTGGTGGGTCGACAAGAAGTAATCGACCAGACCCTTGTGTAGGGGGCGGGCGTTGCCCGTCTCCTGCGCAACCTCTATCATGTCGCTGGTGTTGGGACGGGCGCTCGCCCGTCCCAACCGATTCAGACGCACGACTGTTGCGTCACATGGATTCTGACTTACCATTAGCGCTGGACCCTGGGCGGCTGCCGCAAGGGCGAAATCCGAGGGCGTGGCGCCCTGGCAGCAGCTGTCGGGCATGGGGATGGGTGTGCGCGTCATCCGACGCCGTAGTATTGGGAAAGGGCCGGCCGATGGGGCGATTCATCATCAGGCGGCTGATTCAGACGATCCCACTGATCATCGGCATCACGGTCATCACCTTCGCGATCGCGAACCTCGTCCCGGGGAGCCCGGTGTCGGGGCTGGAGTTCAACCCGCGGGCGCGGCCCGAGGACATCGCGCGGATCAAGCAGAGCCTGGGCCTGAACGACCCGCTCTATAAGCGCTACTTCGTCTGGGCCGGCAATGTCGTCCAGGGCGATCTCGGTCTTTCGTTGAAGAACTACCGGCCTGTCCGCCAGCAGATCATGGACAAGCTGCCGAACACGCTGCTGCTGACGGGCTCGGCGCTACTCCTCTCGCTGATCATCTCGATCCCGATCGGGGTCTATTCGGCAGTCAAACGCAATTCGGCGTTCGATAAGATAGCGACTGCCGGCGCAGTGTCGGGCTTCTCGATGCCGACGTTCTGGTTCGGCATCATGCTGATCATTGTGTTCGCCGTGAAGTTCCGCGAATGGGGGTTGCCAGCGTTCCCGGCCGGCGGCGCCTACGATCTGCGCGGCGGCGGCGGGTTCTGGGATCGGATCCACCACCTGATTCTGCCCGCGTTTACGCTGGCCTTCGTTCAGACCGCTGCATGGACCCGCTACATCCGCTCCCAGATGCTCGAGGTGCTTAGCCAGGACTACATGCGCACCGCCACGGCCAAGGGCTTGCATAGCCGCGCGGTTATCTTCCGCCACGGCCTGCGCAATGCCGTCCTGCCACTGGTGACGCTGCTCGGCATTGCGATCCCCGACCTGTTCGGCGGAGCACTGATCCTCGAGACGGTGTTCAACTGGCCGGGGATGGGGCTACTTGCCTACAACGCCGCGATCGGTAAGGACTACCCGATGATCATGGGTATTGTCCTGTTCGTCGGGACGCTGGTCATCCTTGGCAATCTGATCGCCGACGTTTGCTACGGTCTGCTCGATCCGCGTATCCGGCTGGAGTAGTGCGGCGTACTCGCCTGCCGAAACGACGACTGGCACAAAGGAGATAGACGTGGGATCGGTTCCGTCTGCGCCGGGCACTACAACAGCTGACTCTTCGAAAGCGGCAGACCGCACTTCGTTGGAGGGGGTAGGCAAACCTCGAACCTACCTCGGCATGGCCTCGCGTCGTTTTCGTGGCAACAAGATGGCAATGGTTGGCCTGTTCTTCGTGCTCCTGATGATTCTGACTGCGATTGCCGCCCCGCTGGTGAGCAAGCACGTTACAGGCCATACACCCAACGCCCAGAATCTGCGGCTCAAGTTCTCGGGCTTCAACGAGAATGGCTTCCTGCTGGGCTCCGACAACCTCGGCCGCGACACGGCAACCCGTCTCGTCTATGGCGCGCGGGTCAGCCTTGCGGTCGCCGGGATGGCGATGTTCTTCGCGATCACGATCGGCGCTGTCGTCGGCGTCGTCGCTGGCTACTACGGCGGTATCGTCGACACGCTGCTCATGCGGTATGTCGACATGATGCTCTCGATCCCGACCCTCTTCATCCTGCTGCTAGTCGCCTCGATGTTCACACTGAGCCCGGTGGCGCTCGCGCTGGTTATTGCCTTCGTCTCATGGGTGACGCTCTCGCGACTCATCCGTGGCGAGGTCATTTCGGTGAAGGAGCGTGACTATATCGACGCCGCCCGCGTCGTTGGGGTCGGCGACCGGCGCATCATGTGGCGGCACATCCTGCCGAATGTCCTGCCGGTCGTCATCGTCTGGGCGTCGCTGACGGTGCCTGCGCTGATCCTCGTCGAGGCGTCGCTGTCGTACCTGGGCCTCGGCGTCCAGCCGCCAACAGCCTCGTGGGGGAACATGCTCTCGCAGGCGCAGCTCTCCTATACACAGTCGATCCTGGTCGTCTTCCTGCCGGGTTTGACGATCTATCTGACGGTCTTCGCCATCAACCTGGTCGGCAACGGCCTGCGCGATGCCCTCGACCCGCGTCTGACGGACTGAGCAACGAGCGAACGCACAGCATAGTGAGACGGGGCGGCCAGCCTGGCCGCCCCGTTCGCGTGTCCTCAGGTGAGATGCGCTCGCCAGGCCGACCAGTTCCAGGAGCCGAGGTGGATGACGCGGTTTCCTCCGCCGTAATCGACGACCTCCAGGTGGTTCGCCTGCGTGTGGCGGGGGAGCCCGGTGGTCGGCTGCCAGGTGTTCCCTGCGTCGCGGCTGAACCATGCGCCGCCGCTGCCGGCCAGGATCAGCACGGCGGGGTCTCGGGCTCGATCGACCTCGAGCGCGTCGATGGAGGTTCCGGCTGGGCCGCTGATTGTCTCCCAGGTGATGAGGTTTGTCGTCCTCAGGAGCGTCTGGCCGGCCAGACAGAAGGCCAGGCCGCCGCCGACGACCGTCACCCGCCTGACCGCTGAGTTCCCAAGACCTGCCGGCAGCGTCAGCTCGACGACCGATCCGGTAGCCGTGTCCAGCCGATAGATATGCGGTCCGGCTGTGCCAACAATCAGCCAACGGCCATCCAGCGTTGCCAACCCACCGATCGCCGCTGGCACGGCGCCGAGCTTCTTCCAGTAGAAGCGCTCGTTGGCAGGGTTCGTCGCGGCCCCCTTGTCGAACATCCCGACCACGTCCCCGGTTGCCACGCCATCGCCAGCGATCGCGACCATCAGGTTGCTGGTTCCGGGATCCTTCCAGGCCGGGTATGACACGCGACTCGCGATCGGCATGAACTGACTGCCGGCTGGATAGCCAGGAGGCTCGAGAGGGACGGGGTCGGTGAACTTCGCGCCGTCCCAGCGTGACCACTTCATGTCGACATCGTCGTTGCCGCCGCGCAGGACGACATCGGGCGTGACGAACAGGGCGCGGAAGCCATCGCCGCCGTCGAACAGCTCTTGCCAGGCTTCTCCGTCGGCGGTCAGATAGATGTTGCCGTTGTCCTGTAGCGCGCCGACGAGCAAGCCCGGGTAGGCCGAGCTGGCGCTCAGTGCCTGGCCGGCTGGTGAATTTCGACCGTCGAACATCAGCGTCGGGAAGTGCTGGTTGCGCGATGTATCCCAGGTCACCCCCGTATCGCGGCTGACGAAGATCCCGCCGTCGCCTCCGGTCAGCACCGTCTGACCAGAGCCATCGAACCGGTCGAAGGCGATGCAGAGGCTATCGGCATGGAAGCTGTTGTCGGCGACGTTTGGCCAACGCGCTGCGTCCCAGGTCTGCGCGGCGTCGGTCGATCCGAGCAGTCCACTCCGCCGGCCCGCAAGCAGGACGAGGTCGCGATTGGTCGGGTGGGCGGCGAGCTTCAGGTTGCGTTCGGCCTGGTAGCCCATATCGACCGTCCCGCCGACCCCAGGCGGCTTCAGGTAGGTCAAGTTCGGGTCGGTGTACGGGATCGACCAGGTGCGTCCGCCGTCGTCCGAGCGCAGCACCGCGAGCCAGGCGTTGTCCATGCTGTCTTCGACCGCGGCGTAGACTCGCGATCGGTCTGCAGGGGAGGATGAGAGCGCGCCGTTCGCCATTCGTGCGACGACTGTCGTCAGCCGTGCGTCGGCCGGCGGCCCGCCGGTTCCGGGAGTTGTGGTGGACCACTGAAGGCCGCCCCCACCCCAGGTCGCGGCGAAGAACGCGCCGCCGGGCGCGCCGGCACGGTAGCAGACGATTCCATCGCCGGGTCCCTGGCAGAGCGCCAACATGTTGCCGGTATTGACCAGTGGGTCGGACGACCAGGCATAACCGACGGCGGTTGTGGCCGGGATCGCGGACCACCAGATCCCGGAGTTTGTTGCGACGACGACCAGATTACGACCGGGCAGCACGAGGATGTCGTTGATCGTTGCGCCGGGCCGTGGCGCGCCGGGGAATATGCCCCCCATGCCTGGCAGACCGTTGACCCGTTTCCAGGAGAGCAGCGGCAGGAGGACGCCTGGGTCGGACTCCATCATGCCGGCGGCCGTCCCGCAGTAGAAGTGGTTGTCGCCGCGTGTTCCACGCGAGAGGCTCCGGATGCGGACCTCCGGCCAGTCGAGGCTCAGCGGGAAGGATGGCCCGCCCGGCTGGACGGTCCAGAGCCCGCTCTCCTCGGTTCCAACCAGGAGCCGGTCGCCGGGGGTCGGCCCCAACGATTCCACCGCCTGAACCCGGCCGGCCATATAGAACCCGCCGCCAACTTCGAGTCCGCCATCCGTTGGCCTGGTCCACTTCAACGCGAGCCCCGGCTGGACGTAGAGCTCGTGCGCGGATCGCTGCTGGCCACAGAGCCGGGCGGTCACGTTCACACGCTGCTCGACGCGCAGCGTCTCGCTGACGCCTACTCGCCCGGTCGGTCCGGCCACCCACGCCTCGCCTGCCAGATGGCCGTTGACGACTATCGTCACCAGACAGCCCGGCAGCAGATCAATGACCGTCACCGATCGGTCGCCGTCGATTGGCTGCTCGATCCGGAATGGCGGCAGGTCGGTCTCGCCTTCGACCTCGCGCTCGGCGACACCGCGAGCGCAGCCGCTGACTTCGGCGCGGATGTGGTCCATCTGCCCATTGGGAAGGGGGTGGAGCAGCGGCGGGAATACCTCGACATCAACGACGCTGCCGGTCGCGAAGGCGTGGCCGATCCGGCCCTTCAGCAGTTCGGAGTACACCTGGACGAACGAGCCATCGGCAACGCCAGACACGCGGACGACCCCGGCGCAGGCGACGAGCCGCTCGGGTATCATCGGCGCGACCCCTTCGGCCGGTTGGGTAACGACTGCCGGCACGGCGGATGCCGGCCCGTAGACATCGCAAAGGCCCTGGACGACCGTGAGTTGCTGTCCTGGCGTAAGAGTCACCCCGGCCAGGTCCACCTCTTGCGACTCCTCGGCCGCTTCGAAGACCAGCAACTCTGTTGCGCCAGACATCACCTTGACTGTCGCCGAGGGGACCAGACCGTAGGCCCAGAATAGCAACGACCCCGGGCAGGGCTGGCTGCCGATCCACGGAGCGCCCGGCGGGCCGGGGTCGACCGTCGCCGACACATTATCGCTGGGTCGCGATTCACAGTGGATGTCACCCATTTCCTGCCGGAAGACGAGTGATTCGCCACCCTTCAACGGCGGATCGACCCGCCCGTACAGCTCCTGATCGGTCACTGGCCAGGTGTAGACTCCGTCGTCGCGTTCCATGTACAAGGTCGCGCCGACCTGCAGCCCGGTGATGTGGAGGACGCGCATGCAGGCGAGCAGCGGCGGAATGACCGGGGTCGGGAGCTCCCCGTTTGCCCCGCGGTGTATTTGTTCGGCCGGTAACGAGTCGACGGATGGCGCGGGCGCCCCGCCGCACGCCTCCGCTGTTGCGGTCAACACCTCACTGCCACCGATTGGTCGATTCAGTGGGACGACCGCTCGGCTGCCAGCAGCCGTGACCTTCCCGAGAAACATACCGCCACGATCCAGAATCGAGACGGTTGCTCCAGGAGCGAGGCGATCGATGACGGCAATGGCGGTGCAAGCCACCAACGGGCCGGCGAACTGCGGTGGGGACGCGGATCGGTCCTGGACGGTTGCTCCGATGCCCGACGCAGGGCTGACATCGGCGCCGCGACTCTGGCGGGCTCGGACGATCTGGCCCGGCTGGAGGCTGACACCGGGGTTCAAGGGGAACCACTGGTCGGGCCAATCGGCCGGCCCCCCGCCGACAGGACCAGCCACGCCGTCGAGGAGGATGTCGACGCGCGCTCCATGGAGTTGACCTTTGACGCGGACCTGTGTGCTACAGACGGAAAGCTCGCCGACGATCACCGGAGCCATCAACCCCATCGCGCGTCTCCTTTCCCGGGCAGGTATTGCTGTGATGGCTGCATCGTGTTCCCAGGATCGGAGACCGTCAACTGTCCTGCCGGACATCTGTCGCCTGTCCGGGTGTCTCCCCGGTCGAATCCGGTGGTACCATGGTTCGCTGGGCGCCAGCGGCCTGCCGACGACGGTGTCGACCCTGGGGCGTCCGTAGTGGCCTGGAGGAAGGCTACGTGCAACGACATGGTCCACCGATGGGCCGGATGTCTCCGGAGCCCGGCTCCGGACGCGCGCTCGGACGCGCCATCGGTTATCTCCGTCAATATCGGCTCGATGCGGCCGGCGCGTTGCTCGCGCTCATCGTCGTCTCAGCCGCCAACCTGGCCGTCCCGCAGGTGCTGCGGGTGGCGATCGATCGCGGCGTCGATGGCCGCAATGGGACAGTGGTTGCGCTGGCAGCCGCCAGCCTGGTTGGGCTGGCGCTAGTCCGCGGGCTGTCGTCGTTCCTCCAGGGCTATCTGTCCGAGCGGGCCTCACAGGGGGTCGCCTTTGACCTGCGTGAGGCGTTGTTTGCCCGGATCGAGCGACTTTCGTTCGCGTACTTCGACCGCGTCGAGGCCGGCCAGCTCATCAGTCGCATTACCAACGATGTCGAGCAGATCCGCCAGTTCGCCGGGACGGGGGTTATCCAGCTCGCTTCGGCCTTCATCATGCTGCTCGGCACGACCACGCTGTTGTTGATCATCAACTGGCGATTAGCGCTGGTCGCGCTGGCGGCCATCCCGCTGATTCTTCTGGTGCTGCTGCGCTTCGTCCGGTCGGTCTTCCCGATCTTCGGCCAGCTGCAGCGCGCGATTGGGAAGCTCAACGCTGTCCTCCAGGAAGACCTCGTCGGGATGCGGGTGATTCGCATCTTTGGCCAGGAGCAGCGCGAGATCGCCCGCTACAGGGTGGCGAACGATGAGCTGCTGGACCGTAACGTCGCGGCGCTGAATGCCTTCGGCAACAACTTCCCGCTCGTGTTCTTCGCCGGCAACGTCGGCCTGCTCGGCGTCGTCTGGATCGGCGGACGCGAGGTCATCGGCGCGCAGCTCACGATAGGCGAGCTGGTCGCGTTCACTGCCTACCTCAACTATCTGCTGTTCCCGATCCTGACGATCGGCTTTCAGATGGCGACGATCTCTCGCGCGGGCGCATCGGCACTGCGAGTCTTTGATGTGCTCGACGAGCCGGACGACCTGGTCGAGAGACCGGATGCGCGTGTGTTGCCGCATCTCAACGGCGGGATCGAGTTCCGCAACGTTCACTTTCGGTACCCAGGCGCGGAACAGGAGATCCTTTCGGGGATCGATCTGACGATCCAGTCGGGGCAGACTGCGGCGATCATCGGCACCACAGGGTCGGGGAAGAGCAGCCTTGTCAGCCTGATCTCGCGCTTCTACGATGTGTCCTCCGGCGCAGTGCTGATTGACGGCCAGGATGTCCGCGAGGTGACGCTGTCCAGCCTTCGTGGGCAGATCGGCATCGTGATGCAGGAGACGCTGCTCTTCTCCGGCACGATCCGCGACAACATCGCCTATGGCCGGCCAGAGGCCAGTGACGCCGAGATTGTCCAGGCGGCGCAGGCTGCTCAGGCGGCAGAGTTCATCGAGACACTGCCGGCCGGATTCGACACCATCGTCGGCGAGCGCGGGCTAGGTCTTTCGGGTGGCCAGCGACAGCGCATCGCGATCGCCCGCGCGCTGCTGGTCGATCCGCGGATTCTGATCCTCGACGACAGCACATCATCGGTCGATGCGCGGACCGAGGCTGCTATCCAGGAGGCGCTCGACCGGCTGATGCGTGAGGGCGGGCGCACTGTCGTCGTCATCGCCCAACGGATCAGCACTGTCCGTGACGCCGACATCATCGTCGTCCTCGATGCCGGCAAGGTCGTTGCCCAGGGCACGCACGCGGAGCTCCTTGAGGAGAGCGCCATCTATAACGAGATCATCCAGTCGCAGCTTGTCGATGACCGAACCACGGAAGCGGCGATGGCAGGAGGCGACCGGTGAGACCACCGATCGAATCGTTTGCGGATCACGAGCAAGCTGCCAATCAGCGCGCCGTTGCCGGCCGGCTGATCGGCGAGGCGCGACCATACTGGCGACAGTGGCTGCTGGTACTGGCGCTGGTGCTGATGAGCGCGGTGGCGCAGGCGGGGGCGCCCTGGCTGATCGGGCGCGCGGTGGATGACGCGATCGTGGCGGGAAACCGCCACGAGCTGACGCTGCTGATGCTCCCGTTGCTGGGTCTCTATCTGATGGGCGCGCTGGCGATGCGCGGGCAGATCCGCATTGTCGGGAGAGTCGGACAGTCTCTCCTGGCCTCGCTGCGTGGGCGGCTGTTCGACCGTTTTCTGCGCGTGCCGTTGCGCTTCTTCGATCGCCAGCCGATCGGCGACCTGATGAGCCGGGTCATCAACGATGTTGAGACGCTCAACCAGTTCTTCTCCCAGATTCTCTCGCAGACGCTCGGCTCGATCTTTGCTCTGATCGGCGTCATTGTCGCCATGCTGTTGCTCGACTGGCGATTGGCGCTAGTCAGCTTCGCGGTCATCCCGATCATGCTGGTGACGACCTCGTACTTTGGTCGCCGGGCGCGCGTTGTCTATCGTCGGGCGCGCGAGACGACCGGCGATGTAACGGCCGGCCTGCAGGAGGAAATCGCCGGAGTTCGTGAGGCGCAGGCATTCAACCGCACCGGCCAGAATATCAGCCGTTTCCGGGAACGCAACGCTGCGAACCGCGACGCCAACGTGCAGGCGGTCGGCGTATCCTCGGCGTTCGCTCCGGCGATCGACATCCTCTCGACACTGGCAGTCGCCGTCGTGATTGCCTATGGCGGCTACCTCGTCGTTCACGATGCGCTGACGGTCGGCGTGCTGACAGCGTTCGTCCTCTACGTTCAGCAGTTCTTCCGGCCACTGCAGATGCTCTCGACGATGTATGCCCAGGTGCAGGCGGGACTGGCCGGCGCCGAGCGGATCTACACGGTCCTCGACGAGCCGGCCGAGCCGGCGGATGCCGCCACCGCCATCGCGCTCGACACTCTCCGGGGCGAGATCGAGTTCCGGCATGTTCGCTTCGGTTACGAGACGGGTCGCGACGTGTTGCACGACGTCAGCTTCCGCGTTGCCGCGGGCCAGACAGTCGCCCTCGTCGGGAGGACCGGCGCTGGCAAGACGACGATCGCAAACCTGATCCCGCGCTTCTACGATGTTGATGATGGCGCGCTGCGGATCGATGGACATGACGTTCGCGAGATCACCCGCGAGAGTCTGCGGGCAGGGATCGCCGTCGTCCTCCAGGAGCCGTTCCTCTTCGCCGGGACGATCGCCGATAACATTGCCTACGGTCGCCCAGACGCGCCTCGCGCCGAGATCGAGGCGGCGGCGGAGGCGACCGGCGCGGCCACCTTCATCGCGATGTTGCCGGATGGGTACGAGACTGTGCTGGGCGAGGGGGGCGGCAATGTCAGTCGCGGCCAGCGCCAACTGCTGACGTTCGCGCGCGCGATCCTGGCCGACCCGCGCATCCTGATCCTCGACGAAGCGACGAGCAACGTTGACACTCGCACCGAGCGGGTTATCCAGCAGGCACTGACGCAGTTGATGGCCGGCAGAACGAGCATCGTCATTGCCCACCGCCTGAGCACTATTCGCACTGCCGACCTGATCCTCGTGATCGAGGATGGGCGAATCGTCGAGCAGGGGAGCCACGCCGGGCTGCTAGCGGAGGGTGGCGCCTACGCCGCCCTCTATCGCCATCAGTTTCGCGATGAGCCGACCGCAGTCGCGGCGGACTGACCGCAGCGACTGGCATGAAATGCCAGGATGGCAGCCGCCCTTGTGCCCTGTCATCCTGAGCGGATGCGAAGGATCTCCCCCGGTTCGATTGTTTCCGGCCGAGGGGAGATCCCTCATTGCGATTCGGGATGACAGGCGACACGGTCGGCTATCGAACCCGCAGCGTCGCAGTGGCGGACTACTCAGCCCAGCCGCATCGCGAGCCCGGTAACCTCGCGGACGCGATCCATCTTCGGCGTCGCGATCTCGCGGGCGCGCTCGGTGCCGCGGTCGAGGATGCGCATCAGCTCGCCCGGGTCGGCCGACAGCTCGGCAAGGCGCTGCTGGATCGGCTCCATGTGGTTGGCGACGACTTCGGCCAGATCCTTCTTGAACTGGCCGTAGCCGGAGCTGGCGTAGCGTTGCTCCAGCGCGGCAATCGGCTCATCACTGAAGAGAGAGTAGATTGTCAGCAGGTTCGAGACGGCCGGCTTGTCCTCGCGGTAGACAATGTCCGAGCCGGAGTCGGTGACAGCCCGCATGATCTTCTTGCGGATCTCGGAGGGCGTGTCCTGAAATGCGATATACGAGGCCGGCGCGCCGGACTTGCTCATCTTCTTCGTCGGATCGTCGAGACTCATGATCCGCGCACCCTCGGCCTGGATGTCTGCTGCGGGAATGACGAACGTGTCGCCGAACGTCGCGTTGAAGCGCTGGGCGACGTCGCGTGTCAGCTCCAGATGCTGTCGCTGATCCTCGCCAACCGGGACCGAGTCGGTGTCGTAGAGCAGGATGTCGGCGGCCATCAGGACCGGATAGAAGAACAGGCCGGCGCCGGCGCGCTCGTCGCCGCGACCCTTGTCCTTGAACTGCGTCATGCGGTTTAGCTCGCCGAACATCGTCTGGGTCGAGAGGATCCAGGTCAGCTCGGAGTGTTCTGGCACCTCGGACTGGACGAACAGGATCGCCTTCTCCGGGTCGATCCCGCAGGCGATCAGGACTGCGGCGAGGTCGAGCGTGCGCTGTCGCAGATCGTCGGCGGTGAACGGCTGGGTCATGGCGTGGAGGTTGACGATCGAGTGGATGCTCTGGTGCTGGTGTTGCTGGATCACCCAGCGGCGGATCGCGCCCAGGTAGTTCCCGATCGTCACCGCGCCGCTCGGCTGGATGCCGGAGAAGACGCGCCTGGGGCTGCTGGCCGGTCTGGTTGCCGCCGGCCGCGGCTGTGTCTCGACGACCATCGTCGTGCCCGGTCCTTTCCATATCCGAAGCCTGTCCGCCCCGGTATCGCTATCGACAGACAACAAAAAACCCTCGTCCCTGTCTCGGGACGAAGGCGTCTGGCGCGCTCCGCGGTACCACCCGGATTGGCTCGTCCCTCGCGAGACGGCCCTCCTTGTTAGATACGGAACGCATCACGCGTCCGATATCCAGCCCCGGGTAACGGTAGAGCCCTCCGGCGCCGCCTACTGAGGCCATTAGCCTGTTCGGAGCGCAACTCCCGGATCCATTCCACGCCTGCTGCGGCGCCGGCCTCTCACCACCTGCCGGCTCGCTGACCCGTGCTCGGGCGCGTACTCGTTCCGTTCGTCGTCGTTCGCGTCTTCACTTGTCGTGCCGATCGTAGCAATCCGTTGGCGTCGCGTCAACGTCACATCGTCGCGCGCGGGGTGGGCAGCGTAGGATTAGCGCGGCAAGGGAGGATACGGTGCGTATTCACATCGGGATGGATCCCAATATTCTGAAGCTTGGGCCGTTCGTGCTCGCCTGGCATGGCGTCCTGACGGTTGTTGCGATCTTCGTTGCGCTCTGGATCTTCCAGATCGGCCTTCGCGAACGTCGTGTGACGTTGGAGGGCTTCGATTCGTTCGTGCTCTGGTCGATCGCCGGGGGCATTATCGGCGCGCGTGTCTTCTTTCTGATCGACCACGCCGGCTATTTCGTCGATCACCCCGGCGAGGCAATCAAGATCAACGAGGGTGGTCTGGCGATCTGGGGGGCGGTGATCGGTGGCTTTATTGCTGTCGCGGCGCTCTGCTGGGCACGCAAGTATCCGTTCCGCAAGGTGATCGACGCGATCGCTCCGGGCCTGATCGTCGCCCAGGCGGTTGGCCGGATCGGCTGCGCGATCAACGGCGACGCCTGGGGCGCGCCGACGAGCTGGCCGTTCGCGTTCATCTATACCAACCCGAACGCGCTCCTCCCCAGCCGCCTGCTGAATGTGCCGACCCATCCATATCCGGTTTACGACATGATCATGGCGATGCTGATCCTCGCAGTCATCTGGCCGCTGCGGAAACGTGGGCTGCCAGATGGCTCGATCTTTGCCGTCTACGCCGCGCTCTATGGCGCGACGCGGTTCGTCATTTCCTATGTTCGCGAGGAGCGTGTCTGGTTCTGGGGAATGCAGGAGGCGCAGGTTGTTTCGCTCGTCGTCGTCGTGCTGGCGCTGATCGCGTTGGCCTGGCTTCTCCGGGGGCGGCCGGCGACTGCGACGGAAACCGAGATGGCTATCTCCGCTGACCAGATTGCTCACCGATAGCGGGACATAACGACTGCGCTGCTGCGGCGTTATCAGTGCAGAACGACGATGCCCTGCGACCGACGCAGCCCCGTACAATGGGGCGTATCCCGCCGTGACACATGTGACGCCTGTGGTGAAGTGAGCCAGCGCCATGTCGGTATCGTCATCTTCGTACATCCTGATAGGCCATCACCGACGTATAGTGAAATGTCGCCTCATATCGGCATCGCGAGGATCCGTTGAGTGAGCGGATCCGCCGGTTGGAGGTGGTGTCGGGTGACGCCGATCGGTCCACGTCTGCCGAGCCAGCAGACGAAGTGCTGGTAAGCCGCGTCTGTGACGGTGATACGGCGGCGCTGGAGGCGCTCTACAGCCGGTATGCGCGGGTTGTTTATTCCTTCGCTGCGCGCATCGTTGGTGATGGATCGACCGCTGAGGAGATTCTCCAGGAGGCGTTCGTCCGGACCTGGCGACAGGCTGAGACGTATCGGACCGGTCGCGGCAGTTTCGCCAGCTGGTTACTGAGCATCACCCACAATCTGGCGATCGACGAGTTGCGACGCCGCCAGCGCCGGCCCCAGCGGTTCGATGGCGCTGACGTTCATGAGGTAATGGACGGGCTTGTCGATGACGCAGCCAGCGTCGAAGAGGCGGCCGAAGCGGCTCTGCTGCGCGAGCGTGTTGGGCGGGCGATGGCATCACTCCCCGACGCGCAGCGAGTAGCAATCGAGTATGCGTTCTATCACTCGATGTCACAACGTGAGATCGCCGCGCATCTCGGCGAACCACTTGGGACGATCAAGACCCGGCTTCGGCTGGGAATGCGGAAGCTGAAGGACGCGTTGGCCGATGAGGAGATCATCGGAGGACGCTAGAACGCGAGACGAGTAAGGGTGGATGTTGGTGAGCGCCGAGCATGATGATCTGTCCGGCCATGGTGAGGACGACGATGGGCACGTCCGAGGCCTGATACCGGCCTTCGCGCTCCATGCGCTCGATCCCGACGACGCTGAACGAGTGCGTGGCCATATCGCGCTTTGCGACGCTTGTGCGGCCGAGCTCGTGGCATACGAGCGGGCGGTCGAAGCGCTGCCGTATGCTGCGCCGGCCATGTCAGTGCCGCTGCGCGCGCGGGCGGCGCTTCTGTTGCGGATCGATGAGCGTGAGCCCGTGTCGGCGGCGTCCGCCAGGCGGCGCGAGCGCCGCCGGTTTGGCTGGCTGCCGGCCAGCCCACGGCTGGCTGGAGCGCTGGCTGCGCCTGCGTTGGTCCTCCTCCTCGTCATCGGTGTCATGGGCGCCCGGCTTTACGAACAGCAGCAGCGAATCGAGGCGATTCAGGCCGAGCAGGATCGCACTGTGCGGACGCTTGCCGAAGCACCGGTAACGGTCGGGTCCACCTTCATTGCGCCGTTCGCTGCCGATCGAGATCTGGCGCCCGACGCCAAGGCCAAGCTCATCGTCAATCGCGAGTCCGATAGCGCGTTGATCGTGGCAGTCGACCTTCCAACGCCAGCCGAGGGGCAGCGGTACATCGTCTGGATGCGTTTCGCCGACGGAACGGATTTCGCCAATGGCGGCGAGCTGAGGGTCGATCCGGACGGCGGCAAGGCCACCTTGATGATTCAGCCATTCGGCGGGTTAGCGAGATACGAAGCAGTTGTCATAACATCCGAACCAATCGCGTCCACCGGTGGGCCGAGCAGCCCCAGTCTGTTGACTGCTGTGCTCGGAGCGCCGTAGTGATATCCACCTCTTGCGGGTGTCGGCCGCAGTCGAGGGGGTGTCCAGCCGTATCTGTCTCGCGGAATTCGCCGAAGCAAGTCGCGGAGGCGAGTCTTCCGGAGGGTGAGCATGGAGGGATGTTGTCCTGTCGAATACGTCAGGCGTCGTGGGAAGGCGCATTCCTGGTCTGGTCATATACTGATGTCACACAGTGACGATCTCCGCTGAGACGCATGCCGACCGGTCTCTGGTCTCGCGTAGTGCGCGTCTCACCGACAGGGGATTGATGCTGTAGATTTTCGCGTGGTCTTGCCGAGGGGCAGAATCGTGCCGATCCTGCAAGCGCAGGAATGGGTCGACTGAGGAGAGGGGTTCGAGGACAGATGGATGAGTTCGTGAAACCAGAGGATCTGGCGGCGCAGACGCTGCGTTCGCGGCTGTCGCGTCGTGGCCTCCTGCGCCGCGTCGCGGTGCTGGGCCTGGCGACGCCGGTAGTCGGCACCTTGCTGGCGGCCTGCGGCGGCAGCAGCGAGACGGCGACGAAGCCGGCCGAAGCGACCAAGCCGGCCGGCGGCGGCACGGAGGCGACCAAGCCCGCCGAGGCGACCCAGCCTGCCGGCAGCACACCGGAGGCGACCGCGCCGTCCGGCGGCGCCGAGGCGACGGCGACAGAGAGCGGTTCGGGGAGCGCCGAGCCGGCCGGCAAGATCGTCATCATCCAGGGTGTCGATGCCAACTCGCTCGATCCCCTGCTGCGCAACTCGACGCCGGAGTTCAACCTGAACCTCCACATCTACGACATGTTCCTCAAGCGCGATGCTGAGACGCTCGAGCTGGTGCCGAATATCGTCGAGAAGTGGGAGTCGGTCGACACCAACACCTGGCACCTGACGCTGGTTGAGGGCGCCAAGTTCCACGATGGCACGCCGGTGGATCCGGCGGCGGTGGTCTTCACCTTCGATCGCGCGAACAAGCCGAAGATCGGCGAGAAGCCGCGGGTCTCGTCATTTGCCAAGCAGATCGGCTACGTGAGCTCGAGCGCGCTCGACGCGAAGACGGTCGAGATCAAGACGAATAAGCCGGCCGCGCTTCTGCCATCTGGTCTCGCCAGCCTGGAAGTCTGCCCGCCGAGCTACTTCACGGACGAATCGCCGGAGAATCTAGCCAAGATCGCCGAGTCGCCAATGGGCTCCGGCCCGTACAAGTTCGTCGAGTGGAAGCGGGACGACCACTTCACCTGCGAGGCGAACCCGGACTACTGGGGCAAGAAGCCGTCGATCAAGACGGTCACGTTCCGGCCGGTTCCGGAGCTGTCTGCCCGCGTGGTTGCGTTGCAGAACGGCGAGGCGCAGATCGTCACGAACATCGCGCCGGACGTCGCGCCGCAGGTCGCGCAGAGCGACGCGGCGCGCATCTCGAAGGTGACCGGTGGCCGGATCATCTTCCTGGGCATCCGCTGCGACAGGCCGCCGTTCGATGATGTCCGCGTGCGTCAGGCAATCAACTACGCGATCGACTTCGATTCGATTATCACGGCGTTGCTGGACGGCAACGGCAAGCGCGCATCGACGATCGTGAACCCACCGCACCAGAATCCCGACCTGAAGCCGTACGCGTACGACCCGGAGAAGGCAAAGGCGCTGCTGGCGGAGGCCGGCGTTGCGCCGGGCTTCGAGATCACGATGGACGCGCCGAGCGGCCGGTACATCAAGGACGCCGAGATGGCCCAGGCGATCGCCCAGAACCTGGAGGCGATCGGGCTGAAGGTCAACCTGAAGGTGCTGGAGTGGTCGGTGTATGCCGGCGAGCTGATCGCGTCCGACAAGCTGGACGAGCTCTTCTTCCTGGGCCTGGGCTCTTCGTTCACTGGCGAGGACGAGCTGTACTATGTCCACCCGGACTTCTCGCTGAACTTCACTCGCTGGAACAACGCGGACTTCAACAGTCTCTACGACAAGCTGACGAACTCGCTCGACGAGAAGGAGCGTCAGGATCTGATGAACAAGCTGCAGGTAATCGTGATGGACGATTGCCCGTGGGCGCCGCTGTGGCAGCAGGTCGACTTCTACGGGGCGAGCAAGAAGATCAAGTGGGAGGCTCGGGCGGACGAGCGGATTACTGCGACCGAGGCCAGCTACATCAGCTAGCGTGCGGTAACGATCGATAATCGCGAGGCGTCGATCTGGGGATCGTCCGGGAACCGGATCGATCATGTTCCGGAGACGCCTCGCGACCCTGAACTGGAACTTTTCTCGAGTCGATCGCCGGCAGCGCAATTCTCTCCACGATGGAGGGGTGTGTTGTCGGGTTCGTCGGGCGGAATGTCGTAGGTTGAGGCGTGCTTGACTTTGCTGTCTGCCGTCGCCTACCATCAGTCACTGGCTCAATGAAGAGTTGGCTTCCGCTTGAAACGCACACTGGCCGGTTCGCGATGTCGCGAAAACCGAGCGCTCGTGCGTTTTGTGTACATGGGGTCGACATATCGGATTCTGGCATGGCGCCACTGGCAATGGGCCGTGCTACGCGTGCATCTGGGGGGATGCCGCTGGCTTGAGGAGAGGGGTCTGAGACCAATGAACGAGATCGTGAAACCAGAGGATCTGGCGGCGCAGACGCTGCGTTCGCGGCTGTCGCGTCGTGGCCTGCTGCGCCGCGTCGCGGTGCTGGGGCTGGCGACGCCGGTGGTCGGCACCTTGCTGGCGGCCTGCGGCGGCAGCAGTGAGACGGCGACGAAGCCGGCCGAAGCGACCAAGCCGGCCGGTGGTGGCGCCGAGGCGACCAAGCCTGCCGGCAGCACACCGGCCGCGACTGCGCCGTCTGGTGGCGCCGAGGCCACCGCGACCGAGAGCGGTACGGGCAGCGCCGAGCCGGCCGGCAAGATCGTCATCATCCAGGGCGTCGACGCGAACACGCTCGACCCGCTGCTGCGCAACTCGACGCCGGAGTTCAACCTGAACCTCCACATCTACGACATGTTCCTCAAGCGCGATGCTGAGACGCTCGAGCTGATGCCGAACATTGTCGAGAAGTGGGAAGCGGTCGATGACACGACCTGGCACCTGACGCTGGTTGAGGGCGCCAAGTTCCACGATGGCACGCCGGTGGATCCGGAGGCAGCGGTCTTCACCTTCGAGCGTGCGAACAAGCCGAAGATCGGCGAGAAGCCGCGCGTTCAGGGTCTGGCCAAGCAGATCGGCTACGTGAGCTCGAGCGCGCTCGACGCGAAGACGGTCGAGATCAAGACGAACAAGCCGGCCGCGATCTTCCCGGCGCTGATGACGAGCTTCGAGATCTGCCCGCCGAGCTACTTCACGGACGAATCGCCGGAGAATCTGGCCAAGATCGCCCAGTCACCAATGGGCTCCGGCCCGTACAAGTTCGTCGAGTGGAAGCGGGACGACCACTTCACCTGCGAGGCGAACCCGGACTACTGGGGCAAGAAGCCGTCGATCAAGACGGTCACCTTCCGGCCGGTCCCAGAGCTATCTGCCCGCGTCGTGTCCTTGCAGAACGACGAGGCGC
Organism: Thermomicrobiales bacterium; assembly: GCA_037045155.1. Classification (NCBI taxonomy): domain Bacteria; kingdom Pseudomonadati; phylum Thermomicrobiota; class Thermomicrobia; order Thermomicrobiales; species Thermomicrobiales bacterium. Next base: position 906,771 of record JBAOIG010000005.1, read on the forward strand.
AGATCGTCACGAACATCGCGCCGGACGTCGCGCCACAGGTCGACCAGAGCGATAACGCGCGCATCTCGAAGGTGACCGGTGGCCGGATCATCTTCCTGGGCATCCGCTGCGACAAGCCGCCGTTCGATGATGTCCGCGTGCGCCAGGCTTTGAACTACGCTGTGGACTTCGATTCGATTATCACGGCGCTGCTGGACGACAACGGCGAGCGTGCCTCGACGATCGTGAACCCACCGCACCAGAACAAGGACCTGAAGCCGTACGCGTACGACCCGGAGAAGGCCAAGGCGTTGCTGGCCGAGGCCGGCGTTGCGCCGGGCTTCGAGATCACGATGGACGCGCCGAGCGGCCGGTACATCAAGGACGCTGAGATGGCGCAGGCGATCGCTCAGAACTTCGAGGCGATCGGGCTCAAGGTCAACCTGAAGGTGCTGGAGTGGTCGGTGTACGCCGGCGAGCTGCTGCCCTCGGGCGAGCCAGACCCAGTGTACTTCCTGGGACTCGGGGCTCCGTTCACTGGCGAGCAGGAGCTGTACTACGTCCACCCCGATTACTCGTTGAACTACACTCGCTGGAACAACGCGGACTTCAACAGTCTCTACGACAAGCTGACGAACTCGCTCGACGAGAAGGAGCGTCAGGATCTGATGAACAAGCTGCAGGCGATCGTCATGGACGATTGCCCGTGGGTTCCGCTGTGGCATCAGGTCGACTTCTACGGGGCGAGCAAGAAGATCAAGTGGGAGGCCCGGGCGGACGAGCGGATCGACGCGACCGAGGCCAGCTACATTAGCTAGCGTAGTTTGCCGGGGAGCCGCGAGCGGTTCCCCGGCATTGTCCACCGTAGACTGGAAGTAGGTCCGCGATGACCCGCTATATCATTCGGCGGCTCCTGCAATCGTTCCTGGTTGTCATCGGGGTGTCGATCCTCGTCTTCGTCATCCTGTTCCAAACCGGCGACCCGGCTATTCTGATGGCCAGCCCGGACGCATCGAAGGAGGAGGTCGAGCAGCTGCGGCATGACCTCGGCTTCGACCGGCCGATCTACGTGCAGTACTGGGACTTTGCCTCCAAGGCGTTACGTGGCGACTTCGGCACGTCGTTGCGGCAGGGTCAGCCGGTGTTCAAGCTGATCAAGCAGCGCATACCGGCGACGCTGAAGCTGGCGTTGACCGCGTTCGCTATCTCGGTGATTGTCTCGATTCCGATCGGGATCATCTCGGCGACGAAACGCAACAGCATCTGGGACAACCTGGTTATGGGCCTTGCGCTGCTCGGGCAGTCACTGCCGGCCTTCTTCCTCGGAGTCGTGCTCATCTTCCTCTTCGCCGGCAAGCTCAAGTGGCTGCCGTCGTACGGCCAGGGTGACGGGACGTTCGTCGATACGGCCAGACACCTGGTTCTGCCGGCGATCACGCTGGCGACATTCTCGCTGGCCCGCAGCGCTCGCCTCGTCCGCTCCAGCCTGCTCGAGGTTCTCGGCCTCGACTTTGTGCGGACCGCGCGGGCGAAGGGGTTGACCGAATCGGCGGTGACCTACCGCCATGCGCTGAAGAATGCGCTGATCCCGGTCATCACGATCTTCGGCCTGGAGTTCGGCACGTTGCTTGGCGGCGCGGTCATTACCGAGACCGTCTTCGCATGGCCGGGGATTGGCCGGATGATCATCCTGGCGATTCAGCAGCGCGACTTCCCGGTCGTCGTCGGAGCGGTGACGATCATCGCGGTGATGTTCGTCTTCCTGAACCTGATCGTCGATCTCCTGTATGGTGTTGTCGATCCGCGGGTTCGGTACGGCTGATCGGACAAGGGGAGTAGTAGATGGGTCAGACAGCCTCCACCGCGCCACAAACCCTCGCCGAGGAGACAGGGCGCTCGACGAAGCGTAAGACGCCGCGGATTGTTCGCAGCCTGTTGCAGAACAAGTTGGCGTTGTTCAGTGTCTTCATCATGGTGCTGATCGTGATTGCCGCGATCGGGGCGCCGCTGCTGGCGCCGCACAATCCCAAGGCCGGCGTGCTGATCGACAGCAAGAAGCCGCCGATGTGGGCCGCCAAGGGCAGCTCGAAGTACGTCCTCGGCACCGACGCGCTGGGGCGCGACATCCTCTCGCGGGTGCTCTACGGGGCGCGCATCTCGTTGATCGTCGGCGTCGTCGCCGTGCTGATCGCAGGCGCGATCGGGATCGTCCTCGGGCTCGTCTCCGGGTTCTACGGGGGGCGGATCGACGACATCATCATGCGCTTTGCCGATATCCAGCTGGCGGTGCCGTTCATCCTGCTCGCGATCGCGATCCTGGCTGTGCTGGGGCAGGGGCTGGACAAGATCATCCTGACGCTGGGCATCTCTGGGTGGGTCACCTACGGGCGCGTCGTCCGCGGGCAGGTGATGTCGTGGCGGGAGAAGGACTTCGTTGAGGCGGCGCGGGCGATCGGCGCGCGCAACGGCACGATCATGTTCAAGCACATCCTGCCGAACACGTTCGCCTCGATCATCGTCATCGCCAGCTTCGCGGTGGCCAGCACAATCCTGGCCGAGGCGTCGCTGTCGTTCCTGGGCCTCGGCGTCCCACCGGACGTGCCGACCTGGGGCGGCATGGTGGCGGCCGGCCGCGACTACATCATCACCGGGCAGTGGTGGATCTACACCTTCCCGGGCGTCGCGATCATGCTGACGGTGATGTCGATCAACGCCATCGGCGACTGGCTGCGCGACTTCCTCGACCCGCGCCTGCGGTTGTAGATCGCGAGACACGACGAGACAGGAAACGGGCCGGGAGCGGTGAATGCTCCGGCCCGTTTCGAGTGTGGATTTCTGAGATTCTGAGATAGTCTCTCTACTCAGCCGTCGTCATCGTCAGCCAGCCACGCGCTGCCAGCGTCTCCGCACCAAGTCGGCGAAGCAAGACATTGAACGGCGCGTCGTTGTCTGGATGGGATTCGAAGACAGCGCGCTCGAAGTACTGTGTCAGAATGGTATCCCCATCAGCGTTTGTCTCCATCATCGGCTCCGAAAGTGGGAAGCCGAAGAGCGCCAGAGACTCACGGAACGAGATGCCGGGATCGCCGAGGTCAAGGCCGCCACCCGACCATGCAGCCATGAATTCTGGCGCGATCGCGTGGCCCGTCTCCGGGAAAATACCGGGCGTACCAGGGCTCGCAGTTGGGAAGTCGCGCCAATCGCGGCCCTGCGCCACCAGCAGCTCGGCACCGAGACGTCCTAGCAGTACCTCATACGGGGTGTCAGCATTCTCCGGGTGATACTCGAAGCGCTGCCGCTCGGTGAATTGCACCGTATAGACTTTACCGGTATCGGCGTTCAGCTCCAGGAACTCATCGGTCAGTGGGAAGCCCAAGGTCGGCAGTCCACCACTTGCCTCCCAGAATGCGCGAAAGCCGAGCCGCAGAGTGTGGCTGGTCTCGGGGAAGCAGGTGACGGATTCGGCTGGCTCATTGCAATCACCAACCGGTGCCGTAGGCAGGACTGTGACCAACGGCGCAGCGTGGATCGCTCCGTCCGTATTGCCCCCCTGTCGCCAGACGAGCATGCCATTGGACAGATCAGGGGAGTCTGCGGCGCTAGCTGGCTCTTCGCTCCCAGCTGCGATCAGGAAGTTGCTGTTCGTTTGCAGATCGTAGCCACGTAGGTCGACCCAGTTGGCCCCAGCCCGATGATCCTCCCAGATGACATACCGGCCATCTGTCGTCGGCCGCTGGCTGTAGGCCGGTAGCGGTGCGTCCGCCTCGCTGTCGGCTGCCAGATCGAATGCATGCAACGTGAACGTCGTGTCGATAACGACGACCGTGTCACCCGCCACGTCAAAGCCGAATGAGCCATTCACCCCCCTGCTGAATGGCTGTCCTTCGAAGACCACCGTCGGCTCACTCTCGCCGACTCGCATGGTGAGTAGTTGCCAGCGATCGGTCGCGCCATCGGGTTTCAACTCTTCCCAGACGACTCGACCACCATCGATGGCCGGTGCATGGAGATTCTCACCAGTCGTGAGGACAACGGGCTCCTCGTTTCCGGCCAATTCCTTCGCCATCAGCGTTGTGCCGCTGACCCACACCACCCAGCCGTCCGAGATCGCGGCTTGCGATCCGCCGGTCGCGATATCAAATCGCTCACCAGTGTTCAGATCCATGCCCACGACATCGTAGCTGTACGATGGTGTGTCGTGTTCCTCCGACCAGACGACGACGCCATTATCAATAGCTGGTGCCGAAGCCTGGACTGCATCAGTTGTGACAGCGATGGTCTCCCCGGTCGTCAGGTCGGCAGCATAGATATCAGCCGCACCCATATCGCCGTCGCGATAGCCCAGCCAGACGACGTAGCGGCCGTCTGTCCGCGGGGCCGCCTGGTTGCCCGACGGATCGAAGATGTTGCCTGTCGAATCGGGAGCAGTTGCGCTGGCGGTCGGGGCAACAACCATCAGCAGTAACGCCACTGCCGCCACCGTGCGTTTCAAATACATAAGGTGGGTGACCCCTCCACATGTGCCTGCGCTGAGTGTTACTGCACTCAGCGCAGGCTCTCTACCTCTCGCTACGGGCTGGATGTCTGGTAATTCTGGAACCATCGCTTTTGAAGCCCCGCGCTATCCAATCCGTCCGCCCGGTTGTTCCAACCTCTCACAATCCAGACTGTGACCGCCTCGGTATTGTGCCGATGGTACGCAAGGAAGCGACTCAGATCATTCTCAAACAGGTGGGTAACGCTGTCCCCAGCTCGACATCCAACGCTCCCCGTGCTCGGCCAGGTTGAGTTTTGGGTTAGCCCAGAAGCCCCAAAGCAGTCAGTGCGCGCCATTTGTCCGGGATTCCAGCCAAACTCGGTGATCATCGTCCGAACCGTGCTGGAGTTTACTCGGCCCTGTAGCCAGGTGTTGAACCAGTTCCACGAGTTGTTGACGACCCCGCCGGACCCATCCGCATCATAGCTTGGTGCAGGATATGTGTGGTATGTCATCCGGCCGTAGAGACTGATCAGCCCCTGGAGATGATCGTAGAAATTGGATCCGTTATCCAGAAGGCGGTAGATATCAGCCATCGGTGGCGTCCATAGTTGCATCGCCTGCAACCGGGTTCGGATCGTCGCGTTGGGATGGTTGTATCGGTAGTAATCAGTGGTGTACCACGCATCAACATAGAATTGGTTGATGGCCTGGTACTTCCGGTAGTCGTAGACACCCGTCCACCGATATGAACGTGTCACACCGTTGGTGACCCAGGTACATGCTGGCTGACCATCCTTGCAGACATCTCCCCAGCCCTCTGCAAGGTTCGGCTCATTGTCGACCTGAATGTGCTTGATCCAGTCGAACGTGGAAGCGAGGCTGATGATCGTCTGCGCCACATCTTCCGGCGTGTCACCGCCTGAACTGCCTGGCTCGGCATTCGGCCACAAGCGCACGACTGGCCGAACGCTATACGTTGACTGCCAATACTTGAGCCAATCTGCGATGGCGGGATTCGTTCCTGCCAGTGGTGAATCTCTGCCGGTGTCGGTAGTCAGGTCGGTGTGCAGAATCAGGAACGAGCCGAACATTGGAGCGTTCCCCGACTTGAGCGCATCGATCGCAGGGCATGCCGTAGCGTTGCAGGGTTGAGGAATGCCACCGTACAGCACCCGCCAGCCGGCGCCAATTGCAACGTGCATCCCTTTGATTGTTGGACGCGTGTACAGTGGAGCAAAGTCCTCCTCAGCCGCGGCTGCCGCGCTGATTTGGCGCTGCTCAGTAAGCATACCGGCGCCTGTTGCAAACGCTTCCTGGATCGGCTGCGCCTGGATCCGTGATCCTGCCAACTGATGATCCTGCCAGTAGAGCATATTGCCGACCACAGTCGGATGAGTCTGATTCCCAGGCATTACAATCAGTGGCGTAGCGTCATGATCACCGACATGGAGGCCATAGATGTCAATTCCTGAGTCAGCGCCGATACTCGGGGCCGCCCAGGTGGTGATCTTCTCGGCGATGGCGATATTCGCGGCTCGTCCAGTGTCGATGCGATCTTCGATGCCCGTTGCCAGATCGCGGACTCTAACGTCAGGATCCGCCCAAACAACCACGCTGCCCTCGATCGCGTATGAAGCCTGTGGGGACATCAGCGAAGTGACAACAGTCGTTTGGCGTGTTCCGAGATCGTATGCTACCAACCGGCTAGCTTGCGCTGAACCAATCTCGCTCCACACAATATACTGATCACTGATGACGGGCCGACCAGCTGAAAACGCCTTTTCCACTGCCGCGACAGGAAACGGCGTGAGCGTCTCTAGGTCAGCAGCCATGACCCGAAGACCCTGTTCGTCGCCTTGCAGCCAGGTCACATGAGAGCGTGAGACCGCAGGATGAGCTTGATCTGCTGGGCCGTCGGCAATTGTGAACGTATTGCCTGTTCGAAGGTCTAGCCCGAGAATGTCGAGCTCACACGTAGGGCAACTGTGTTGGCTGTCCTGCCATACTACGACGTCATCTGAGATTGCAGGCTCAGCTTGGTCACCCTCAGCGAGGGAGATATCGAACACACGACCGGTGTGAATATCCATACCCCGGAGATCCGAGGTGCCGATGCTCGGGTCTGCTTGCCCACCATACCCACCGCCCGAAACCGACGTTGGGAAGAGTCGATCCTCCCAGACGATGGTCGATCCTGCGCCAGTAACGCCGAACTGCTGCCGATTCTCGCGAACACCAATGGACTCGAATGCGGGTTGCGCTGTGACCCTTGACGGCGAGTTCATCGTTGCGATTAGTCCAGCCACCATCGCCAGGATCACGAATGCTGTCACAGCTTTGGCGTGAGAACCCATTCCCTGACCATCCTTTACTTGCAGCTCCTGCTGGCCGGTTACGGCAACGTGCCTCTGTAACCAAAGCAGCGGCAATTCTTGTGTTGCGCTGTAGTTCGAGGACGTGCCCATATTCAAGTGGGGAGGTCGGGTGCAACCATAGACTAGCACGACACATGATTTTGGTCAAGCAAAATGACTTCGGCGATTCGCGCAGGAAACTAGATTGCGTCAGGATTTGTCGTACCGTGACTGACGCGGCGGATGTGTGAAATGGTGAATGTAGTTGGTCGCGGAATCCGTGAGAGCGGTCGACTCTGAACGACGCGACCCCGCACCGCGCTTTGCGCCGCTATCGACGGTGGGTTTGACAATTGGAGGACCACCTCGTTCGGCAAGAGCCCTCGCGGAGATCGAACGCGAGCTGAACCGATGGTTGCCGGCGGGTCCTTCGTGTGCCCTACCTGACTCCGGTTCACGAGACGGCGCGCGCGATCGGCGCACGCAACGGCTCGATCATGTTCAAGCACATCCTGCCGAACACGTTCGCCTCGATCATCGTCATCGCCAGCTTCGCCGTCGCCAGCACGATCCTGGCCGAGGCGTCGCTGTCGTTCCTCGGCCTCAGCGTCCCGCCAGATGTGCCGACCTGGGGTGGCATGGTGGCGGCCGGCCGCGACTACATCATCACCGGGCAGTGGTGGATCTACACCTTCCCCGGGGTTGCGATCATGCTGACGGTGATGTCGATCAACGCCATCGGCGACTGGCTGCGCGACTTCCTCGACCCGCGCCTGCGGTTGTAGACGCGACGCAGAGACACGATGGGACACGGGGCGGCACGACAGTGGCCGCCCCGTTCTGCATATTCCAGCGGAGAAGGGGCTTGCGTATTATACCCCCTGGGGGTATGATGCAGTCAGAGTCACGTTGCCGGCCGGCGGCAGCGACGCAGCATGGAGGGCCAGAATGACGGCCAAGACGCCCGAGCAGGCGAAGATCGAACCCGAGAACATCACTGATATCAGCTTTCCGGTCGAGGGGATGACCTGTGCATCCTGCGTCCGGCGGGTCGAGCGCGCGCTGGAGAAGATGCCGGGCGTGGCGACGGCCAACGTGAACCTGGCGACCGAGCGGGCGTCGGTGTCGTACGACCCGACGACAGTGTCGGTGGAGGCTCTGCGCGGCGCGGTCGAGAAGGCTGGCTACGGCGTGCCGGAGGAGGACTATACCTTCGACGTCGAGGGCATGACCTGCGCCTCGTGCGTCGGCCGCGTCGAGCGGGCGTTGAAGAAGACGCCGGGGGTCGAGGAGGCCAGCGTTAACCTGGCGACCGAGCAGGCGCGCGTCCGGGTGGTCGGCGGCGCGGCGAGCCGCGAGGATCTTGTGCGGGCGATCGAGAAGGCCGGCTACGGGGTGCGCGAGCCGGAGACGACGATCAGCGTCGAGGATGCTGAGGCGGCTGCCGAGGCGCGTGCCCAGCGCGAGCTGACGGTGATGAAGGTCAAAATCATCGCGTCGCTGGCGGTTAGCGGCATCCTGATGTTCCTCATGTTCTGGCCGTCGTGGCTGATCGCCCGACCATATGCCGAGATGAAGGACATCTTCCTGCTCAGCTTCATCCTGGCGACGCCGATCCAGTTCTGGGCCGGAGCGCAGTTCTACCGTCAGGCCTGGGCGGCGGCGAAGCACTTCCAGACCAACATGTCGACGCTGGTCGTCCTCGGCACGCTGGCGGCCTGGGGCTACAGCTCGTTCGTGACGTTCTTCCCGCACGTCGTCGAGAACTCGGGCCTGATGGCCGAGGTCTACTTCGACAGCGCGACGATCATCATCGGGCTGATCCTGCTGGGCAAGTACATGGAGGCGCGGGCGAAGGCGCGCACTACCGGCGCGATCAAGACGCTGATGGGGCTGGCTGCGCGGACGGCGCGGGTTGTCCGTGGCGGCGAGGAGATCGACATCCCGGTCGAGCAGGTGATCGTCGGTGACGTGATCCGCGTGCGGCCGGGCGAGAAGGTGCCGACCGACGGCGTCATCCTCGACGGGCGCTCGGCGCTGGACGAGAGCATGCTGACCGGCGAGAGCTTGCCGGTCGAGAAGGCGGCCGGCGACGAGGTGATCGGCGCGACGGTCAACCGGACCGGCTCGTTCACCTTCCGCGCGACCCGCGTCGGCAAGGACACGGCGCTGGCGCAGATCGTCCGGCTGGTCAGCGAGGCGCAGGGCTCGAAGGCGCCGATCCAGCGGATGGCGGATCAGATCTCGATGTACTTCGTGCCGGCCATCATCGTGCTGGCGCTGGCGACCTTCGGGGTCTGGATGCTGGTCGGGGCGGAGCCGACGTTCAACCGGGCGTTGCTGGCGATGATCGCGGTGCTGATCATTGCTTGCCCGTGCGCGATGGGTCTGGCGACGCCGACGGCGATCATGGTCGGCACCGGCATCGGCGCGGAACACGGCGTACTGATCCGCGGCGGCGAGGCACTGGAGCAGGCGCACAAGGTCGGCGCGATCGTCCTCGACAAGACCGGCACGATCACCCGCGGCAAGCCGGCGCTGACCGACCTGGTCCCGGCGGACGGATTCGACCGCGACGAGCTGCTGCGGCTGGCGGCGTCGGCCGAGCAGGGCTCGGAGCACCCGCTAGGCGAGGCGATCGTGACGGCGGCGAAGGAACGCGGCATCGCGCTGGCAAGCGTTTCCGATTTCGAGGCGATCGCCGGCCACGGCATTGCGGCGACGATCGACGGGCGCGAGCTGCTGCTGGGCAACCTGAAGCTGATGCGCGAACGCGGCGTCGCCGTCTCGCTGGACGACCAGGCCGAGGCGCTGGCCGGCGTTGGCAAGACGCCGATGTACGTTGCGGTCGATGGCGCGCTAGCCGGGCTGGTGGCGGTTGCCGACACGATCAAGCCGGAGTCGCCGCAGGCCATCCAGCAGCTGGAGGCGCTGGGCCTTGAGGTCTGGATGCTGACCGGCGACAACCGGGCGACCGCCGAGGCAGTGGCAAAGCAGGCCGGTATCGCGTCGGAGCGAGTGCTGGCCGAGGTGCTGCCGGGCGAGAAGGCGGACAAGGTTCGCGAGCTGCAGGCGCTGGGGCTGGCGGTGGCGATGGTCGGCGACGGGATCAACGACGCGCCGGCGCTGGCGCAGTCCGACCTGGGCATCGCGATCGGCACCGGCACGGACGTGGCGATGGAGGCCAGCGACGTCACGCTGATCGGTGGCGACCTGCGCGGCGTTGTGACAGCGATCGCGCTATCGCGCAAGACTGTCCAGACGATCAGGCAGAACCTGTTCTGGGCCTTCGCCTACAACGTGGTGCTGATCCCGGTGGCGGCGGGCGCGCTCTACCCGTGGCTGGGCGAGATGCTGAGTCCGGCGCTGGCGGCCGGCGCGATGGCGCTCTCCAGCGTCAGCGTCGTGACTAACTCGCTGCGGCTGCGTAAGTTCGCCGTGCCGGAGAACCCGCGCGAGATCGCCCACCCACCGCTGCGCCGCCGGCTGGCCGAAGTGAGCTACCTGCTGGCCTTCGCGCTGATCGGCTTCGGGGTAGGCGTCGCGTTCTTCTGGTACCAGGCGACGACCGACTCGCACGCCAGCGACGCGCACCAGCACCCGCAGTCGCTGATTCGGGACGCGGGACGCGGGACGTGGGGCGCGTAAGAGCCACTCCTCCCGCACCACGCGACACGCGGCGAAGGCCGTCCTCCCCGACGAGGGTGGCCTTTGTCGTTCCCAGGCGCGGCACGACCCAGGGTCTGTCCGTAACGATATGCTGCTGTGGGCGCGGTCGAGATGGCGCGGTACTAGCCCTACCTGGGAGGAGAACGAATGCGCACGGTCCGGTTCGAGGAGATGTTCCCGTGGGAGGTGGCGCGGGCGATTGCGGACGCGCCGATCTGCTACCTGCCGCTCGGGGTGTTGGAGTGGCACGGCGAGCACAGCGCGGTTGGACTCGACGGGATCAAAGCCCACGCCGTCTGTGAGGCAGCGGCGCGGCGGTCGGGTGGCGTCGTGGTCCCAACACTCTGGTGGGGCTCAGACGAGCGCGAGGACCTGGAGGACGCGACCTACCTGACCGGTGGCATCGAGCGCGGCGAGCGCTACCACGTCCCCGGCTCGATGTTCTGGATCCGGCCCGAGGTGTTCCGCGACCTTCTGCTGGACATGTACGAGGCGATGCGCCGGCGCGGCTTCCGGGCCATCGTCGTGGTCGCCGGCCACTGGTCGCCGCACGTCTACCTGCCCACCGTTCGCGGCGCCGGCGAGGAGTTCCTGTCCCATCATCCCGACACCCGCTGGCTGCTCGTCACCGACCAGGAGGTTGTCCCGGATCTGCACTACCCATACGAGCACGCGGCCGGAGGCGAGACATCACTCCTCATGGCGATCCGGCCGGATCTCGTCGACCTCGAGAAGGCGCTGGCGACCGACGGCTCGCTGGCGGCGTACTACGCCGGAGAGCCGCGGCACGTTGCGCGGCGGCAAACGACGCCCCACAAGTACATCGGCCTGTTCACGGGGGCCGAGGACGATTCGAACGACCCAGTGCTGACGTCGAGCGCGGAACGAGGGCGGGCGCTGCTGCTGGCTATTTCGGAGCGCATCGCCGAGCAGGCGGTGGCGCTGCTGGTGGACGCGCGGTCGTCCTCGACTCAGGGCCGGTCAGCATAGGCCAGCGGGTTCGGTCACGGCCGGCCGCAGGAGAGCCTTCGCGTGCTGGGTGCTCTACTTCAACCGTTATGAGCCGTCGCGGAGCGGCCACCTCGTGCTGTTACCCTGAACGCAGTAAGGGATCAGTCTCTCGGCGTGAGTGTGGACGAGCGCCGGGAGACTGATCCTGCGATCCGCTCAATCGTCGGCCAGATGAATCTGCCGCCCGACACGCAACGCCGCCTGAGGCGCGCTGCCTGACCGACAGACACGAGCCCCGTCGCGCTATCATGCCGGCGGGGCTGATTCGTCTTCCGCATCCCGCGTCCCGAAAGGTCGCCCATGTTCCAGCTCGACCTGCGCACCCTGGGGGAGATCCTCGTGCGGACCACCGCGGTCTATGCGGTGCTGTTGGCGCTGCTGCGGCTGGCCGGCAAGCGCGAGCTGGGGCAGATGAGCGTGTTCGATCTCGTCGTCGTGCTGATCGTGGCCAATGCGGTGCAGAACGCGATGGTCGGGCCGGACACGTCGCTGAACGGCGGGCTGCTGGCGGCAGGCTGGCTGATCGCGCTCAACTGGGGGGTGGGCCGTCTTGGCCTCCGCTACGATTGGCTCGGCAAGCGGATCAGCGGGAGCCCGACGATGCTGGTCTGGGAGGGCAAGCCGCTGCTGGATCACTTGCGGCGCGAAGGGGTGGCGATGGGGGAGCTGGAGATGGCGGCCCGCGAGCACGGGGTCGAGAAGGTGGGCGACGTGAAGCTGGCGATCCTCGAATCGGACGGCACGATCAGCATTGTGACTCGGGATATACCAGTCCGGCACACCCGCCACCGTGTTCGAGGGAGGAAGCCGCGTGGCTGAGCGATCCGGGCCTCGCCGGCCGGCCTCGATCACGGTCACGATCTCGCGCCGGACGATCCTGCTGGTCCTGGCGATCGTCACCGCTGTCTGGGTGGTGATGCACCTGGTCAACGTGCTGATCGTGGTCTTCTCGGCGATCCTGCTGGCGACGGCGATCGACGCGCCGGTGGGCTGGCTGCAGCGTCGGGGCGTGCCGCGCTCGGCCGGCGTGCTGGCGATGTACGGGCTGGTCGTCGGCATCCTCGGCGGAGTCGTCGCGCTGCTGGTGCCGCTGGTGAGCACAGAGGTCGCCTCGGTGCAGGAGGCCCTGCCGGGTTGGACGAAGCGGCTGGAGGAGTTCGTCAATCGCGTCCGGCCGGCCGGCGCCGCCGAGGCGAATCTCTCCTTCGAGAATGTCTCTACCCGGCTGTCGACGCATCTGGAGACGGTGGCGCGGACGCTGACGAGCGTCTCGCTGGCGGCCGGCCACGTGCTGGTGCTGCTGTTGATCACCTTCGTTGCCGCCTACTATCTGGCTGCCTCGCCGGGCGGCGGCGCATACGTCATCCGGCGCTTCCTGCCGCGCGATCATCAGCCGCGGGCGACGGCGATCGCCTCGGCGGTGCGCGACCGGATCGGCGGCTGGGTGCGCGGCCAGGTGCTGGTGGCCGGCACGTTCGGGCTGGGGATGGGCATCGGGCTGTGGCTGATCGGCGTGCCGTTCGCCGTTTCGCTGGGTGTGGTCGCCGGGGTGCTGGAGCTGGTGCCATACGTCGGCGGGGCGGTGACGCTGCTGCTGGCGTTGCCGCTGGCGCTGACGGTCGGCTGGCCGCACGCGATCGGGGTATTGGCGCTCTACACGGTGCTGGTGAACGTCGAGGCGCACGTGCTATCGCCGTGGTACGTCGGACGAGCGGTGCATCTGCCGCCGGTGGTCGTGCTGATCGCGTTGCTGGCCGGCGCGGAGCTGGCCGGGTTCATCGGCATCCTGCTGGCCATCCCGGCGATCGTCGTCATCTGGGCAGTGATGGACGCGCTCTGGCCGGAACCGGAGGGGCGGGGGACGGGGGGCGAGGGGGATGAGGGATAGCGCGGCGGGCCGGTTGGCCGGACCCGCCGCATTGAACCGATTACGCGAGGAGTGAGCTACTGGCCGGTGTCCGGCGTTGAGTCGGTCGTGTTGGTCGACTGCGACTGGAGCTGGTCGTGATCGACGCCTTTCTCTGCGCCTTCGGATTCGTTGGTGTCGGCCTGTTCGGTGGCCAGGATCGAGCCGTTGCCGGCGTCGACCTTGACTTCGACACCACTAGACAATTTCACCTCATACACGAGCCAGCCATTCTCGTTGCCGAGGCTGCTCGATGTGACGGTTGTGCCGGAGTTCGCGGCCAGAGCGGCTTTCTCGGCATCCGCACTCGTGATTTTCGCCAGGTGCTGCAGGGCGGCTGCTTCGTCTGCCTCGCTGGTCGACGAGTTGTCCTGCGTGTCAGGCACCGAGATGCTGCCGGTATAGTTGGGCCATTGCTCGTTCGTGTCGCCTTTCTGCGTCGTGACTTGTTGGGTCGACGGTGTTGCGGGCGCATTCTGGGCGAACGTGGTGAGCGGGCCGGCCGCTGCGCCGCCAAGGAGTAGGAGCGTCCCTGCTCCCGCGCCCATCAGCCATCGTCGTGCTCGAGTCTGCATCGTGAACTCCTTCCGAGTCCTGAGGCCCGGTTGCGGACCATTTTCCGGCGAGTCATCCCGCCGCTGTTCACCAGTCTGGGGGGCGTCCATAAAGTCGCGATGAACTGATCCTGAAGATTGCAGGCGATTTTTCGAAGCTGTTCGGTGCTTGCGCGTGGGGGTATGAGTTCATTCGGACTTCATCTTGACGCCACATCGTTGATGGTGAGGCCGGCGTTGGCCGGCTTCGGAGGAGGGACAACGATGCGCATCCTGATCGTTGAAGATGAAGAGCGCCTGGCGATTCTGACGCGGAAGGGACTGCTCCAGGAGGGACATGCCGCGGATATCGCCGCAACGGGTGAAGAGGCGCTCGACTGGGTGGCGATTGCCAGCTATGACGCGATTATCCTCGATGTCATGCTGCCGGGGATGGATGGGCTTGCCGTCTGTCGCACATTGCGAGCACGCCGCGTCCCGACGCCGATCCTGCTGCTCACAGCGCGTGGGGCGGTCGAGGATCGGGTGGCGGGCCTCGACGCGGGAGCCGACGACTATCTGACGAAGCCGTTTGCCTTCGCGGAGCTGTTCGCGCGGCTGCGGGCTCTCAGCCGACGGCCGGCCGAGCCGCTCGACCCGGTGCTGACGGTTGGCGACCTGCGCCTCGATCCGACGACCCGGCGCGTTTGGCGTGGCGAGCAGGAGCATACCCTGCCGAACAAGGAGTTCCGCATCCTCGAATACCTCATGCGCCATCCGAACCGTGTCCTGACGCGGATGATGATCGCCGAGCATGTCTGGGACTATGATTTCCCGAACCTGACGAACGTGATCGATGTGCATATCCGCTCGCTGCGCCGCACGATCGATGTGCCATACGAGCAGAAGCGCATCGCGACAGTGCGCGGCGCGGGGTACAAGCTCGTCGGCGACGATGGCTAAGCGCGTTCCTGTTCGCTGGCGGCTCACGCTCTGGTACGGGGGGCTGCTGGCGTTGGCGCTAGTGGGCGTCTGCGGCACGCTCTACTTCAGCCTGCGTCACGAGCTCTATCAGGCGCTCGATGACGGGCTGGGGCGCGAGGCGGCGCTTGTGCTTGCCTCGGTCACCGTCGATCAGGGACAGCCGAGCCTGGATATTTCCGCGATCAGTAACCCTCGTGAGGGCGAACAGTTCCTCCGGCTGACCGACATGAGCGGCCAGCCTGTCGCTGATACTGGCGCGAGCCTCACCAGCGACGTCATTGCGTCGGATGGGCTGAATCTCGCGCTTCGGGGCGTCGGCAACCTGCAGTGGGTTGCGATCGATGGCGAGCAGTTGCGGGTGCTGAGCGAACCGGTCCGCGTCGACGGTCATGTCATCGGGGCAATTCAGGTCGGAGCGTTCGGGACGCATATCAGCGAAACGCTCGAGTTGCTCAAGCTGCTGCTGGTCGTTGTCGTGCCGCTCGCGCTGGTGCTGGCGTCCGGCGGCGGGCTCTGGATAGCCGGGCGCGCGCTGGCGCCAGTCGATCGGCTGACGCGGCTTGCCGCAGCGATTGCCCAGCACGGCGAGCAGAACCTGAGCCGGCGCCTGACGACGATGATGCCAGACGACGAGATCGGGCGGCTGGCCCGAACGTTCAATGCGATGCTCGGCCGGCTGGACGATGCGTTTCAGCAGCAGCGCCGGTTCACCGCCGACGCCGCACACGAGATGCGCACGCCTTTGGCGTTGCTCCAGAGCCAGCTCGAGGTCGCGATTGTCCAGGAACGAGACCCGACTGAGGACCAGATCGTCTTCGAGACGCTGGCGGACGACCTGGGGCGGCTGACGCGGATCACCAGCGCCCTGCTGGCGTTGGCGCGCGGTGATGCTGGCGAGCTCACGATCACACGAGAATCAATCGACCTTGCCGAGCTCGTTGAGCTGGTTGCCAGCCAGTACGACGCCCGCGCCGAGGAGGAGGGGGTGGCGGTTGTCGCGGCGACGTCGCCGTTGACGATCGTCGGTGACGAAGACCTCTTGATTCAGCTGCTCGTGAATTTCATCGAGAATAGTCTCCGCTACACTCCGGCCGGCAAGCAGATTACGGTCGGCTGCCGGCCAATCGCGCAGGGCGCACAGCTGTGGGTAGCCGATGAAGGACGCGGCATCGCGGCCGAGCATCTCCCGCACCTGTTCGAGCGCTTCTATCGCGTTGTTGATAGCCGCGGGCGATCTCGCGCATCAGGGGGAGAGCATGCCGGAGCAGGGCTTGGGCTCAGCATCTGTCAGCTGATCGTCACCGCGCACGGTGGCACGATCGAAGTAGCGAGCACGCTCGATCTAGGGACGACGGTGACAGTCACACTCCCTGCCAACACGCCAGGCCCGGATTCCCGATTCCCGATCCCTATAGGGATCGGGAATCGGGAATCGTCGTGACCTCCGCGCCCTACGCCGGGAGCTCATCCGCCCCCAAGGTGGCCAACCTGGATCGCTCGTGACGTCAAGGTGGCCAACTCGTCCTGTATGGAAGTGGCCATCTTGGTCACGTTCGAGAGCGCTGACGCCAGGTTGTCCACTCTCCCACGTATGGAAGTGGACAACCTGAACGCGCAGGTACTATCGAGATTGTCCACTGGCCAACCTGAGGCGTGCGCCGTGAGGGTGCTTGGCCAGGTTGTCCACTTCCATACCTGAGGAAGTGGACAACCTGAACGCGCAGGTACTATCGAGATTGTCCACTGGCCAACCTGAGACGTGCGCCGTGAGGGTGCTTGGCCAGGTTGTCCACTTCCATACCTGAGGAAGTGGACAACCTGACCAACGCTGGGCGACGGAGCCAGATCGGCCGCCGTACGCCGATCACGGTCGAGGCAGCGGTCGAGCCGGCACAACGGGCGCCCTACCGCGGACAGGCCGGAGGCGCTGTCCCTACGGAGCCGTTTGCGCGCCCGTCTCTCTCCGCCTCATCTCCCACTCCCTTCACAGGGGAGGGGGTTGGGGGAGGGGTTACTCGACCGGCACGACGCCCATCGGCATGTCGTCCATCGCGGCTTCGTCGGAGAGGTCCATCTCGTTGGTGGTGGCGTCTTGCTGGGCGAGGATCTGGCGCTTGGCGGAGACGATGGCCTGGTCTGCGCTCCAGAAGAACGAGCCCTGGCCCATCTCATCGACCAGCCCGGTGCGCTCAAAGAGCTTCTGCACCTGTGGCTGCAGCCCTGTGATCAGCAGCACGCCATCGCGCTGGCGCTGGATGTGCCAGAAGTGCTCCAGCGCGTGGACGCAGGAGACGTCGACCATTGGCACCCCGCGCATCGAGAGCACCAGCACCCGCGAGGGGGGCAGCGCCTCCAGCGTCTCCGTCAGCTGCGAGACAGCGCCGAAGTAGAGCGCGCCGGAGACGTAGACGACGCGCATGCCCTCGACCTCGCGCTGGATCTGGTGGCCGGCCCGCCGGATGCGCTCCCAGTCCACCTCGGTCGGCACGATCTGCAGCCGCGACACCTGGCCGAGGAAGACCAGCAGCGATAGCCCGACGCCCAGCAGGATCGCCTGCGTCAGGTCGAGCGCGACCGTCGCCGCCATCGTCACCAGCATGACCCCGGTGGCGCTCTTCAACCGCCGGTGGAGGTAGAAACGGATGACGTGCCACTCGTTCATCCGCCAGGCGGTGACCATCAGCACGCCGGCCAGCGCCGCCAGTGGGATGTGGCTGATGACGCTGCCCAGCGCCAGCGCCCCGGCCAGCAGGGCGAACGAGTGGACGAAGCTGACCATCCGGGTCACCCCGCCGGCCCGCACGCCGACCGAGATCCGCGCGATCGCCGCCGTCGCCGGCACCCCGCCGAGGAACGGGATCACGATATTGCCGACCCCCTGGGCGACCAGCTCCTGGTTGACTGCCAGCTTCGTGCCGGTCATCCGGCCAGCGACGACGCCGGCCAGCAGGCTCTCGATCGCGCCCAACGCGGCAATCGCGATGGCCGGCCCCAGCAGGTCGCTCATCATGCCGGTGTTCGGCAGCGTCAGCGCCAGCCGGTCGTCGAGAATGATGCTGCGTGGGATCGCGCCGATCGTCGCCACCTGCCAGCCGGCCGACCAGGCGAGCGCCGTCGCTACGCTGATCCCCAGCAGCGCCGCTGGGACGCGCTGGACCGGCCGGACGTGCGGCAGCAGGATCATCGTCGCCGCCACGATGCCGGTCGCCACGATTGCCTGGACGCTGACCGCCGGCAGCGGGTTGGTCAGGTAGCCCCAGATCTTCAGCGCGGAAGTGTCGGCCGGCTCGGTGTGGATGCCGAGGGCGTTATCGATCTGCCCGATGAAGATGATCAGCGCGATGCCGCTGGTGAAGCCGGTGATGACCGGGGCGGGGATGAAGTTGATGATCCGGCCGAGCTTGAAGACGCCGAGGGCGAAGATGACCAGGCCGGCCATCACGCCCGCCACCCAGATGCCCTCCAGCCCGTGCTTCTGGCCGACGAGGATCAGCACCGCCGACATCGCGCCGGTCGGGCCGCTGATCTGGTAGGGCGCGCCGGAGAGAGCGCCGATCAGGAAGCCGGCCACGATCGCCGTGATCAGGCCGGCCGCCGCCGTCGAGCCCGAGGCGACGCCGAAGGCCAGCGCCAACGGCAACGCCACCGCCGCGACCGTCAGCCCGGCGACGACATCCAGCTGGAAGTGGGCCCGGTTGTAACCCGCAAACTCGGACTGCCAGAGCCGTACCAGAACCGGTGTGCGCGACAGCACGATAAGCCTCCCGCTGGGGACACGGACAACCGCGCCGCGAGCGTCAGCCCGCAGCCCATCTCACGTAACGTCAGAACGGCGACGACGCCGGACGCCTCATCGCGCTCCGGTGTTGTGGATCGATCTAGCCTAGCACCGCGACGGACGAGGAACAATAACCACCGCCCAGCTATTCAGAATGCCCCCCCCGCCCCCTACGCCGGCTCCAGCCGCTGGGTCGTGACTGCGTCGTCGTCGACTGCCTCGCGGGAGTAGGGCATCGGGTGCATTCGCACGGCGCTCCAGGTCTCGGCCTGGTCGGCGTAGTGCGGGCTGCCGGGGTGGCCGGACGCGCCGAGCGGCGAGACCCATCGCGACATATCCCACGAGTCGGTATCGAACGCATAGCGGGCGACCGATGTGCCATTGATAAGGTAGCTCTGGCCCGGGAACGTCCCGGCGCACTGGAGCGTGTCGGCGTCGCCACCGAGCGTCACCGAGGGCGGATTGAGCAGCCCGGCTGCCTCCGGGAACAGCGCTGCCAGTGGATGAACGGGGCGGGTGCGGTGCAGCTGCTCCCAGCGCCACTGGTCGATGTCGTCCCCCAGCTCGGCCCGCAGGAAGGTGATTGCGTCGCTGAACGCCGCGGCGAGCGGTGTCGACCATGTCTCGCCCTCGGCCAGCAGGCTGGTGTCGCCATCGCGCAGCATGCCCGGGATCTGGCTCCAGAGACGCGCGGCCGGCCCCATCGCTGCTGGTTCGCCGGGGTAGGGGTTTGGCGCCAGCGCCGACGCAGCGGGCCGCTGGAGAACCTGACGGGTGAGATGCTCGCGAGTGACGGCGTAGATCGCCGGCTCGACCAGCGCCTTGTTCATCGCGCCATCCCAGCCGGCCAGCCGCTCCCGCGCGGCGATCTCCAGCGGGTTGTCGAGCGCGAGGCCGGCCAGCGCGTCCACGAGCAAGCGGCTGGGGATCGAGACGCAGTCGGAGTGCATTGCCTCGATGTCGTCGATCGTCGCGCCGTCCAATGCTGCCAGCCGGGCAGTCACGCGCAGTGCTCGATGGGGAGGGGCGTAGTCGAGCCCGAGGTAGTAGGGATAATCGTCGCCGACGACCTTGTTGTTGGCCGTCCCGATCCAGCTCGTCTCGGGGTCTCGAGAGCGCGGCAGGTCGGAGAACGGAATGTCGCCCTGCCACTCGTGGTCGTCATTCCAGCCGGGGACGGGTAGCCAGCCGTTGGCCGCGTTGCGGACTGGCACGCGGCCGCGGAAGAGAAACGCGATCGTGCCGCCGGCGTCGGCCATCGTCATGTTGTTGCACGGGTCGACCCAGTCGCGCATCGCGTCGTCCATCTCGGCGACGCTGGTCGCCAGCATC
Organism: Thermomicrobiales bacterium; assembly: GCA_037045155.1. Classification (NCBI taxonomy): domain Bacteria; kingdom Pseudomonadati; phylum Thermomicrobiota; class Thermomicrobia; order Thermomicrobiales; species Thermomicrobiales bacterium. Next base: position 926,797 of record JBAOIG010000005.1, read on the forward strand.
TGTGGGACGAGGCACTGGAAGCCGGGGTTCGGCCGGTCGAGCGCGGAATAGCGGAGCGTGATCGCGTGGCCAGAGGCCGGCGCGCCGACGACCACCGGGCCGTGGCGGGTGCTGACGACATCGATCTCGACCGGGTCGCCGCCGCGGACCTCGATCGTCTCCCGTCGCGTTGTGGCCGGCCGCCACTCGTCGTTGACCGCGTATTCCAGCGCGCCGTCGGAATCGCGGAATCGCTCGACGTAGAGATCCTGATAGTCGGCCATCCCGTGGGTGATGCACCAGGCGACCTGCGCGTTGTGGCCGAAGTGCGGGAAGCCGGGGATGCCGGCGAACGAGTAGCCGATGACATCCGCCTCGGGACAGGTGAGGTGGTTCTGGTAGTAGACGTTCGGCACGTCGAGGAGGCGATGTGGATCGCCGCCGACAAGCGGTTTGCCCGAAGCCGTCCGGCTGCCACCAACAACCCAGCTGTTCGACCCGGCCGCCTCCGGCATGCGCGAGAGCGCCTCGATGCCCGGCATCAGCGGTGCGAGATCGGCCATTGCTCCCTCGTATTCCTCGCCCGGTGGGACGATGACGATACCCCCTTCGGCCGTGCGCACCCCCAACTCCGACACTGCCTCCGGCCCCAACGCCATCAGCACCCGCGCCCGCCAGAGCTTCGACCCCCAGGCGCCCATCAGGACGTGGCGCACCTTGAAGATCGCGCCCGAGTCCCACGGTTGCCACGGCGCAGGTGAGACGCCGAGCAGATCCAGCTCGACCGGCAGCGTCGCTGTTGTGTCGATGAAGGCGTTGACGCCGGCCGCGTAGGCGTCCAGCATCACCCGGGTGTCGTCGTCGAACGCTGCGTAGTCGGCCTGCGCGCTGGCGACGAGGTCGAGGCGACGCATCAGGCTGTCGCTCTCGAGCAGCGTCTTGCCGGCCAGCGCTGCGCCACGGCCGGCGGCGCGGTCCCGGTCGAACACCATCTGCCAGAGCCGGTCCTGCGCGTGCGCGAACCCCTGGCCGAAGAATGCGTCGCGCAGGCTGGTTGCGCGGACATGCGGGATGCCGAGGCTGTCACGGACAATCTCGACCGGCTGATCGAGCCCTCCGACGCGGACGGTCCCGCTGGTGTCGGGCAACGCCCGCTCGAGTCGCTGCCGGTCTATGCTGCCTGCCATGCTGCCCCACTCCTCTTTGCTATCGCCATACGCATGTTCGGCACATAGTACCGCCATCGGCGCGCCTGCGACCGGACCGACCCTGCATGAGCCTGGCGTCGAGTTATACACTTGCGCATTGGATCGGCCGTGTGCGTGGCCGGCCAGCTTTCGGAGTAGGCAGGATGATCGACACCATGCGCCAGTCTCTGCTGCGCGCCATCCTGTTGTTATGCACGGTATTGCTTGTCGCTTGCGGCACGCATGCCGGCGATAGCGCGACCCGCCTCCCGGGGGCCGGGATGCAGACGGCGGGCAGCGAAGCGGTGGCCGGCACGAAGACGCCGCCAACCGGGGCTACCAAAGTCGGGTCCACGGACGCCACCGGGGTTCCGGCTCCGCCGCAGCCGACAGGTATCGCGATCTCGGCTACCAGCGTGCCGACAGCCATTTCCGGCCCGGAGGGAACCGGGACGCTGACCGCGCCAGCGCCAACCTCGACACTGCCACCCGCCACCGGTTCGCTGCGCATCCGCCAATGGGGATACAGCCAGTCCGAGGCATACACCGAGGTGAGCTGGGGCTTTCTCATCTCAAATCAGGACCGCGCCAGCGCCGTGCTGGACACTGCCTATGTCCTGACCTTTGTCGACGACACCGGCCAGACGATCAAGGTCGACGAGGGGTATATCGACATCATCATGCCCGACGCTGAGATCGGCGTTGGCGGATCAACCTTCCTGCCCCAGGACGCCATTGCTCGATCGATGCGAGTCGATCTCCGCCCCGGCCGCCTGGCGCAACCGCCGATCCGGCCGGCGATTGCCGTCGAGAATATCGCCTATTTCGAGCGGTCGCTCTTCCCGATCGCGACGGGCGTCGTCAGCGCCGTGTTCGATCGGCCGGTCGAAGATGTCAGGGTCTATGCGGTCGGGTTCGACCGCAACGATGCGATCGTTGGCGGCGGCTCCGTCTTCCTGCCCTTCATCCTCCCCGGTCAGCCGATCGGCGTCGAGGTGTCGATCTCCGGCGCCGGCCAGCCGTCTCGCATCGAGCTCTACCCGGTCATCACATCCGCGACAGTCCACGCCGACGAGATGGCGCTCCTCAACCCACGGCCGGCGGCTGTCACGATCGAGAAGCAGGGCTGGGGAGCCGTGGCAGCCAGCGGCGAGATCGGCTGGGCGTTCCTGCTCCAGAACCCGAGCGACACACTGGCAGCCGAGCCGGTCTTCTATCAGGTGACAGCCTGGTCGGCCGATGGCCGGGTCCTGGCAACGAACACGTCCGCGATCCCGGTCCTGCTGCCCGGAGAGCTACTGGGCGTCGGCGGCTCGGTCTTTGCGCCGGACGGCGTCGCGCCCGATCGCGTCGATATCCAGATTCTCGACCCCTCGTGGGAGAAGCTGAACGCCACGGCCGGCATGCTGCCAGTCAGCAATGTCCAGCTCGTGCCAGACGTACTCACTCCCCGCGCGACCGGTGTGGTGACCAACGGCCTCGATGTCGATCTCGGCTCCGTCGCGGTGTTCGCGGTTGGTTATGATGCTAGTGGCGCGATCATCGGCGGCGGGCTTGCGACAATCGAGACGTTGCCCGCGCGCGGTGAGGCGACGGTTGATGTGGCGCTTGCGGTTGGCGGCGAGCCGGCGCGTGTCGAGCTGTACGCGGCCCTGAGCTCCTCCAGCCAGATTCCCTGAAACAGCCGGGAGGCAAGAACGATGCATGGTGAGTACAAGACGCCGGGCGGCAAGCTCGTCGTCGTCGATTTCGCCGTCGCCGATGGGCGATTGAGCGACGCGATGGTCTCGGGAGATTTCTTCCTGTATCCCGAGGAGGCGCTGGAATATATCTCCGGCGCGCTCGACGGCCTGTCGGTCGATGCCAGTGAGGAACATATCGCGCAGTCGGTCGCCGACGCTCTGCCACAGGGCACAGAGATGCTCGGCTTCTCGCCGGAGGCGATCGCGATCGCGGTGCGAAGGGGGTTAGCATGAGCCGAAGCGAGCAGCTGTACCCGCGCGAGGCGAACTCCCGCTGGCGGGACTATGAGTGGGAGATCATTCCATCGACCCCGCTGCCGCCGGCGATGAACATCGCGCTCGACGAGGTGCTGACCCGCCAGGTTGGCGCGGGAGCGCGCCGGCCAACCCTGCGCTTCTGGGGCTGGGCCGCGCCGGTCGTCGTCATCGGCCGCTTCCAGTCAGTCCGCAACGAGGTGCAGATCGAGAACTCGGCAGACCTGGGCGTTCAGATCGTCCGCCGTATTACCGGCGGCGGCGCGATGTTCACCGAACCTGGTCTCGATATCACCTATTCGCTGTACGCGCCGCCGGCGCTCGTCGAGGGTCTGTCGTTCCCGGAGTCATACGCTTTCCTCGATAGCTGGGTGGTCGAGACCTTTCGCGAGCTGGGGATCGACGCCTGGTACGCGCCGCTGAACGACATCACCTCGGCCGGCGGCAAGATCGGTGGCGCGGCTCAGGCCCGTCGGTTCGGCGCGGTGTTGCACCACACGATGGCGTCGTACGAGATGGACCCGACGCTGATGCTTCAGGTGCTGCGGATCGGGATGGAGAAGCTGTCTGACAAGGGGCTTCGCAGCGCCGACAAGCGGGTCGGCCCCCTGCATCAGCAGACGAACCTGCCGCGCGAGGCGTTCTTCCACGCGCTGACCGAGCGCTTCAAGGATCTAACGGGCGGCGAGCTGGGAGAGATTACCGACGTCGAGCACCAGGCGGCCGTCGAGCTGGTCCGCGCCAAGTTCTCAACCGAGGAATGGACCTACCTCCTGCCCTGAGTGCTCTGGCTAGCACGAAGTGTCAGGATGGCAGGGCACAGGGGACGGCAGCCACTCCCATCGGTTTGTCATCCTGAGTGCTCCGACCAGCGTGACGTGTCGGATTGTTGGTTGCGGCCGCCACCCCATCTCTCTGTCATCCTGAGGCCGCAGCCGAAGGATCCGTTTCCCTGCGTTCGGTCGCAGCTGGCGGGGAGGAACGGATTCTTCGCTGCGGCTCAGAATGACAGGAGGCGGGGAACCGTCCAGAATGACAGGATCACTGCGGTCGACGACTCAGTGCACCGACTAGCGTGATGTGTCCTGTACTGTGGTGCGACAGCCACCCCGGCCGTTTGTCATGCTGAGCCTCAGCGAAGCATCTCCTCATGCTGGATGCATTCAGACGCAGGAGAGATCCTTCGGCTGCGGCCTCAGGATGACAAGGTGCGGGGAGGCTGCCAACCTGACACATCATGCTAGTCACTGTACTGAGTACAGCGACTAGCATGAAGTGTCCAGTTCAGGGACCGGATACAGCCGGCGCAATTTGATGCGTGCGTGCTCCACCATGAAGTGCCATTGCACCGGTTTGGCGCGGCTGTTGCGCCGGGTTGTCCAGGCATCAACCGCCTGCTGCAAGTCCGTCGGCGTGGGGATGCGCTGATCCAGACATTGGCGCACCAGCGCACTAAACTCCAGTTCGGCGATGTTCAGCCACGAAGCATGCTTGGGGGTGTAATGCAGTTCCAGCTTGTCGCGAATGCGCTTTGCCTCCCGGGGCGGGAACGCCGCATAGAGTGAGTGGTCGGCATGGATGTTGAGATTGTCGAGCACCACCACGATCCGCTCCGCCGTCGGGAAGACCTCATCGACGAGATGGCGCATGGCGACGGCCCAGTCGACCCGGGTGCGCCGCTCGGTGACGGTGATGCCTCGCTGTCCAAGATGGGGCGCACACCAGAGAAAGAGGTTGGCACTGCCGTGGCGGATATAGGCCGGATCTTCCCGCAGCGCGTGACCGGGTCCAGCTGGCTGACTGGGACGGACATCGCCCCGGAGTGCTTTGCCACTCTCGTCAAAGCAGACTAGTGGACGCAGTGGGTCGATCGGTCGAGCATAGACGTCGAGCACATCTTCCATGGCTGCGACGAATCCCGCATCAGGCTTCCCGGACAGACACCAGCTGCGTTTCAGCCACGGCTTGAGGACGTTTTTTTAAGTGTCATGCGGACCGTCTCCGGGCACACCTGGGGGACAATCTCCTGCTCCACCACGGTATCGGCCAGCAAGCGCAGCGTCCAGCGGGCAGCACCCGCTGGTGCAGGACTACAAGCAAGCGTGGTCAGCCGGGCTTCCGCTGCGCCATCAAAGCGTCGCCGATAGACCCGTGTCGAGGGACGTCGCCCCAGACTGGCGGCCAGACCCTCACGACAGCATCGTTCCCGGAGTCGCGCGACCGTCCGGGGACTGCATTCCAGTGCCTCCGCAATCTGGACATCGGTCCACCGTGGTCCGGCGATACTGGCATCGGCTTTGAGCAGGATGCGGGCGCGTTTAAGGCGCCTGGCATGGGCGGACCCTGTCTCAATGAGCTGGCGCAATTCCGTTCGTTCCGCTGCCGTCAGCCGTACCACGTGTTGCTTATTACTCATGCCAGACCCTCCCGCTGGTGCACACAACTGCGTTGCATCCCATCAGCCAGTTCTGTGCCAACAAGTCACTTCATGCTAGTCGCTGTACTGAGTGGCCCGACCAGCGTGAAGTGACCGGTTGTTGGTTGCGGCCGCCACCCCTCCCTCTGTCATCCTCTGCCCAGAGGGCGCCCGCGCAGCCGAAGGATCCGTTTCCCTGCGTCGTTCGCTGCCGCCGAGGAGGGACGGATGTTTCGCTCCGGGCGCCCTCTGGACGATACATGACAAGACACGGGACTGGCTGCCGACCTGACACATCACGCTGGTCGGAGCACTGAGCTGCAGCGAAGGATCTCCCCGCATGGCATTCCATGCTGGCCGATACCCTGAAGCCGGCGGCATGGGGGTTATCCCCACCACGAATCTTCCTGCCAGCGGCGTTCCCGCGGGGCGCAGGGCGCTCGACACTACCAGTGTTGACGTACGCGCCGCGTGGGCTGTAGCGTAACGTCCGCGTCACTGGAAGGAACCACAACATGGCCGGGATCCTGGAAGCGCCTGTGCGACCCGAGCGGGCATCGCTCGCCAACCCGCTGCGCCTGCTCGTCGCGCGCGAGACGTGGGTCTCGTTCACGTTTATTCTGCTGAGCTTCGCGCTCGGTATCTTCTGGTTTGTCGCGCTCGTGACGCTGCTCTCGACGGGGCTCTCGCTCGCGGTCACCGTCGTTGGCCTGCCGATCCTGGCCGGCACGCTGGTCTTCTGGGTCGGGGGCGCCCGGCTGGAGCGCGCGAGGTTCAACGCAATGCTCGGTGAGCAGATCGCAGATCCCTACAAACAGCTCCCGGCCGGCAGCCTCTGGCAGAAGCTCAAGGTCCGGCTGAGTGATCGGTATGTCTGGCTCGATCTCCTCTACCTGTCGCTGCTCTTCCCGATCGGGCTCGTCCAGTTCGTCATCGCGATTACCTGGGCCAGCGTGGCGCTCGCACTGATCACCGCGCCGTCGTGGTACTGGCTGAATTCCGACGCCACGGGCTGGACTGTCGATACCCTCCCCAGGGCGCTCCTTGCTATTGTGATAGGTATCCCAGTTCTGCTGGCGATGCCCTATGTCCTGATCGGCATGGTCCGCGGCCACGCATGGCTGGCGCGGAACTTGCTCGGCGCGGACCTCGAAGCGATGCTCAGCGCGCGGGTCGGGGAGCTGACCGAGAGTCGATCCCGTGCCGCCAATGCGTCGGTGGACGAGCTCCGCCGGATCGAGCGCGACCTGCACGACGGAGCTCAGCAGCGATTGACACGGCTGGCGATGGATCTCGGCATGGCGAAAGAGAAGATGGACAGCGACCCGGAGGCTGCCAAGGCGCTCATCGCCGAGGCCCACGAGGAGGCCAAGGCGGCGATGCGCGAGATCCGCGACCTCGCTCGCGGCATCCACCCGGCCGTCCTGACCGATCGCGGATTGGACGCGGCGATCTCGGCGCTGGCCGGCCGCTCGCCCGTCCCGGTGACGCTTGACATCGATCTGCCGACCCGTTTACCCGACGCAATCGAGTCAACCGCCTACTTCGTTGTCGCCGAGGCGCTCACCAACGTCGCCCGCCACAGCAACGCGACCTCCGCGCGCGTGACCGCACGCCTGACTGGCGGCAGATTACTGGTCGACATAACCGACAATGGACGCGGCGGCGCAGTCGTAACCCCGGGTGGCGGGCTGGAGGGCCTGGCCGATCGCGTTGCCGGGGTCGACGGCACGCTGACGATCGACAGCCCCTCTGGCGGGCCGACCACCATCCACGCGGAGCTGCCGTGCGTGTGGTGATCGCCGAGGACTCGGTTCTGCTGCGGGCGGGGCTTGCCCGATTGGTGACTGATGCTGGCCATGAGGTCGTCGCGGCTGTCGGATCCGGGCCGGATCTCGTCGAAGCGATCATTCGCGAGCGGCCGGACGTGTCGATCGTCGATGTGCGGATGCCGCCAACATTTCGGGACGAAGGCTTGCGCGCCGCCATCGCGGCGCGCGACCGCGTCCCGCTCGCGCCAATCCTCATCCTCTCCCAGTATGTCGAGGAGCGCTACGCGGGTGAGCTGCTGGCAACCGGCGCGGCCGGCGTCGGCTACCTGCTCAAGGACCGCGTCGCTGATGTTGGCGATTTCCTGACCGCCCTGCGCCAGGTGGCCGGCGGCGGGACCGTCCTCGATCCCGAGGTCGTTTCTCAGCTGGTGACCCGTCGCCGCCGGGACGACCGCCTGGCCGGCCTGACGCCCCGCGAACAGGAGGTTCTCGCCCTGATCGCCGAGGGCCAGTCCAACACTGCTATCGCCGATCGCCTCTTCATCGGTGAGGGCACGGTCGAGAAGCACATCAGCAACATCTTCAGCAAGCTCGGCCTCGACGACGCTATCAGCCAGCATCGCCGTGTGCTGGCTGTCCTCGCGTATCTGCGAGGGTAGCGGACTGTCGCCGGCCCGGCGATTCGCGAGGCGGCCTATACTAGGGTGTGATGCGCTGAATGGACGGGAGTGGACGTGTTCCTGCCGATCTATCACGGGGGTAAGCTGACCTGGGACGAGTGGCTCGTCCTGGCCGCGGTCATGGCGGCCGTGCCATTGCTTACCTGGCTGTGGGGTCGACGCAACCCAACCCCGGATTCTCCACCTACCCCGCCTGAGTCCGACACGCCGGACGATATCGCCGCCTGATCCTCGTCCTACTCGATTCGCTGGAATGCGTCCCCGGTCGCCCGATCGAGCGGTTGGCCCGTGTCGATGACGATGTGCTCGTCCGGAGCGAGCTCGTCGATTGCTTCGAAGTGCCGGCGCTGGTCGAGCCAGACATCCAGCCCTGCGTCCGAGATGGCAGCCGCGTCAGTCTGGCGCGTCCGCAGCCGTGCGCGAACGATCTCCTCGCTCGCAACACATTCGACGCAGACGAAGCTCGCCCCAGCCCGGCCGGCCAGTGCATGCGCTGCCGCCCGTTGCCGTTTGCGCGTGAATGTCGCATCGAGAATCACGCTGGTCCCGGCGTCGAGCAGCCGCTCGGCTTCGTCCAGCATGGCGGCGTAGGCGCGTTCCGTCTGCGCGGCCGTGTAGATCCCGCCGCCGACGTCACTGCTGAGCCGGTCGGTTGGCGCGTGGCCGCTCAACGCTTTGCGAACGACATCCGAAGCGATGACCGTCGCGCCGAGCCCGGTTGCCAGGCGCGCTGCCAACGCCGATTTCCCGGTTCCAGATAGTCCAGCCATGACGATCAGCCGCAGGCGGCATGGTTGCGTGGTGTACTGATCTGCAAGCGAGAACGCGTGGCGGGCGCGTTCGGCTGCCCGTTCGCGCTGCTCGGTCGGGATCTCCGGCTCGGCTGTCTGGAAGCTCTCGACCTTGCCACGCACGAACGCGCGATAGCACTGATAGAACCCGACGATGTCGAGCAGCCCGGTGTCCCCAGAGGCTACGACATACTGCCGAACGAAGCGGCGGCCGAGATCGGGCCGGCCCTGACGGTCGAAGTCCATGGCCAGAAAGGCGATGTCGGCGGCGACGTCCGAATAGCGGAATCGCGCGTTGAACTCGATGCAGTCGTAGACGCAGATATCGCCGGGGTTGCGGAAGCAGACTGTCGATAGCCGCAGGTCACCGTGACAGTCGCGGACACGACCCTCGGAGACTCTGCGCTCAAGCTGCTTGCGATGGTCGCGCTGGAACGCGGCAACCCACTCCCGGATTCGCCTGTCCTGGTCGACATCGAGCGTCGTTCCGACGAATTGCCGGGTCTGATCGAAGTTCTCCTGCCAGTTACGCGCGATGACGCGCGGGGATCCGAAGCGGCTGATTCGCGGGTCGCGGTCGGATCGATCGTGGAAGCGCGCGATGACGCCGGCCAGCTCGTCGACCATCTCACCAGTCACCAGTCCCGCCGGCAGCAGCCGGTCGAGCATCCGATGTTCCGGCAACCTGCGCATCTTCACCGCATAATCGACGACGCGGCCGGCCGACCCGCCAAAGCGCAGCCCGGCCTGTGTCTCCCGGATCGGCACGACGCCGAGATAGGTGTCGGGACAGAGGCGACGATTCAGGCGCACCTCGGCCTGACAGGCAGCCAGCCGGCGACGCGGCGTCGTGAAGTCCAGAAAGCCGAAATCGACCGGCTTCTTCACCTTGTAGACATAATCACCAGCCAGGAACACGACCGAGATGTGTGTCTGGATCACCTCGACCTCGGTTACCGGGTCGGGCCATGCGGCGGGCTCGCGCAGCGCCGCAACCATATCTGCCAGATCGTCGTGGATGTCGGGGCGTCTGGATGTCATGCGGCGGTTCCTCAGTGTGCGGTGATGATCGAGGCGTTCTCCTCCAGCCAGTCTCGCAGGAAAGTCCGGCTGGATTCGACGATCGCCCGCACGTCTTCTGCCGCGATCCCCTCTGCCTCGGCGATCGCGACCGACTCCCAGCCATCGACAACCCGCAGAAGGAAGACTTCGCGCCAGCGCTCCGGGAGCTTGTCGAGCAGCGCGGACAGCGCGTCGGTGTCCTCGGCGGCGATCAGGAGATCGTCGGGAATCGCGGCAGCAGGGTCGGCGAGCACGGAGATCAGCCGGACGACGCGGTCGGGCCAGTCGCCGACGACCATCACAGGCTCCTCGAGCGAGACCTCGATGCGGTTGAGACGCTCCTGTTCGAGCAGCGCGGCACGGACCTCGCGCCGGCCGATCCGCCGTAGCCATGTATAGAACGCTCGCGCGTGCGGCGCTTCGTCGGCATGCTCGACGGCGGCCAGATAAATGGTGGCGACGATGTCATCCACCGGCGCATCATCCAGCTCGAAGCCGTCGATCGCGCCCCAGTGGATGACTTCGCGGTGGACGAAGCGGCGGAGCGGGCCGAAGAACGTGAGGCCGGTCTCGATGACTTCGTTCCGACGATGCGCCAACTCGCGCGCGGCCGGCGCGGGAAGGGCGGAGGTGTCGAGGTCAGCAACGTACTCGCTCAGCGCGCGGGCGAGCTGCCGACGCGCGGCCTCATACTGCGTCGCAACATCAGCGGGCTCCGGTTGCCGCATCAGGGGTGTCTCGATATTCATCGTGCGCCTCCCTGGCTGGGTGTCTGGTCAATCTTCTACCTGAACCATAGGCTGGGCGCCGTCTCAGCCGCGTGACGGAACGACGTGCTGTGCGACAAATGTGCAACAACCCAGCGAGGCTTGCCCTGCCCCGCGAATCCGGCGATACTGGCGCATCCAATCGGTGAATATTTGTGATGGCCCGAGGAGGTCTGCGAGATGGTAACGGCAACGGTGGGACGGGTTCGACAGCGCAGCGGCGCGGCGGTCGTCGAGGCGCTACAGGCCGAAGGGGTTGATATCGTCTTCGGTCTCGTCGGCTCGCACGTCCTGGAGATTTACGACGCGCTGGCTGACGCGCCGGAGATCCGCCACGTGACGGTGAAGCACGAGGGCGGCGCTAGCGGGATGGCAGACGCCTACGGGCGACTCACCGGCAAGCCTGGCGTCGTGGTGGTGACGGCCGGCCCGGGCGCGACCAATTCGTTGACCGGCGTTGCTCAGGCCTACATGGCCGCCTCTCCGATGGTCCACATCTCCGGCGCGGTGCCGCGCAAGGCGTCGTACGAGTCGTTCCACGGTGTCGACAAAGAGGACTTCCTCGTCCGCACCTTCGCGGAGGTCACCAAGTGGAGCGTATCGATCCAGCGGCCAGAGGACATCCCGAGTGTGCTCGCCAGGGCGTTCGCGATCGCGCGCAGTGGCCGGCCGGGGCCGGTGCACGTCGAGATCCCCCAGGACGTCCTCCTCTCCGAGGCGACTGAGATGGACGTCTATCAGCCGCTGGAGCTGCCGGCCGTCCCGCTTGATGACGATGGCCTGAACGCGATCGCCGATGCGGTCAGGGCCAGCAAGCGGCCGGTGATCTGGGCTGGCAAGGGAGTCCGCTCGACATTCTCGAGTGATGAGCTAGCCGAGCTGGCCGAGCTGCTGGAGGCGCCGGTGGTTCTCTCCGGCGACGCGGCCGGCGCGATCCCCGACACTCACCCGCTGGCAGCCGGCCAGCTCAACCTGTACGATCGAACACCGCTCCACAAGGAGCTTGTCACCGAGGCCGACCTCATTCTCGCCGTTGGTGAGCGCGGCGGCACTGGCCATGCCGATGCGCTGTTCGACTCGTCGACGGCGCCGGTTGTCGGGATCTGGCTCGGCAACGAGGGCGAGCGTGCCGACCCGCGCGCGAAGGGCGGCGCGGTCGCCGACATCCGGCCGGCGCTCAACCAGCTCATCGAGGCGCTCGGCGACCAGCAACGCCCGCGCGACGACGCGCTGCGCGCTCGGATCGTCCGTGGCAAGGATGGACTTCGCGGGGCAGTCCGTGCCCAGATCCGTCGCGATTACGCCAACGACCGACCGATGCATTACGGGCTGGCGCTCGAGGCGCTGGCCGACAGCGTTGATGATGACACGGTGATCCTCGGCGACATCGGCTCGCACAATCAGTGGTCACGCGTCATGATCCCAACGCGCAATCGCGACACGTTCACCCCCGAAGGCTACTGGGGCGCGATGGGATTCGGCCTGCCGGGCGCAATTGCCGCGAAGCTGGCCTGGCCGGAGAAGAAGGTCATCACCGTCACCGGTGATGGCTGCTTCCTGATGGCCAGCGCCGATTTCGGCACTGCCGTCGAGCAGGGCGTCAATCCGGTCATCATTGTTCTGAACGACCGGCAATACGGCATGATCGTTGGCATGCAGCAGCACATGTACGGTCGCAAGAGCGAGACAGCGCTGGACGGCCCCGATTTCGTCGCCTTTTCCCGCTCGTTTGGCGGTGACGGTATGCGCGTCGAGCATCCTGACCAGATGGCCGAGGCGCTCGAGCGCGGCTTCGCCAGTGACACGATCTTCGTTATCGACGCGATCTGTGACTACAACCACCCGCCGGCCAACCTCGTCGCCGCAATGAAGGAAGTCGGGGAGTAGGACGGATGGGACTTGGAGATCGGTCGTCACCCATGACCAGGGGCTCTGGATCGTGGCGTGATGGCCGTTCTCTTCATCCCGCCGCATGAACCGGGCTTCGGGCTTTGCGTTACTGGGGGCGACGCTCATCTGGGGCTTCGTCCCGGTCTCGACGCGACACGTCGTTGAGACGCTGACGCCGGGGCAGATTCTGCTGGCGCGTTTCATCGTCGGTGGCCTGGTTGGCGCACTGGCGCTGGGGCTGCTTCACGCGCCGGCCCCGCCCCGGCGGCTTGTCCTTCGCGCAGTCGGCTTCGGGCTCCTCGGCCAACTCGGCTTCAATGTCCCGCTGGCCTATGGCATCAAGTACGTTGAAGCAGGGACGGTCGCGCTGATCTCCAGCACATCGCCGGTGCTGATGGCGCTGCTGGCGGTCCCGCTCCTTCAGGAACGACTGCGGCCGCGCGTTGTCTTCGGTCTGGCGTTGTCACTCTCGGGCAGCGCGCTCGTCGTCGTCGCTGGCGGGCGGACCGTCGCGCTCGGCGTTGACCAGGTCGCAGGGAGCCTGCTGATTCTCCTATCGGCGATTCTCTGGGCGTTTTACTCGGTGGCCGTCAAGCCGTGGCTGGGGCCGATTCCGCCGACGAGTATCCCGATGGTCGGGTCGATCGTCGGCCTCCCGCTGATGCTCCCATTCGGCGCGGTTGGATTTGCGTCTGCTTTGTCCCGGCTGGATCTACCGGGCTGGATGGCGGTCGCGCTCTTCACCGTCGGCGCTAGTGTCGTCGCTCCGATCCTGTGGGCCGTCGGGCTACAAGGGGGCGCGGCGTCGCGGGCAGGGATGTTCCTGTACCTGACCCCGCTCATCGGCGTTATCTCCGGCGCGATCCTGCTCGGCGAGCCGGTCGGCCTCGGCACGGTGGCCGGCGGGACCCTGATCCTGCTCGGCGTTGCTATCGCCACGCTACCACTCGCCCTGGCCCGGGTCCGCTGCCGTTCGCTTCTGTGGAAACGCCCGGGTGCGCGTCATGGTTTGGCGTGATGGTGGTGAGCGGTATGCTGGGGGAGCGATCATCGGAGCCGAGCACCTGAGGAGCCACCAATGCCAGACGAGCGAGCGAGCGACCAAGGACTGGGCACAATCGAGGCGGAGTTCCGCGCCTGGCTAAGCGCGCATCCCGCCGCGACCCTGACGGAGCTGGAAATCGAACTGGATCGGCGTCTGCGGGCGGGTCGTGCGCAGATCCTGCGAGAGGCCGTCACGGCCATGCCGAACCCTGCGGGCGTATGTCCCGATTGTGGCCGGCCGCTCGTGGCGCATGGCCAGCATGTGCGGCGCCTGGTGACGCAGGGGGACGAGCCGCTGACCGTGGAGCGGTCGTATCAGCGCTGTCCGGCCTGTGGGGCCGGGCTTTTCCCCCCTGGATGAGACGCTAGGGCTCCTGAGTGGGGTGGCCTTCACGCCGTGGCTCGTTGAGAGCATTGTGCGGCTGGGCACGTTGCTGCCCTTCGCGCAGGCGCCGGAGATCCTGCAGCACTTCACCGGGGTCACGGTCAGCGCCGCCACCGTGCGACGGCTGACGGAGGTGGCCGGCGCGATGCAGGAGCAAGTGGAGCGTGCGGAGGTGGCGCGGCTGGAACGGGAGCTTCCCGCCGCGCCAGCGGGTCCGGCGGTGCAACTGCTCAGCGTTGATGGGGCGATGGCGCCGCTGGTCGGCGGAACCTGGGCCGAGGTCAAGACGCTGGCCATTGGCACGGTCGAGGCCAGGGCGACCGGGGTCCGGACGCAGGAGCTATCCTATTTCTCACGGCTGGCGGATGCGGAGACGTTCACCCGTCTGGCGACGATCGAGACACAGCGCCGGGGGACAGCTTCGGCCCGGACGGTGGTCGCCGTCGTCGATGGGGCGGCCTGGTGCCAGGGGTTCATTGACACGCAGCGATTCGATGCGGTCCGGGTGCTTGACTTCGCCCATGCGCTGGAGCACCTGGGGCAGGTGGCGCACGCCGTCTACGGGGCGGGCACGTCGTCTGCCAGCGAGTGGCTCGGCCAGCAGGCCCAGGCGTTACGCCATGGCGACGAACAGCAGGTGCTCGATCGGCTCGCGACGCTCGGTGAAGCGCCGCACTGCGGGTCGGAGGCGCGGACGCTGATCCAGCAGAACCACGACTATCTGGCCGCGCGGATCGAGCAGATACGCTACGACACCTTTGTCGCGGCGGGGTATCCGATCGGCAGTGGGTGTGTGGAGAGCGCCAACAAGCTGCTGGTCGAGGCCCGGCTGAAGGGGAGTGGGATGCACTGGGCGCGCGCCAACGTCAATCCAATGCTGGCGTTGCGGACACTCGAGTGTAATCAGCGCTGGGAGGAGGGATGGCCGACCCTCTGGCAGGCCTGGCGGCGTGCCGCCCGCGTCCGTGCCAGTCACCGTCGTCAGGCCCGTCGTGCCTCGGGCCAGGCGCCGACACCGGCCGCGTGCGCAGTTCCGCACCCTGCCGTCGACATCGTCGAACGACCCAGCCGACCCAAAACCATCGTCAACGGCAAGCCCACCATCGACCATCCCTGGCGACGATCCTCACCCATCGCCGCCAAACCATGACGCGCACCCGAAACGCCCCGCTCGCTAGCGATCCGGTCGGCGACCCGTTATCATCCTCAGAGTACAAATTCGAGGCTTACGCAGGAGCATCACGTGACGCTGGCCGTCCCGACCGTTGCTGGCCTTGCTGGCAACTGGTTCGTCTGGAAGTACACACGAGTTCACGCCGCCCCGCTGTCCTGAGAAGCGACGCAGGAGGACAGCGGGGATGGCGCGTCCACGGGACCCCATCCCCACGTTAGTGACGTGGGAGCGTTTTTGGCATGCTCGAAACAACAACGGCAGCGCCGCAAGGTGTCGGCTCTGCCTCGATTCGCCGGTTCTACCTCTACCAGCTCGTTACCCGGACCGAATTCACCGGCGGGATCTGGATCCTCTATCTCACCAGCCGCGGCTTTTCGCTGTCGCAGATCGGCCTGGCGGAGTCTGCATTTCACCTGGCGCCGGTGCTGCTGGAGCTGCCGTCGGGATCGTTTGCCGACCTGATCGGCCGGCGCTGGTCGCTGGCGCTCGGCGCGCTGCTGGTGGCGATCTCGGCCGCGCTGATCTTCGTTGCGCCGTCCTTCTGGGTCGTGCTGGTCGCGATGTTCCTCAACGGCACGTCCTACAGCTTCCGCTCCGGCGCGGACCAGGCGTACCTCTATGACGCGCTCGGCGAGCAACGTTCCAGCTATACCGGCATCCTCGGCAAGCTGATCGGCGCGGGATACATCGTCGGAGGCGCGACACTCTGGCTTGGCGCGGCGCTGTCCGACATCTCCTACGCCTGGCCGTATGGGCTCGTGGTTGGCGCGGGACTGGCCGGCGTCTGGCTGGCGGCCGGCCTGGTCGAGCCGCCACGCCGCGCCATCGGCGAGCGCCGTCCGTCGGCAGTCGAGCACATCCGCGATGTCGTCCACGAGTTGCGCCAGCGCCCGCGTGTTGCGGCGATGCTGGCCTTCTCCGGTGGCTTCTGGGCGACGGGAACAGTCGCCTATCTCTACCTCCAGGCGGCCTTCTCCGACCGGGGGATGTCAAACTCGACGATCGGCCTTGTCATCGGCGCGGCGCTGCTGGTCAGCGCGGCCGGCGCGGCAATTGCCGGGCGTGCCGAACGTGTCGGCACGTTCCGCCGGCAGGTCGTCATCCTCGGGTTGCTGTCCGGCCTGGGCGTCGCCGGACTCGCGGTCGGCTCGATCTGGCTGGCCACGGCTGCCTATCTGGCGTCGAACGTCGTTATCGGCTTGCTCGAGCCGCTGATGTACGCCTGGTTCAACCGGCAGATGCCGTCGGAGCAGCGCGCGACGTTGCTCTCGGCCGAGTCGTGGCTCTTCTCGCTGACGATGATCGTGATCTTCCCACTATCCGGCTGGCTTGCCGAGCGCGCGGGCTGGAATGTTCTCTTCCTGCTCTGCGGCGGCGTGATGGTCCTTCTGACGCTCATCGTTGCCGTCGCGGCGCGCGCCGCAACAGGGCGGAGCAGCGATGTAACCTGATCGCCAGTGTCAGGCGCGTCGACCCTCCGTCTCTCCGATCGTGTCTCGCTCGGCAAGCACGTCGAGCGGGACGCTGGCCAGCACGACCGCAGCGGCCGGCCCGCCGAATGTCAGGTCGACTGCCGCCGAGAAGAGAATGTAGGCGTCCTCGGCTGTCAATCCGCGCTCTGCAGTGAGGTAGTGGAACATCTGGTCACAGGCGTGGCGACGGGCGGCTGCGTAGTCGCACTGCTCGGCCAGCCCGATGGTGTAGATCCGTTCCGGCGTCTCGACGCGCGGCATCTGCAGGTCGAGACGCTTCCGCACGCCCAGTCGCACCGTTGCCGCCCCGGCGCACTCTATCGAGACGCTCGTCGCCTCGCCGTCGCCCATGGCGGCGTGCAGGTCGCCGAGCGAGAACAGCCCGCCCCGCACCTGCGCAGGAAAGAGGATCGTGCTGCCCGGCCGGACCTGCTTCAGGTCGTAGTTGCCGGCCCAGGGATAGGGTGGCTGCAGCGTCGACGTCGTGCCGCGCGCCGGGGCCAGCCCGAGGCAGCCGATCATCGGCTCGACTGGCATCGACAGCGCTTCGTTCAGCCAGACGCGCCCATCGCGGATCGGTATCCGGCGCAGCAGCGGATGCTGCATGTTATCCGAGAGGATGCCGAAGCCGGGGATGTTGGCGTTCCAGCCCCAGTCGAGTGGCTCGACCTCCAGGATCTCGACCGACACCGCGTCGCCCGGCTCGACGCCCTCGATATAAACGGGCCCGGTCACTGCGTTGATCAGCCGCACGTCGACGGCATCCACCCAGCCGTCGCCGGCCGCGAACAGCCGCTCGGCCGGCAGGGGCGACGTCTCGAACCGCACCACCTCGCCGGGCCGCACCCGCAACGCCGGCTCGGCATCCGGCCGGAACTCGAATGTGTGTCGCTCCGCGCTGACGATCTTCATGAGCATCATCCTTCGTTTGCGTGCCTGACGGCTCTCGGCCTGATGGTACGATGCCCGCGCGATGCATGCCGGACGGACGAGTGGGGATGAGCGAGCAGGCCGAGGTCGTCATCATCGGCGGTGGGATCATGGGCACGAGCCTGGCGCTCGCGCTGACCCGGTTGGGAGTCCGCGACGTGCTGGTGCTGGAGCGCCACACCGTCGCATCCGGCGCTAGCGGCAAGACCGGCGCGTTGCTGCGCCAACACTACACGAACGTCCCGGAGGCGACCCTCGCCCACCTGTCGCTCCAGACCTTCGCCAACTGGGCCGACGCCGTCGGCGGCGACTGCGGTTTCCGCCGCACAGGCTCGATCGTCACTGTCGCCACCAGCGGCGACGATGCCGTCAACGTCGAGCGGATGCATCGGGTTGTCGCGATGCAGCGCGAGGTTGGCATCCAGTCGGAGGTCATCTCGGCTGACCGGCTGGTCGATCTCCAGCCGTTCGATCGCGCCGACGACATCACTGCCGCGATCTACGAGC
The DNA here is from genome assembly GCA_037045155.1 of Thermomicrobiales bacterium. Classification (NCBI taxonomy): domain Bacteria; kingdom Pseudomonadati; phylum Thermomicrobiota; class Thermomicrobia; order Thermomicrobiales; species Thermomicrobiales bacterium. The sequence goes on from JBAOIG010000005.1 coordinate 944,850, forward strand.
GTGACTCCGGCTACGTTGACGCCGTTGCCGCGACACATGGCATGGCCGACGCGGCGATTCGCGGCGGCGCACGGGTTCGCGAGCGCTGCGCCGTCACCGGTCTCCAGAGCGATGGCGGTCGCGTCATGGGCGTCGAGACGACCGACGGACCGGTCTCGGCCGGCGCGGTCGTTTGCGCGGCCGGCGCCTGGTCGGTGCCGCTGCTGGCGGGGATCGGCCTGGCCGTCCCGGTCGAGGCGCAGCGGGTGCAGGTCGTCGTCCTCAACCGGCCTTTGGAGATGCCGGCGGACGGCACGATGACCTACGTCGATACGGCCGCCGGGTTCTTCTGCCGCGACTGGGGGCCGGGCCGCACACTGGCGGGGGTCGGCGGCGGCGAGTTCCACGACATCGTCGACCCGTTCGCATTCGACGAGCGCTCCGAGCCGCGCTTCGGCGAGGTGGTCAAGTCGTACGTCGCGCGCCGGATGCCGGCCATGGCGCGTGCACACGAGCTCTACGGCTACGCCGGCATCTACGACATGACCCCCGACACCCACCCGATCCTCAGCGGCATCGAAGGCCTCGACGGCCTCTACCTCATGCTCGGCTTCAGCGGCGCTGGCTTCAAGAAGGGCCCGGCGATCGGCCAATCGCTGGCCAGCCTCATCGTCCACGGCCGTGGCGACCCGGTGGACCTCACCCGATTCCGCTTCTCGCGCTTCAGCGACGGTACCTGGGAAGAGCCGTGGAGCGAGAACGAGTACAGCTTCTCGACCGACTTCGGGCACAAGTTCTGACGGCGGGCGACCCGCTCAGTCCTTGTAGGGGTCGCGGACGTCGGAGCCGGCCATGACGACGACCAGCGGCCGGAGCCGGTGGAGGATCTCGATCGTGTCACCCTGTTCGGCCAGGACCGCGTCGAGCCTGCGATAGACGTGCGGGCTCTCGTCGACGTCGCCGCCGCGGACGATGACGCCCTTCTTTGAGGTCCACTCGGACATCATCTGCCGCGTGATGGCGCCGCGCTTCCGCTGGTTGCGCTCGCCGGTGCGGCGGTCGGTCCGAACCCTCGAACCCTTGGCCTGCGTTCTGGACATGACCCGGCCGGCGCCATGGACGGTGGAGTAGAGCGCCGACTTCTGCAGGTCGGTGTTCGCCCGCGACCCCTGCAGGATCACCGCGTCGTCGCCCATCGATCCGCCGACGAACCCCTTCTGTCCCGGGAAGGCCGGCGTCGCGCCCTTGCGCACGACGACGAGGTCCCGGCCGAAGTGGCGTTCCCGCCACGCGTAGTTGTGATGGTTGTGGACGGCTAGGCGGGCACGCGCGCCGAGGATGCCCTCGACCACGCGCTCGGCGACCCACTCCCGGCCGGCGTAGGCGTACTGACCGACCATCTCCATCAAGGCCCAGTAGCGCCGGCCCAGGTCGCTATCGAGATCCAGCAGCGCCTCGAGTTCCGGCACCCGCTCGCTCCAGGGCCGGCCGGCCGCCAGCGACATGAAGCCCGAGGCGATGGTGTGCCCCAGGCCGCGGCTGCCGAAGTGGACACCGACCCAGATCGCGTCGTCCTCGTCGGCGAAGACGTCGACGTAGTGGTTTCCCGAGCCGATCGTGCCGATCTGCGCCCGCGCTCGCTCCCGCAGCGGCGCGCGCACGTTGCCGGGGAGCGCGTCCCACGCGGGAGACGCGAAGAGCGGATGGTCCACCGGCCCGTCAGGCGTGGTCCGGCCAATGCCGAACTCCAGCCCGTGCGCGATGTGGTCGGCGATCTCCGCCAGCGCCGACTGCTGGACGTTCTGGCCGAGGACGAGGTCGGTCTGGATCGCCAGGTTCCCGCAGGCGATGTCGAACCCGACCCCGGCGACCGAGACCTGATTATCGTAGGCGGCGACACCGCCGATCGGCATGATGTATCCGAGATGCCCGTCCGCCATCAATGCCGTGTAGACAGCACGGCTGTCGACGTCGGCCAGCTGGGCGAGGGTCTGCTCGTCGTGGTTCCCGAAGATGGCGAGCGTCGTCATCGATAACCTCTCGCGCGGCAGGCGGACCCGGCGCCTTGCCGACTAGTGACTCTCTCCTTTGAGGTCAGTGGCAGGTCGCGGTCCAGACGCTGGTGCCTGGCGGATCTCGCTGATAACCCAGCCGAATGCCTGGCGAAACTTGTCCATGTTGCGATCTGAAGCGAGGACCGTGATCGGGATCGTCGGCCAGAGGTCAATCCGAGACGGGTCCATTGACACCTCGTCGAGTTCGTTGAGCCGTCGAAGAAGCTCCAGTCGCTTCGCATCGTCGCTGAACGCTGGCGTCTTCTTCATATTGCCGAACTCGAATTGCACGCGACCGGTAGTGATGACGGAGAACAGCCAGTTGGTCTGCCCGTCCACTTGAATCGACGGATACATGGAACCCTGTATCCTGCCCTTGCCCCACCATATCCGCGACGCCTTCTCCTCGGCCCAGTCCAGCAGCTCGCGGGTGATGCGTCTCGCTTCCGGACCTGCCTGATTCTCGATCTCCGCCATGAACGATGGTTCGTCCCACTGTCGAGATGGTCCCCTCGACTTACCGCCGGACTTCTGGCTGATCGCCTGCTGCGTTTGGCCGACGACGCGCGGAACGAGTGCTTGCTGTCCCTGCCCGACGTACTGGCGCACCTCGACGGCGAGCACCTCGGCCGGGTTCATCTGCGCGTTGAGAAACTCAACGACGCGCCGGAGCTCGGGCGGGACGATGTCCGCGACGAAGACGAGGCGCACACGCCCGGCTTGCAGGTTCGTCTGTACGAGCTTCCAGAGCTCGTCGGAACCGCCATCAAGGCCGAGAGTGTCGGCGACCACGCTCTCGGGGTCGCGTCCTTCGGTCGAGCATAGGGATTCAAAGCGCGAGCGCAGGCTTTCGACCGGCCAGTAGACGACGGCGTTCGCGGCGTAGTCGAGCATCTGGCCGACGACCTCACGGCGGATGCGGGTGTCGGTGCTGCGCTTGACCTCGATGATGGTCGGGATGCCGTCCTGGTCGACAAAGAGATGGTCGATCGACCATCTGTCAGTTCCGTCCTCGGCGGAGGGCAGGCCCGCCTCGCGGGCAAGGAGCAGCCAGCGGCGAGGAGCCGAGGCGTTCATCTGCTCGCCGCCCAGAAGATCGGGATAGTCGGCGAGGAGCCGCTGGAGGACGTCCTCGCTGTCGTACGACTGTTCGGTCATTGGCACCAGCGTTCCCTCGCCATGGACGAGGTAGATCACCCCACTCATCCGACCTCCGTTCGTCGTGACACTGCCCAGGAGCCAGTATCGGTCGTAGGGGCCGACCGAGCAACGATGCGTGAGCGGGTGGCTTACCCGGCGGGCTTCACCGCGATCACCCGCACGCGGCCGCTGCGGCCCAGCGTCGCGCCCAGCGCGGCCAGCGGCGTGGCGGCCACGATGAGGAGCGGGTGGATGCCGCGGAGGAGCGGTTCGGCGGCTGGCAGGTGGTCGCGGGCGAACAGGCGCAGCGCCCAGGCCCACTCGAGCCCGACCGCCTCGTGGCGAATCTCCGCCATATCGAGGCCGGCGCTGGCGAGTGTGCGCCGCAGCGTCGTGACGCCGAACGTCGTCAGGTGGCGCGGGGCGTCGTAGCCGATCCAGTATGTCCGCAGCAGGCTGGCCTCGACCGACTCGACGCTCGGCAGCCAGAGGATCAGCGCGCCGCCGGGACGCAGCACGCGGGCGACTTCGGCCAGCGTGGCGGCCGGGTCCGGCACGTGCTCGATTGTGTGCGAGAGGATGACGGTGTCGAACGAGGCGTCGGGGAACCGAGCGTCCTCCAGCTCGCCGGTGCGCACGTCGAGGCCGCGACGCCGCGCGATCCGCGCCGCCAACTCGCCCGTCTCGACGCCGGTGACGTGTGCATTCCCGGCCGCGCGGATCGCCAGCAGCAGCTCGCCGGTCGCGCAGCCGACATCGAGCACCCGGCGTGGCGCGGCGAGATAGCGCCGGAGCTGACCGACCGAGCGGCGCTCCAGCCAGCTCTTCGCCCTGCCAGACAGGCCGGCCCGCGCGTGCGGCGTGTAGCCCGGCCCGTAGGCGACGGCCAGCGTTGCCGAGTCCGGCTGTGGGTGCAGCCGGAGCAATCCGCAGCCAGAGCAGCGGACGAGCGGGAAGACGGCGTCGGTCGTCTCGAACATGCGGTCGGTGAGGTCGAGATGGGGCGTACAGTCGGTCGAGCCGCAGACCGGGCAGCGGAACGTCACGTCAGTCATTGGCTGCCCCTACGCGGGTTAAGCATCGGCTGATGGATCGTGGCGCAGGACGCGGCGGATCGAATAGTCGGTCGGCCGGCCGCCTGCGTTGCTGAGGTGCGCGTGATGGGCGATCATCTCGCCCAGCAGACCGAAGACGATGAACTGCGTGCCGACGATGATCAGCAGCACGCCGAGCGTCAGTAACGGCCGATGGCCGATCGGCTGGCCCAGCACTAGCTTGACGAACGCCAGCCAGGCGTCGATCAGGAAGCCCAGCCCGAACGTGATCACGCCAATCAGGCCGAACAGGTGCAGCGGCCGGCGGGTGTACTGCGACAGGAAGAGGACCGTCAGCAGGTCGAAGAAGCCGCGAAAGAAGCGCGACGGGCCGAACTTCGAATGCCCGTAGCGGCGCGGTCGGTGCGGCACGGCGACCTCGGCGACGCGGAAGCCGCGGACGTGCGCCAGCACCGGGATGTAGCGGTGCAGCTCGCCGTAGAGCGTGAGCTCGTCGAGCACCTCGTCGCGATACGCCTTGAAGCCGCAGTTGAAATCGTGCAGCTCGACGCCGGTCATCGAGCGGACGACGCGGTTGAACACCGCTGACGGAAGCGTCTTCGACGGCGGGTCCTGCCGGTCTGCCTTCCAGCCGGAGACGAGGTCGGCCTCGTCGTTGAGGATCGGGGCGAGCAGCGACGGGATCCTGGCTGGCACGTCTTGCAGGTCGGCGTCCAGCGTCACAACTAGCCGGCCGCTCGCGGCGCGAAAGCCGGCCGCCAGCGCGGCAGACTTGCCGAAGTTGCGCCGGAACTGGATCACCTGGACGCGGGGATCGACGTCGAACAGCCCCTGGAGGATGCGCGCCGATCCGTCGGTCGAGCCGTCGTCGACGTAGATGATCTCGGCCGGCCCACTCAGATCGAGCGTCGCCAGTGCGAGGGTGATCTCGGTGTGGAGTTGCGGCAGGCTCTCGACCTCGTTGAGCAACGGCACGACGACGCTTAGCGCCGCGCGCTCGACCGCTGGCGCGATATCCGGTTCGCGATGCTCCGTTGATGCCGGGATGCTCATCGGCGTTCCTCGATCGCCGCTACACGTTAAACAGGAAGTGGGTGATATCGCCATCCTGCATCACGTAGGTCTTGCCCTCCAGCCGAAGCTTGCCGGCCTTGCGCGCCTCGGCCATGCTGCCGGTCGCCATCATGTCGTCGTAGGCGACGATCTCGGCGCGGATGAAGCCGCGGGCGATGTCGGAGTGGATCTCGCTGGCTGCCTCGACAGCGGTCGCGCCGCGTCGGATCGTCCACGCGCGGTCCTCGTCGGGCCCGACGGTGAAGAACGAGATCAGCCCCAGCAGATCGTAGGATAGCCGGATGACGCGATCGAGGCTCGATTCGCTGATGCCGAGGTCTGCCATGAACAGCGCGGCGTCGTCGGCGTCGAGCTGGGCGATCTCCATCTCGATCTGGCCGGCCAGCGCATGGATTTCGACGCCAGGCCGGCCGAACCGCTCGCGCGCGACGGCGACGATCTCATCGGCGGTCGCGCCGAGCTGGTCCTCGCCGACGTTGAACAGCACCAGCGCGGGCTTCTGGGTCAGGAACCCGAAGCCACGCAGCAGTCGCGCGTCTTCCTCGTCCAGCTCGACTTCGCGGATGGGAGTATCGGCTTCCAGCGCCACCTTGCAGCGCAATAGCGCCTCTCGCTCGCGCTCGTGCTGCTCGCGCTCTGTGCCGCGGAGCTTGCCGACTGTCTGGTCGATCCGGACAAGCCGCTTCTCGATGATGCCGAGGTCGGAGAAGGTGAACTCCAGCAGCAGCGTCTCGAGATCACGTAGTGCGTCGACCGTCTCCTCCGGGTGGGGGACGTTGGCATCCTCGAAGGCGCGGACGACGAGGACGAGCGCATTGGCCTGCGCAAGCTGGCCCAGCAACTGCCCGCCCATGCCGGATTCGCCAACGCCCTTGGCCAGGCCGGCCACGTCGAGATACTGCACGTCCGCCGGGACGATGCGCTTGGGGTTGAACAGCGGCGTCAGCGCGTCGAGACGCGGGTCCGGCACCTTGACGGTCGCCAGGTTCGCCTCACTCTCGCCCGACGAGAACCCGCCGGTTTCCGCCTCGGAGCGGGTGAGCGCATTGAATACCGTCGTCTTGCCGCTCTGCGGCAGACCGACAATGACCATCCTCAGCATCGACGCCCGTTCCTCCAGCCAACCCATCGCGCCGTCGCCCGGCGCTCGACCCTGTGTTGTACCGTACCGGGCTGCTTACGGCCAATCGAAGCTGACCGCTACGGCCGGCGGAATCGTCTATTCGTGACGGTCGCGGCCTGTATTCTGCCGGCAGGCGTTGCCCTCACGCCCCGACGATTCGCGCGTACGCCTCCGGATCGGTCGCGCCCTCGGTGACGATGACCAGCGCTGTGGCGTCGGGGGTCGCGCCGAGGAGCGCGCGGTAGCGATCGGCGTCGGGGCCGGTGAGCAGGTCGAGAAGGCCGGCCAGGCCGGCGGCGCCAGTCTCACCCGCGACAACCCCGTCGGCGGCCAGCAGGCGCATCGCCTCGCGGGCGCGCTCGTCGGGGACTGAGACGAAGATGTCGGTGGCGCGAGAGACGATCGGCCAGGCCAGCATCGACGGCGCGCCGCAGTTGAGGCCGGCCATGATCGAATCGTGCGGCCCCGGAACCGAGACGATCTCGCCCGCCTCCATCGAAGCCAGCATCCCGGCGGCGTGGGCTGGCTCGACGCCGACCAGCATCGGGCACGCCCCGCCCGGCCGGCGGTAGTGCGCGACGACGGCCGCCGCCAGCGCCCCGACCCCGATCTGGACGGCGACGACGTTCGGCGCTGGAAGGCCCTCTGCGGCCAGCGCGTCGTCCACCTCCCAGAGGATCGTCGAGTAGCCATCGATAACCCAGCCTGGCACATCCTCGTAGCCGGGCCACGAGGTGTCGGAGATGACAAGGTGCTGGTCGTCGGCATCCTCGGCCGAGCGGGCGACCGCCTCGTCGTAGGTGCCGTGGAAGACGATGACCTCGGCGCCTTCGCTGGCGATCGCGTCGCGGCGGGCCTGCGCCATGTCGTCCGGCACATAGATCCGCGACGACAATCCGAGCAGGGCGGCCATCCGGGCGACGGCCCGTCCGTGGTTGCCGTCCGTCGCGGCAACGAGGGTCAGCGGACCGTGCGGCGCGAGCTGGCCGGCCAGATCATCGAGCGTCTGCCACGCGCCGAACCCGCCGACGCGCTCTGCCAGCGCCCGGTAGGTCGCCCACGACGCGCCGAGGATCTTGAAGGCCGGCAGACCCAACCGGCTGGATTCGTCCTTGACCAGCAGCCGACCGATCCCCAACGCTCTCGCCGCGTCCGGCGCTTCGGCCAGCCGCGATGGCGCGTAGCCGGCCAGCAGCCGGTGGAACGCCATCGGCTCGCGACTCGGCGAGCTGTTGGAATCCGCAACGACACTGGTGTTGACATAGGTCCGTGGCGTCTGCGCGTTCGATGACACTGCTACGCTCCGATTGTGATGTTCGCGGGGCGATAACACGGCGCCGCCTCGCTCTGTCGGCGCTCATATGGTCGCATAGATCGTCAGGCGTGAACCAATCGTGTCGAACACGCAACAGAGTAAATGAGATGGATGATCACGACCTGCTAACCGCCATTGCCGGTGGAGACGACCTGGCCTTGCGGACGCTCTTCGAGCGCCACGCCGGCTGGCTGGCTGCCCGACTTCGCGCACATTTGCCAGCCCATGCCGTTGAGGACGTTCTGCAGGAGACGTTTCTCGCTGTCTGGCGTGGCGCAGGGACGTATCGCGGGGCGGGGCAGGTTGGAGGATGGATGTGGGGCATCGCCGCTCGGCAGGCGGCACTCTGGGCACGCAAGCACAGCCGACCGCTGCCCGATCTGGACCTGCATATGACTGACGACATGGCGGCACAGTCCGCCTTGCGAATAGACCTGCAGCGCGCATTCGCCCGCCTGAATACCGACCATGGCGATCTGGCGCGCATGGTCCTGATCGAGGACCGCTCGACCGCCGACGCCGCGCAGCGCATGGGCATCCCCGAGGGGACGGTCAAGAGTCGGATGCATCGCATCCGCCGCCTGCTGCGTGCCGCACTTGAAGGAGGCTCGTCGTGAGCGACCACGTTCCCCCAGATGTTGATTTCGGGCGCGTCTGGTCCGGGGTTGCGGGAGAGGTCTGGTCGCCGCCGACAAGTGCTGTCGAGCGGGCGATGGCGCGGCTGCTCGGCTCGTCGGCCTTTGCGCGCGTTATCGTGACGACTCCGTCATTGGTCGTCTCATGGCTGCTGGCAAGCGTCGTCGTGCTGGTCGTCGGAACTGTGGTGACGGCCCAGACGGGAGAGCCATGGATCGCCGTGCTCGCGCCTGTGCTGGCCGGCATCGGCATCGCGTTCGCCTACGGCCCCGGCGTCGATCCGGCGTGGGAGCTGAGCCGCTCGATGGCAACCAGCGAGCGGGCGGTGCTGCTCTCACGGGTCGTAGCTGTTTTTGCCGTGAATGCGCTGCTCGGTTTGCTCGCCTCAATCATCGTCGGCGACGCACTGACGCTGACGCTGCAGTGGCTAGTGCCGATGGCGATGCTCTCGGCGCTCGGGCTGGCGGCTGCATCGGCCAGCGGATCCGCGCCGGTCGGCGCGGCGGCTGTCGTGCTCGGCTGGGCGCTGATTGTCCTTGGTGGGTCGGTCTCCCTCGGCGGCATGGCTGCCGTCCAGGATGCACGGCTCATGCCGTTCTACAGCGCGTTGGCGGTGGTGCTGGCTTGCGTGGCGCTGGCGCTCCCAAATCGAAAGGCTACGGGATGGTAACGAACACGACGCCAAGCGTCGCCGCGCGCGGCCTGACGCAACGAATCGGCCGCACGACGATCCTGAACGGGATCGACCTGCAGATCTCCGGCGGTGTCGTCGGCCTGCTCGGCCCGAATGGCGCTGGCAAGACGACGCTGTTGCGGACATTGGCCACCGTGCTGTCGCCGGCGAGCGGTGAGCTGCAGCTCCTCGGCCACGACCCGCGTCGATCAAGCGAGCGGACCGCGATCCGTCGCCGGCTCGGCTATCTCCCGCAGCACCTCGGCTACTATCCCGGTTTCACCGTCTTCGAGTTCGTTGAGTACTTCGCGCTGCTCAAGGAGATGCCGGCCGATGAGGTTCGTCCGGCGGTCGCGCGGGCGATCGAGCGGGTCGGGCTGGCGGACCGGGCGAAGTCGAAGCTGAAGACGCTCTCCGGCGGCATGCTCCGGCGGGTTGGCATCGCTCAGGCGCTCGTCAACGATCCCGACCTGCTGCTGCTTGACGAGCCGACCGCCGGCCTCGACCCCGAACAGCGCGTTCTCTTTCGCGCCCTGCTACGGGATGCCGGCCAGCATGCCACGGTCATCATCAGCACCCACCTTATCGAGGACGTCGCCGCCGCCTGTACCGCTATGGCGTTGCTGGACGGTGGACGGATCGTCTTTCGTGGCACGCCCGACGAGCTCAGCCAGCTCGGCGACGGTGGCATCGGCGATTCGGCGCTGGAGCGTGGCTATACACGCGTGCTGACAGGAGCGCGCGGATGACTACGCTGCGACTCGTCGCCATCGAGGCGCGCCACAACGCGGCGCTGCTGCTCGTCCCGGTGATCCTGCTTGGCGCGTGGTACCTGATCGATGCGCAACTCTGGGAGCCGTATCTCTGGTCGAGCACGAACGAACTATTACGGAAATCGGTTGTCCCGCTGGCGGGGCCGGCCATCGCTGGCGCGGCGGCCTGGATGGCGGGCAATGACCGTCGCCGGGCCATCACCGATCTGCTCTCGACGACGCCACATCCGACACTCTCCCGACACCTGACCCGCTGGTTCGCGACGGCCGTCTGGGCGTTGCTGGCCTACGTCGTCGTTGCGGTCTACATGTTCTCCCGAACGACGCCGCACGCGACGTGGGGCGGGCCGGAGTTCTGGTCCGTTGCCATCGCGGAAGTCGCGTTGCTCGCCTTCGCAGCCTGGGGCTATCTGGCCGGCTACCTGTCGGCCTCGCGCTTCACCGCGCCGATCGTCGCGGTCGTCGCCTTCAGCGGGCAGATGTTCGTCGCGAACAGTATGGCGGCCATGGGCGATGGCACGCAGCGCTCGACCTGGCCAACGTTGCTCGCCGTCAGCAACGTCACCGAGCGGTCCGCGCCGTGGCAGGCGCTCCTCTATGCCGGCCTGACGTTCACCGCTATCGCCGCGCTCTGGCTGGCGCAGCGGCGCGATCTGGTCCGTGGTGCGCTGCTGGCGCTCGCGATCGTGCCGGTCGTCGGTACCGTGGTCATGATCTGGGCCGGCGTGCCGCGCTGGGATTACGCGAACAATCGCCTGGTCGACGGTTGGGGTAACACGATCGCGGCCGAGGAATACACAGCGCCGGAGCCGGTTTGTCGTGGCGACGACATCGTCGTCTGCGCCCATCCGCAGTACCAGCCGTGGCTGGACGATGCGGTCGTTCAGGCTGAGGCACTGGCCGCACCGCTGCGCGGCCTCGCCACATTCCCAAGTACTATGGAATGCCGCAACACCGGCTTCCGAATGAGTCGCGATCTCGGATCGTCGATCGACGTCAGTAATTGCGCCGACCAGCTGGTTGCCGATCCGGGAACGCTCAGTCGTGACGGCGTACCGCAAAACGACGCGCAGCTTGCGATCCGGGCCTGGCTCCTGCGGCGAATGGACTTCTTTTCGATGTGCGACGTGCCGAGCTATGTTGGTCAGGGCGCCACAGTTGCAGGCGCCTGCGACGCTGCCGACCGGTTCGCCGCGCTCCCCGAATCGGAGCAGCACGCCTGGCTCGGCACGCACTACGCCGACCTGCGCGCCGGCACGCTGTCGCTGGCCGACTTGCCGTGAGGCTGGCGATCCTGTTCTTGCGCGCGCGGTTGACTTGCGTTGCGCTGACATGGTTCGCCGCCGCGGCAGCGCTAACCTGGGTCTGGCTCACGCGCTTCGATGCGCTGCCGGTCGGGCTGGCGCTCGTGACGCTGCCGTTGCTGCCGGCCGTCGTCGTCGGCGCAGTAGCACGCTCGCCGTTCGGCGAGGCCGAGGAGACCGCCAGCCGGCCGATGCCGGTCTATTGCGCGCTCCACATCCTCGGTCTGACGATAGCCGCGGCGGTCCTGCTCGTCACGGTCGCCACCGCCGTCGATGCCGCCGACCTCCGCCTGGCGCTGGCGCGGACGCTCGTCGGCTTCGTCGGCCTCGCGCTGCTCGGTGGGAGGGCGATCGGCAGTCGCGTGGCGTGGCTCACGCCGCTCGCCTATGCCGCGCTGGTGCTCTACCTCGACCCCGCCAGTCGCTGGGCGTGGCCCATACAGATGCCAGTTGAGGGCTGGTCGGTGGTCTGCGCGATGGCGCTTATGGCGGCGGGGCTGTTCGCCGTCACGAGGCCAGCGGCGCGCGATCGATTCGACGAACAGTAGGCCGCCGGTCGAATCGGTCGCGCGCCATCAGTGCGTCAGGCGTTGCGGATGTCCTTGACGATCTCGCCGCCCTTCATGACGAACGCGATGTTGTTCGTGTCCTCCAGCGAGCGGATGTCGGCCAGCGGGTCGGTCCGGGTGATGACGACGTCGGCGTACTTGCCGGCCTCCAGCGTGCCGACGCGATCCTGCCAGCCGAGGCATTCGGCGGCGACCTTCGTCGTGGCGACGAGCGACTCCATCGGCGACATGCCGGCATCGCACATCAGCCCCAGCTCGCGCAGGTTCGTGCCGTGGGGGACGACCGCTGCGTCGGTTCCCATCGCGATCTTGACACCGGCCTTGTAGGCGCGGGCGATGCTGTCCTTGTGCGCGCCGACCGACTCGCGAGCCTTGCGCAGCGCGTACTCCGGCGCGGCGTTGCCCTGCTCGACCGATTCGAGGACGCCGAGCGGCGCGACGAGGGTCGGCACGAGGAAGGTGCCGTGCTCGATCATCATCTCGATCGCCTCGTCGTCCAGATAGATGCCGTGCTCGATCGAATGGATGCCGGCAATGACGGCGTTCTTGATCCCCTCCGCGCCCTGCGCGTGGGACATGACCTTGATGCCGCCGTGGAAGTGACCCTCTTCGACCATGATCTTCAGCTCTTCAATCGAGAACTGGGTGAAGTTCGGGTGGTCGGTCGGGCTGCCGACGCCGCCGGTCGAGCAGACTTTGATCACCTCCGCGCCGGCGCGCAGGATCTCGCGGACCTTCTTGCGCACCTCCTCGGGGCCGTCGCAGATGCCATCCGGATAGCCAGGGTAGGCTGGCGTCATCTTCAGGTCGTTGCCAGAGAGCATCCAGCCGTCGCCATGCCCGCCGGTGGTCGAGAGGACGCTGATGCTGATCTGCATCCGCGGGCCGGTGATGAGGCCGTTCTCGACCGCCATCTTGATGCCAGCGTCTGCGCCGCCGGCGTCACGGATCGTCGTGATCCCGACGTCCAGCGTCTTGCGCATGTAGTCGATCGTCTCGTAGAAGCGATAGGAGAATGGCGTCGTCAGCAGCTTGGCGAGGTTCATCCCCTCACCGGTGATGTGGACGTGGGTGTCGATCAGCCCCGGCAGGATCGTCCCGCCGCCAGCGTCGATCTCGACTGCGCCGCCCGGCACGGCGAAGCTGCCGTCCGGCCCGACGGCGACGATCCTGCCGTCCTCAACCAGCACCGCCCCATTGGCGACTGGCTCACCGCCATTGCCGTCGATCAACGTGCCATTCCGAATGATCTGCGCGGTCATCCCCACTCCTCTCGCAGTGTTTCTGCGCGTTCAATTGAGCATACGAACGATGAGGCTACATCAGTCGTGGTGCGTCGTCCAGACTTGGGATGTCGAGGCAGGGGCGACGGATCGGTCGTTCGGACGTACGATACCGCTCGGTCTACCAGCAGGGAGGGATGGCGAATGGGCAGTGACATGACGACGTTCGGCCGGCGGGTTGCCGAGCTTGCGGAAGAGCATCCCGACAAGCCGGCGCTGATCTTCGCCGCGACCAGCGGTGATGAGCAGATCGTGACCTGGGCGGAGTACGACCGCGCGACAAACCAGCTGGCGAGATTGCTGGCCGGGCGTGGCGTGGCCGCCGGGACGATGGTCGTCGTCGGCCTCTGGAACTCGATCGAGCACGTCCTGCTGACGACCGCTGCCTGGAAGCTGGGCGCGCTGGCGCTGCCGCTGCGCGCTGCCCTGCCGGCCCACGAGCGCGACCAGATCCTCGATCTCGCCCGGCCGTCCCTCGTCTGCGCCGACTGGGATGACACCGACTGGCCGCTGCTGCGGCCGGCCGAGGTTGCGCTGTCCGACGGCTACGACGATGCTCCGCTGCCCGATGACCCGCCGCACCCCGGCAAGGCGATCGCCTCCGGCGGCTCGACCGGCCGCTCGAAGATCATCACCGACCCAACCTGGGACCCGGTCGCCTACGCGGCGCGTGGCAGCAAGCTGGGCGCGCGGCACGGCTCGGTCGAGCTCCTCGCCGCGCCGCTCTACCACAACTCGCCTTTCCTCAGCGCATTCGGCGGGCTGGCCGACGATCATGTCCTCGTCATCATGGAGCGCTTCGACGCCGCGCGGGCGCTGGATCTGATCGAGCGTCACCGGGTCAACTACGGCTACATGCCGCCGATCATCATGCGGCGCATCGTGCTGCAGCCGGACATCCACGAGCGCGACCTCTCCAGCATCGAGGGCATCCAGTCCTCCGCCGCCCCCTGCCCGGAGTGGTTGAAGCGCGCCTGGATCGACCTGGTCGGGCCGGAGAGCGTCTACGAGGTGTATGGCTCGACCGAGGGGATCGGCGCGACGATCATCCGCGGCGACGAATGGCTGGAGCATCCGGGCAGCGTCGGCCGGCCGGTCAGTTGCGACATCCGCATCCAGGACGCCGAGGGCAACGCGCTCCCGCCAGGCGAGATCGGCGAGATCTTCATGCGCCCATCGTCCGGCGACGTGACCTATCGCTACATCGGCGCGGAGCCGAAGGCAACCGACGACGGCTTCCAGTCGGTCGGCGACCTCGGCTGGGTCGATGCCGATGGCTACCTCTTCATCGCCGACCGCCGGACCGATCTGATCGTCACCGGCGGGGCGAACGTCTACCCGGCCGAGGTCGAGGCGGTCCTCGGCACGCATCCCGGCGTCGACGACGTTGCCGTCATCGGCGTGCCGGACGAGGAGTGGGGCCGGCGTGTCCACGCCATCGTCCAGCCGCGCGATCCTGCCGAGCCGCCGTCGCCCGAGGCGCTCGATCGTCACTGCCGCGCCGACCTGACGTCGTACAAGGTCCCGAAGACGTACGAGCTCCTTGCCGCGCTGCCCCGCAACGAGGCCGGCAAGATCCGGCGCTCCGACCTCGCCGCCGAGCGCGAGTCCGGCTGGACGGACGCGATGATGCGCCCGAAGCGGGAGACGCCGGCGTCGTGAACCGGCTATGCAGAGTTGGCCGTCCCGATTCCTAATTCCCAACCCCTTAGGGGTCAGGAATTTAGGAATTTGGGAATCGCCCTGAGCGGGCTGCTACCACAAGCAGTTGGTTCCGACAGCCACCCCGTGCCTTTGTCATGTCCCACCCGTTCGATGCAGCCCGGCGCTGGGGGAGATTCTTCGGCTGCGGCCTCAGAATGACAAAGGGCGGGGGATGCTGCCGGTCTGTGTCGGCGGGATTCCTAAATTCCCAATCCCTTAGGGATTAGGAATTTGGGAATTCAGGAATCGCCCTGAGCACGCTGCTACCACAAGCAGTTGGTTCCGGTAGCCACCCTGTGCCTTTGTCATCCTGAACCGCAGTGAAGGATCTCCCACCTGTTCGATGCCAGTCCAACACAGGAGAGATTCTTCGGCTGCGGCCTCAGAATGACAAAGGGCGGGGGATGCTGCCGGTCTGTGTCGGCGGGATTCCCAAGTTCCTAACCCCTAAGGGATTGGGAATTTGGGAATCGCCCTGAGCGGGCTGTTACCACCGGCGGTTGGTTCCGACAGCCACGCCGTGCCTTTGTCATCCTGAACCGCAGTGAAGGATCTCTCCTGCGTTCGATCACCATCTGCGCTGGGGGAGATTCTTCGGCTGCGCGGGCGCCCTCCGGGCAGTGAATGACAAAAGGCGGGGGATGCTGCCGGTCTGCGACGGCGGGATTCCCAGATTCCTGAATTCCCAAATTCCTGACCCCTAAGGGATTGGGAATTAGGAATCGCCCTGAGCACGCTGCTACCACAAGCAGTTGGCGCCGACAGCCACCCCGTGCCTTTGTCATCCTGAACCGCAGTGAAGGATCTCTCCTGCGTTCGACTGCATCCAGCGGGGGAGATTCTTCGGCTGCGCGGGCGCCCTCCGGGCAGTGAATGACAAAAGGCGGGGGATGCTGCCGGTCTGTGTTGGCGGGATTCCCAGATTCCTAAATTCCTAACCCCTAAGGGGTTGGGAATTGGGAATCGGGCGCCCCACCGCGGACAGGCCAGCGGCGCTGTCCCTACGAGACATCCACCTCTCGGCGCTCGACGATCGCTCGGGCGAGCTCCTGCATGCGTGCGGCGACATCCCGACTGGCCAGTTTCGCCACACGCTCCATCGCGGCGCTGATGCCCGGCGGGCGATAGCGGACGTTGTGGGCGTCGCTGGCGATCAGGTGGGCGAGGCCGGCGTGGATGAGCGCCTCGGCGGCGCGGCGGTCGAGGTCGGACTCGCGGTAGAACAGCGAGGCGGCGTTGACTTGCACAGGCACACCGAGCGCGATGATCTCGGCGACCGCGGCCGGGCGCTTGTGGACGAACGGGTAGCGCTCGGCATGCGCGAGGATCGGCCGCGCCCCGACGGCGCGTAGCCGCTCGATCGCGCCCAGCACCAGCGGCAGTGGCCACTCGTCGTGCAGCGGCAGCTCCAGCAGCAGCCAGGGGCCGTCGTCGATCGACTGCAGCTCCCCGGCGCGCCAGGCGGCGTCAAGCCCGGCGACGATCCGCACCTCGCTCCCCGGCAGGATCGTCACGTCCAGCCCTTCCGCATCGGCGAGCTCCTGCAGGCGCTGCGTCGCGCCCCGGATGTCCCGGCCGCGGACGTGGTGGCTGTGCGGGGTGGCGACCAGCGTCCCGACGCCGTCCTCGACGGCCCGCCGAACCATCGCGACGGCGGTGTCCCACGATGTCGCCCCGTCGTCGATGTGGGGCAGGATATGGGTGTGGAGGTCGATCACCCGCCCGGCTACCAGTAGCGCATTGCGTCGGCGAACAGGCCGGCCAGGTCCTCCTCCGACGCTGGGCGTGGCGAGAGCTTCGTGACGCGGTGCTGCGGGATCGTGCCGGCCACCAGCGCCGGGATGTCGTCGCCCTCGAAGCCGACAGCGGCCAGGCCGCTGGGCATGCCGGTCTGACGCATCAGCACGATCATCGCGTCGGCGAGGATACGGCCGGCGTCCTCCGGAGCGGCGCCCTCGACATCGGCGCCAATCAGCCGTGCCGCCAGCAAGTGGCGCTCCGGGTTCGCCGAGCTGGTCCAGCGGAAGACGGCCGGCGCGTTGAGCATCACCGACATGCCGTGGGGGATGATCGGGTGGCCGACGTCGTAGCCGGCCGGCTGGTACTCGCGGACCATCCCCGAGACCGGGTAGGACATGCCATGCGGCAGGTGCACCCCGGCGTTGCCGAAGCCGATCCCGGCAAACGCCGACGCCAGCAGCATCTGGCCGCGCGCCTCGTCGTCGTCAGGATGCTCGACGGCACGGACGATGTTCGCCGCGACCATCTCAAGCGCCCTGGATGCCCAGATGTCGGAGATCGGGTTGGCGCCC